>NZ_LUFH02000006.1 GCF_001586785.1 Sphaerospermopsis aphanizomenoides BCCUSP55
GGCAGGGGAGGCAGGGGGAGAATAATCTATTACCTTTTGCCTTTTTTCTGTTACCTTCTGTCACCTGTCACCTGTCACCTGTCACCTGTAACTGATACTGTTTCCATTTCTCCTGTTGTCGCGCTCTTTTTTCTGCTGTCAAGCTATCAAAACAGTGAGGACAGGAAATGCCTTCTTCATACTTGGGTGAGGTTTTGTCGTCTTCCGCAATGGGATGTCCACAACAAAAGCATAATTCATAATTTCCCTCTTCTAAGCCGTGACGAACTGCAACTCGTTCATCAAAAACAAAACATTCTCCTTCCCACAAACTTTCTTCGCTGGGTACTTCTTCTAAATATTTGAGAATGCCACCTTTGAGGTGATAAACTTCTTCAAAGCCTTGGTTAAGCATATAGGATGAGGCTTTTTCGCAACGAATTCCACCAGTACAAAATAAAGCGACTTTTTTATGTTTTTGAGGGTCTAGATTATTACTCACGTATTCCGGAAATTCTCTGAATATTTGCGTTTGGGGATTTTCTGCCCTTTTGAAAGTACCAATACTGACTTCATAATCGTTACGAGTATCAATTACTGTCACTTCTGGGTCAGAAATTAAATCATTCCATTCCTGCGGATTAACGTAAGTTCCGACTTTTTCATTGGGGTCAACTTCTGGTATTCCCAAAGTCACAATTTCTTTTTTTAACCGCACTTTCATTTTGCCAAAGGGTTGGGTGTCTGTGTAAGATTCTTTATGTTCTAAATCTGCTAACCGTGAGTCACTACGCAGAAACGCTAAAACAGTATCAATAGATTGACGAGAACCAGCAATAGTCCCGTTAATTCCTTCCTTTGCTAGTAACAGTGTCCCCTTGATGTCTTGTTCCTGACAAAAAGACAATAAAGGTGCTTGTATTTCCACATAGTCAGGTAAACTGACAAATTTATACAGGGCAGCTACAACTAAAATATTTTTTGGTGTCATATATTTACAAACAAAGAATATTAGGGTATTATGTTGTCAAGATTTAAAATTAACCTTTTTTTAGTAAAAAAAGAAGCACTTTAATTTTGAATTTTAGATTTTGAATTTTAGATTTTGAATTGTTACGGGGGATTAGCTCAGTTGGTAGAGCGCCTGCTTTGCAAGCAGGATGTCAGCGGTTCGAGTCCGCTAACCTCCATTAATCACGTCTAAACACTAGCGATAGGTTGTTGGCTGGCATCTGGTAAGTTTTGTGCAGAGTCAGATTTTCGTTTTTGGCTGCCTGTACCACATCCTCTAAATTACGCACTCCCCACTCTGGGTTTTGCGACTTTAACGACTCATCAAAAGCCTCATTACTGGGTGCAGTATGTCCTCCGTTGACTTTGTAAGGCCCGTATAAATAAAGGATACCACCATAAGGAAGAATCCGCCCAGCCCCAGCCATGAGTCCCAGACAAGCTGACCAAGGAGAAATATGAATCATGTTAATGTTGACTATGGCGACAATTGGCGAGTCAATTATTGCCTCCTGTTCTACTGGCCAAATTGGTGACTTTGCATCTAAATCTATTGGTGGGTAAAGATTATCACTTTGAATTTCCCCTGACCAAGCTGTAATACTATCGCGTAATGTAGGGTTGGGGTCAGAAGGTAGCCATTTCAGAGGTGCTAGACAGGGTGCAAAAAATACTGCGTGTTCTCCTGTCCCACTAGCGACTTCTAAAACAGTTCCATTTGTCGGTAATACTTGTGAAAGTACCTGCAAAATGGGTTCACGGTTGCGCTGGGTTGCTGGTGCGAATTGTTTTTCGTCTGGTGTTGTGTTCATATTCTTTTAGCATTTAGTATCATAATTAATCATAATTAAACCAACAGAATAAATCTCAAATCAACTGCTTTCTTTTTACTTTTTTCGCTACATTACAGGAGAAAAACTTGCCAAAATCAATTCATTCCACCCAACCCCCACTAAAATTTATTCCCCCACGCTTTAATCCTCTGATACTCAAGTTTATGTCTTTGTTTCTGCCCTTTATTATGCGGGTGAGAACTAGACCTTGGCTACCGGCAGGTATTGTGAAAATTGAAGCTAAAAATGCTGAAAACTTAGCTAAATTATACCAGGAATTTCAAGCAGGGAAAATTCGCTTTTTAATTGCCTTTCGGCATCCAGAAGTCGAAGATCCCTTAACTATGTTATATTTACTTTCTCGGATTGTTCCTAAAGTAGCGCGTGAACAAGGAATTTCCTTAAAATATCCAGTCCACAGTCATTTTATGTATGAAAGAGGAATGACATTATGGGCAGGAAATTGGTTAGGATGGTTATTCTCTAAAGTTGGTGGTGTACCTGTGCGTCGGGGGAGAAAAGTAGACAGAAACGCTATTCAAATGGTGCGAGATTTATTTGCCAATGCAAAAATGCCCATTGCGATCGCACCAGAAGGTGGTACAAATGGTCATAGTGGGATTGTCAGCCCTTTAGAACCGGGTGTAGCACAGTTAGGTTTTTGGTGTGTGGAAGATTTACAAAAAGCTAACCGTCAGGAAACCGTTTTTATCATTCCTATTAGCATTAAATATAGTTACGTTAACCCACCTTGGTCAAAAATAGATTGGTTGTTATCAAAATTAGAAGCTGATAGCGGTTTACCTGTTACAGAAATTAATCAAACTGGAAAGCAGCCAGAAGAAATTTTATATCAGCGGATTTTGTATTTAGCTGAATATTTAATTACGGAAATGGAAGAATTTTATCACCGTTTCTATCATCGAGATTTACCAGCAATTACTTCTGAAGCAACTACACCAGCTAATGAGGTGTTAATTACCAGATTACATCGGTTAATGGATACAGCATTACAAGTTTGTGAACAGTATTTTAATGTTCAGGCGCAAGGTAGTTTTATTGATAGATGTCGGCGGTTAGAAGAAGCTGGATGGAATTATATTTATCGTGATGATATAGCAGATATTAATAGTTTACCACCATTCAAACGTGGTCTTGCTGACTGGGTAGCAGAAGAAGCAGATTTGCGAATGCAGCACATGAGAATAGCAGAAAGTTTTGTGGCGGTTACTGCTAACTATATCCAAGAAAAACCCACAGCAGATAGATTTGCGGAAACAATATTATTAATGTTTGATATGCTGTCTCGCATTAAAGATTCAACCTTGCCCGGAAGACCACGTTTAGGTTTAAAACAAGCAATGATTAACGTAGGTGAACCGATTTGTGTCACTGAAAGATGGGAAGCTTGTCAAGGCAATAAACAGGCTTCAAGACAAGGAGTAAGTGATTTGACAAAGGATTTATTTGTGGCATTAGAGGAGTTGATTAAATAAGGTGTGGAGAAGCAGCGGTGCAGGGGAGAATAATCTCTTTCTTGCCTTCTGTCACCTGTCACCTGTCACCTGTCACCTGTCACCTGTCACCTGTCACCTGTCACCTAATATATCAGATATACTTTTCAATAAACCATTTTGATTTTGATTTGAATTAATAAAAAAGTGATTACCTTCAAACATTTGTAAAGAAAAAGCTGCTGTTGTATGTTCTTTCCATGCTTCTAGTTCATAATCAGCAAAGGTTGGATCTTGCAACCCACCAAATACGCTAATAGGAAAATCAAATGGTGGTTGATGTGTGTAAATATAAGTCTCTAACACCGTAAAATCAGCCCGCAGAATTGGCAAAAAAACTGCGATAATATCTTGATTTGCTGTCACTTCATCAGGAGTGCCATTATAATTAAGAATTTCTTGCCAAAACTCTGCATCTGGTAAGTTGTAAATTTTTCTTTTTGTGGGAGAAACTTGTGGTGCATTGCGAGCAGATATAAATAGATGTAATGGAGTAAAATTATAATCTGACCGCAATAAACGAGTTAATTCAAAACTCACCAGTCCACCCATACTATGACCAAAAATTGCAAAAGGTTTATCTAAATAGGGAATGAGATTTTCTGCTATTTCCTGAACTAAAGGCTGCATTTTTGTGTAAAGAGGTAGTCGCATTTGTCTTCCCCTTCCTGGAAGTTCTATGGGACACACTTCGATAGTTGGAGGTAAATTTTTAGGCCAGGTGCGAAATATTGTCGCGCTACCACCTGCGTAGGGTAAACAGAATAAGCGTAATTTGGCGTTGGGGTTGGGTTTGGGACAAGTTACCCAGGAGTTGAAAGTGGTCATAGTGAAGTTGTTTATAATTGCCAGAGATTTCCCAAAAATTGGTACACTCCCAATCTAATATATGATTAAATGTATCCCAGATTTAAAAGTAAAATAAGTAAAATCCTTCATGCGTCGGGACTCTATTTTTTACAAACTGTTTCAACAATCTCCCACTTTACTATTTGAATTGTTGAAAAATCCACCAATAAATGCATTGTTTTGGAAGATTTGAGTGAAGCACTGTTAGATTTTAACAGTTTAGCTGATTTGTCATCTTGGCTAGAGGCGCAAATCAATTAATAGGATCAGTTACCCACGAGTTAAAGGTGGTTTTGGTGGTCATAATGGGGTTTAATGTAGTAATAAGAATATTTAAATAGATTTTTTAGGCATATTCACTGACTCCCTATTATGACAGGATTTGAACATCTGCCAGCCCCACTTGTTACCGCTGTAGTTGCTCCCATTGTGAAAACTGTCTGGGACATTATTACCAGATTAGGTCAAAATTTAACTGAAGAAGCAAAAAATGCCATTCCTACAGCTTGCGGGAAATATGAAAATAAATATAGAGAACGACACGGCATTCTCAAAGTATTGATAATGCGTGAACCTGTTAAGTTAGAGTCAGTCTATACAGCAGTGCAGTTTCTAAATGATGATGCTATCAGTAGTTTTGAATCTATCGAGAAATTAGAAGAATCATATCGTAAAGCAGAAAGCCGCAGGTTTAATTCTCAAGATTGTAAAAAACCAGGAATTAAAGTTGCCAATGAAAAACCGTATTTGATGGTTCTGGGTCAACAAGGTGCAGGTAAGTCCACATTTTTAAGAAAGATAGGATTAGAAGAAATCAAAGGTACACAAGGAGAATTTAAACATGACCGCATTCCTGTTTTTATCGAATTAAAGAGGTTTGCATCTAGCGAGATTAATATTGAAAAATTTATTATTGAAGAATTTGATATTTGTGGTTTTCCCTTCCCAGAACAGGTTACGGCTAAAGCGTTAGAACAAGGTAAATTATTAATTCTTTTGGATGGGTTAGATGAAGTTCCAAATCAAAACTTAAATGAAGTTATAAATAAAATTCAAAGCTTTGTTGATAAGTATCATGAAAATCGCTTTATAATTTCCTGTCGTATAGCCGCTTATCGCAATAATTTTCAACGGTTTACTGATGTGGCTATGGCTGATTTTGATGATGAACAAATTCAGCAATTTATAAAGAATTGGTTTCATGGAGAAAGTGATCAACAGGCGAAAACAGGGGATAAATGTTGGGAATTATTGCAAAAGCCAGAAAATGAAGCTGCAAAAGAGTTGGCACACACCCCTTTATTGTTGACTTTTCTTTGTTTAGTTTATGACCGTTCCCAAAATTTTCCCAATAATCGCAGTGTGCTATATAAAAAAGCTTTGCGGATATTATTAGAAGAATGGGCATCTGAAAAGCGAATCTTACGAGATGAAATTTATCAAGGACTGCATACAGAATTAGAAGAGTTATTACTTTCAGAAATTGCCTATACAGGTTTTGAATCTAATCACCTGTTTTTCTCCCAACGGGAAATTGTTGAACAAATTAAAAAATTTCTAGCAAGTAACCTGAATGCACCACAGCATTTAGATGGCGAAAAAGTTTTAAATGCCATTGCAGTGCAACAAGGAATTTTAGTAGAACGAGCAGAAGATGTATTTTCATTTTCTCATTTAACACTACAGGAATATTTAACGGCACAATATATTGATGATCATCGCATAGTTGAAAAATTAGTCACTGAACACCTGACAGATGAACGCTGGAAAGAGGTATTTTTATTAGTTGCTGGGGTAATGCGGGGTGGTGCCGATGATTTGTTGTTATTGATGGAAAAGGAAGCACAAAAATATATCAATACCGATAAACTACGAAATTTATTAAGTTGGGCGGAAGAAGTCACAGTAGGATCTCAAGGTGATTATAAACCAGTTGGGAAACGTGCAGCCGCAATTGCTTGTGGTTTTGTCAATATTAATGCAATAAAAAAGAACATAACAAAAGAGGGGGCTGAAGGTATTCAGATTCCTATTGCTAAGCTGTTGTGCATTTAATTTGTATAATTCTGGCGGGCAAGATACCCACCCCACAAGACTTAACCATTTTAGGATTATAAACTTTAGGTGCGTAACAGCTTAATGCTTATCTCTATTCCATGCCAGTCAGTATCGCTGGTTATTATGATATTCCTATTCAGGAAATTATCAATTATTTCAAAATACGTCTCTCTAGCTATGCTCATGCAAATTTAAACTTTAGTAGCGACACCAAAACCAAAATTAAAATTTTCGCACAATTATACATTCAATCTGTGGCAACAACTAACGAAATTAAAAAGCTAGAAATTTTTAGTTGTCTTAATCTTGATGTTTTGATTAAGCGATTTAAATCTACAGAAGAACTAGTGACTGAAAGTAAGCAAGTAGAAGAAATGGATTTGACATTGATAGAAGAAATAGGTCAGTTCATAATTGGGTATATCCATGAAAATTGGTTAGCTTTTTTCAATCTCACTTTAGAAATAGTTGATTTATCTGAGGAAGAAATAACAGCATTCAGTAATTATCTCTACGCTAATTATCTAATGATTAAATGTAAATATGCTGCGGTGCGGGTGTCTCCTACAACCTGGGAAGAAATAGAGGGGAGGATGTTGTTACCTCCAGATAATTGAGGGATAATAGGAAATAGGAATATAAACTACTAAAAACTTTATGACTTCATTACAACAAGTTCTGAAAAAGAAAACTCTCACCTTAACAGCAATTTTGTATTGGGAGGATGATGTTTACGTTGCCGAATGTCCAGAGGTGGGAACTGCTAGTCAGGGAGAGACGATAGAAGAAGCTATTGCTAATTTGCAGGAAGCAACAGAACTGTATTTAGAGGAATTTCCGCTGTCTGAAAATGCACCTCGTCGGTTACTGACTACATTTGAGGTGGCTACCAGTGCCTAAATTACCGAGAATTAAACCCTCTGAGGTTATTTATGTTCTGCAACGTTTAGGCTTTGTCCAGGTCAGACAACGAGGAAGTCATGTAATTTTAAAAAAACAATTTGTACAGGAAGACGAGGAACAGAAAATCATCGAAGTTGGTTGTGTTGTACCATTACATAACAAAACTGTAGCCGTAGGAACACTCAAAAGTATTCTCAATCAAGCTGGAGTTTCTGTTGAGGAGTTTCTAGAAAATCTCTAAAAAAGCCTTAATGGTTAATTCCTAAAGTTTCTATCCCTCTACGTTTAGGTGAACAGACATAGAAGGTAACTGGGGAATCATACCCCAGCAATTTTTGGCTTTTATTTTTCTACTTTCAACAGATGATAAAACGTAGACAGTAAAACCCTTTTAACTCTGTCACCTGTCACCTACTTAATTCCTTCCCAAACAAAGACCGATACATCAACCGATAAATATCTGTATTATCCACCGTTCCATTCAACAACCCAGCGTTAAAACCATGCGCTTTCGCTATAATTCCTCCGGCATTATCTCCAAAACCAGACCAAGAGATAGCAAAGGGAAAACGCCTACCTTGTTTATCAGGTGCAGAAATAAAAGGTAACGTTCCTGTTCCTTCTTTCCCATCCCAAGGTGCGCCATTTTTACCTTTTTCTGGTAAGGGTTTATCAAAGGGAAATTCTTTCTCTGTTGCCCCCACCAATTCTAAACCACCAGCGTCACTATCAGCGGCAGTTACTAATAAAGTCTTGGGGTTTTTCTCAATAAATTTCATTGCTACCCCAACAGCATCATCAGCACGTTTTAAAGCTGTGAGACAACCAATGGCATTATTATAATTACCGAAATTATCTGTTCCTTCTTCTTCCAAAACAATCAAGAAATTTTTGCGTTTTTGCGATAATATCTTTAACGTTACATCCAATTGTTCTGCTACCGTTGGTGCAGTGGAAACATATAACGGTAAATTCTGTTTTTTCAAGTTTTCTTCTGTGTCGTCGTTGTAGGTGTCGTCAGCCGCAAAAATTCCTAACACCTTTTGGGTATTTGTTGGTAACTGCAATAATTCATCACGGTTGTAAACAACGGTGTAACCTTTCTTTTTCGCTATTTCTACTAAATTTAAATTATCGGTTCTTTGACTTTGTGCAGCAGTGCTATGTCTTCCGGCTACTCCTTTGGGAAGATACCACATTTCCCCACCACCTAAAATTACATCCGCACCAGATTCAACTATTTGTTTGGTGATGTCTGCAAAATTACGACGACTTGCTGTTTTAGCTAAAAATGCCGCTGTTCCCGGTTCATGAATTACACCAGAATTAATAATAGCTGTTGCTTTTCCTGCACTAATGGCTTCTTCCATAATTGTTTGCGGTTTCCCAGAAAGTGCGACTATCGGTTTACCGTTTTCATCCCACCCGAAAGAGTCAGCATTTACCTTTACCCCGGTAGCATGAGTCACTGCGCCACCGTTGGAAGTTGCAGATAATTGGTTTTTCATGTGTCCCAGGTAAACAGCCAAATTGGACATTTTATCCCAATTCAACCTGCCATCTGCACCTTGGTAAAGTATCCTAGTTGCTCCCCAGTGAGCCGCACTTGTACCATCTGGATGGATGAAGATGACATTACCTTGGGTAGATGTATTCTTAGCGAATATGTGTTGTTGGTAACTTAGGGCAAATATCAGAGCCAAAAGTATGAAACCAATAACTTTTTTATCCAATCGTTTGAACATTGTTTTACATTGAATATATACGTACAATCACAACATCAATTTCACATTCATACTTTAGTAGTATTTGGTTAAGAACTAATGATGGTTTTAAAAATTATCTATACAGGAGTATATAGAGGTATAAATTACCATGCAGACAATTGATAAAAAGTCAACTAAAAAACCTTGGGCAAAAGCAATATCTCAACCTGCAACAGAATTTCCTCTCACGCAATTACCTATTCTCGCAGGTAAAATTCCCGATGGGTTACGGGGGACACTTTACCGTAATGGACCTGCACGCTTAGAACGGGGTGGTGTGCCTGTGGGACATTGGTTTGATGGGGATGGGGCTATTCTCGCAGTGCATTTTACTGATGCAGGTGCTACCGGGGTGTATCGCTATGTGCAGACTACTGGGTATCAAAAAGAGGAAGCCGCAGGTAAATTTTTGTATGGTAATTATGGCATGACTGCACCGGGGGTAATTTGGAATCAGTGGATAAAACCTGTGAAAAATGCAGCTAATACATCGGTATTGGCACTTCCACATAAACTTTTAGCATTGTGGGAAGGTGGAAAACCTTATGCACTAGATTTACAAACTTTAGAAACTTGGGGCGAAGATAATTTAGGAACTTTAGATCATGACTTCAGTTATTCTGCACACTATAAACAAGATCCATTTACAGGAGAAATTTTTAATTTTAGTGTTACTCCAGGATTAAATGGCACACTAAATATTTATAAAAGTGACTCTACAGGACAAATTATCCAACAAGCCGCCTATCCACTCCAAGGAGTACCACTAATTCATGATTTTGTGTTAGCGGGACAGTATCTGGTATTTTTTATTCCCCCAGTGCGTTTAAATTTACTTCCTGTATTGATAGGATTAAGTAATTATAGTGATTCTCTAGAATGGCGACCAGAATTAGGTACTGAGATTATGGTTCTCGACAAGGAAACATTATCTGTGGTGAGTCAAGGAGAAACAGAACCTTGGTTTCAGTGGCATTTTGCTAATGGTTATGTTGATGATAGTGGTGCAGTAATTGTGGATTTTCCTGGTTATGCAGATTTTCAAACTAATCAATATCTTAAGGAATTAGCTACTGGTGAAACCCACACTGCTGCTATCAGTAAATTTTTACGAGTTCAACTTGATCCCCAAACTGGCAAAGTAATTAAACATGAGCAACTTTTAGCTCGACATTGTGAGTTTACCAATGTCCCACAACAAAATGTGGGTCAATTTTCTCGTTATACATATATGTCTATATTTCGAGAAGGAACTAACCCAAGTGAAGAGATATTAAATGCGATCGCTCGTTTTGACCACAAAACCAATACTCTCACAGAAGCAGACTTGGGAGAAAATCGCTATCCTTCCGAACCCCTTCACGTTACCGATAGCCAAAACCGTGAGCAAGGTTGGGTGTTAACAGTGGTTTATGACGGAAATTCCCATAATAGCGAAGTTTGGATATTTGATAGCGATCGCTTGGATGAAGAACCTGTTTGTAAAATCGGTCTACCCAGTGTTATTCCCCATAGTTTTCACGGGACTTGGAAAGCAACAGGGGGTAGGGTGTAGGGTGTAGGGTGCAGGGGAAAAATTACTTCTTTCTTCTTTCTTCTTTCTTCTTTCTTCTGACTCCTGAACTCCTGATAGCGCAGCGTGGCGTTAGCCATACTCCTGAACTCCTGAACTCCTGATAGCGCAGCGTGGCGTTAGCCATACTCCTGAACTCCTGAACTTCTGATAGCGAAGCGTGGCGCAAGCCATACTCCTGATAGCGAAGCGTGGCGTTAGCCATACTCCTGAAGTGCGAAGCGTGGCGCAAGCCATACTCCTGATAGCGAAGCGTGGCGTTAGCCATACTCCTGAACTCCTGAACTCCTAATCATGCCTCGATGTTACAACTAAAACATCCCCAGAACAAAAAACCAGGGTGGTCTTTGGACGAGCGAGATCCAAAGTTCATCGAAAATCTCATGCCTCTATTGGGAATTTTGTATAACTACTATTTTCGAGTCCAAACCAGCGGCTGGGAAAATATCCCAGAAGGAAAAATCCTCGTTGTTGGTTCTCACAATGGCGGTTTAGCAACCCCAGATACATCAATGATGCTGTATGACTGGTTACGTCGTTTTGGGTTTGAAAGACCAATTTACGGTTTAATGCATCCCAAAGTCTGGCAAGTTTTTCCTCCAGCCGCAGAACTAGCTATGAAGGGTGGTGCAATTATGGCTCATCCGAAAATGGCCTATGCAGCTTTGCATTCGGGAGCTAGTGTCTTAGTTTATCCCGGTGGTCCGGAAGATGTATTTAGACCCCATCAAATGCGGGACAAAATCTATTTTGCTGAACGTCGCGGGTTTATTAAATTAGCACTACGGGAAAATGTACCCATTGTACCTGCAATTTCCTGGGGAGCGCACGATACCCTCATTGTCTTGGCTGATTTATATGAAATTATGCAGCAATTCCATAAATGGGGGATGCCTTGGCTGTTTGATGTTGATCCGCTAGTGTTCCCTATTTATCTGGGTTTACCCTGGGGTTTAGCTGTAGGTCCACTACCGAATATTCCTTTACCAGTGCGGATGTACACCAGGGTTTGTCCACCCATTGTTTTTGAACACTATGGAAAAGAAGCAGCAAGCGATCGCACTTATGTTAATGAATGCTATGAATTAGTCAGAAGCCAGATGCAGCAAGAATTGGATAATTTAATCAAATTAGCCAGTGAAGAAAGGGTGTAGGGGGCAGGGGTGTGGGGTGTAGGGTGTAGGGTGTAGGGGTGCAGAGGTGCAGAGGAGAATAATCTATTACCTTTTGCCTTCTGTCGCCTGTCACCTGTCACCTGTCACCTATTACCTACTGTATCTCCTTCAACTCAGCAGTCCGCACTGAAAGTATTTGTGTCTGATTACCCCTTTGCACTTTTACCTGCAAAACTTGACCCAGACGGCTATCTTCCACAACTCTTTGTAATTGATCTGCGCTGGTAATTGCTTGACCATCAATTTGGACAATTACATCTCCGCGACGGATACCCGCAGCAGCAGCAGGAGATTCAGGTACAACCCGCATCACTAAAACGCCGTTAACTTCAGGAATTTCAAATACAGAGTTGGGGTCAGTGTTATTTTGTTGAGCTAACTGGGGTGTTAATGTCACCATTTGCACACCTAAATAGGGGTGAGCAACTTTCCCATCTCGTTGTAATTGAGCAGCGATCGCTTTTGCTTTATCAATAGGAATGGCAAACCCAATCCCCATCGCATCTGCACGAATCGCTGTATTGATGCCAATTACTTCTCCTCCAGCATTCAATAACGGACCACCGGAGTTACCAGGGTTAATAGCAGCATCAGTTTGAATGAAGTCTAAACGTTTATCACTAATTCCCACTTGGGCGCTAGAACGTTTTAATGTACTAACAATACCTAAAGTAACAGTATTATCAAATCCTAAAGGATTTCCCACTGCGATCGCCCAGTCTCCCACCTGAACATTTTCAGAAGAACCCAAAGATGCCACAGGTAAATCATTACCAGCATTAATCTTGACCACTGCTAAATCAGTGACTTCATCAATACCTTTAACTTTACCTTCATAAGTGCGACCATCTTTCAGACGGACTGTCACCTTATCAGCTTGATCAACTACATGAGCATTAGTGAGAATTATTCCACTCTTATCGAGAATAAAACCAGAACCTAGACCGCGTAATTGTTCAGTTGGTGACTGTTGGGGAAAACCATCACCAAAAAAACGCCGTAAAAAAGGGTCTTCCATAAAAGGATCAGTCCGACGAGTAATCGTCCGTTCTGTATCAATCCTGACCACAGCAGGTCCAACACGATTGACGGCAGCTGTCACAAAACTGCTGTTACCAATAGCTGCAACCGCAGGAGATGACTTTTGAGCAACTACAGCAGGAGCGGGTTCAGCTTGAGATGGTAAAACTGCCAAAGAAGTAACCGTCAGCAGCACTCCTAGAAAAATTGCTAAAACATGGGTACTTAGTTGGCGTATAGACCGAGGTAGTTTAAAAATTCGCATAATTCAGACAGGGTGTAAGGGTGTAAGGGTGTAGGGGTGTAAGGGTGTAAGGGTGTAAGGGAGAGAATCATCATATAGCAGTAGACAAGGTGGTTAGGAAATTCTCAAAAGCTAAAAGCTAGTGACAACAAGGGTTTTACTTTTGCCTTTTGCCTCTTGCATGAGTGCCTCTTGCCTCCCGCTATAACTCTTACCTTTTGCCTTTTACCTTCAGTTACCTGTTTCCTCTTCTAAATAGATAATTTATTCTGCACAACTACTTAACGATTAACAAAATTGATTTACTGACTATCTTTAATCAAGTTAATGGAACATTCATTCACTCGGCTATTATGGAAATTTGCTAATTCCAGGTTCGGTTTTTACCCCAATCTTAGATTCAAAATTCAAAATCCAAAATCTCAAATCACTCTAGGTTACGATCTTAAATAACACCAAAACCGTGATCACCCATGAACGGATTAAACCGAGTAGCTGAAGAATCCTTATTTTCATCTCAGAAAGCAGAACACACACACAATCACGATCACAACCACGAACACAACCACCAACATACAGATCCTACTCCGGGACAGGTCGAGTCCGTTCATCCTCATGTGCATAGTGAGGAATCTTTACGGCGAATTGTGAACCGACTTTCACGAATAGAAGGACACATTCGCGGTATTAAGACCATGGTGCAACAAAACACCCCTTGTCCTGATGTTTTATTACAAATAGCCGCAGTCAGAGGTGCATTAGACAAAGTAGCACGAATTGTTTTAGATGAACATCTAACAGAATGTATAGGTAGAGCCGCACAAGAAGGGAATATAGATGTAGAGATTGCCCAACTAAAAGCCGCTTTAGACCGATTTTTACCTTAAAAAAAGGTTTTCCACCAAATTAACCAGTTGTCAATTGTCAATTGTCAATTGTCAATTGTCAATTATCCATTATCCATTATCCATTGATCAAAACCTATGAACATATTTGTTGAGTTCCAAGTATGAAATAATGATAGCAAAATTCAAGCAAGTTTGGCCTACATATTTATCTTTTCAAGGAAAGTACCAGATTATTTTCGTTTCTGCTGCGCTGTTTCTGTGTTTTGATTTAGGTGTTCTTGTCCCTAATTTTTTGATATCTTCTAAATTAAAGGAAGATGCGATAATTATTAATTTGACTGGAAGACAGCGAATGTTGTCACAAAGAATTTCTAAAACTATATTGCAGCTACAAGTAGCAGAAAAAAATTCACACAATATCGCTCTGATCAAGGATGAATTAACACAGGCTTATCGACAATTTGATGAAACTTTAATAGGATTAAAAACGGGTAAGACTGTAACTGGTAGTGATAATCAACCAGTATTTATTCCAGCAATGACAGATGCTAAGGTTAAAAATCTACTCACGCAAGCAGAAACAATTTGGAATCCATATAAAGTCAAAATTGAATCTATTATTTTATCTAGAAATAAAATTTCTCCGCAGCCACTACAAAAAGCTATAGCCTATTCAAATGAACATAATATCAAATTACTAGACTTGATGAATCAGATCACTACAGAACAACAAAAGATATCTAACAAGAGGACTTATGTATTACAAATTATTCAAATAACTGGGTTATTACTAGCCATAATCAATTTTTTTATCTTGCTTTTTCACACCTTAAAAAATCTGACAATTAGTGATAATAAAATTCAAAACGCTCTCAAGGAAGTAGAAAAAACCCAAGTTCAACTCATCCAAAAAGAAAAAATGTCTAGTTTAGGGCAACTGGTTGCCGGAATAGCTCACGAACTTAATAATGCTATCAATTTCATCCATCCTAATCTTCCTCATGCTCAACGATACATGACAGATTTATTGCAGTTAATCGAACTTTATGAAAAGTATCATCTTAAAAATGACACAGAAATAGAAATAAAAATTTTTACAAAACTAATTGATTTAAATTTTATCAAATCAGATTTACCACAACTCATAAAATCAATGGAAGTCGGCACAACTCGTAGCCGCGATATTGTACTTGCCTTGAAAACGTTCTCGCACTGGGGCGAAACTGACATCAAAACAGTTGATATTCATAAAGATATCGACAGTATTCTCATGATTCTGCAATGTCGAATAAATAATCAATCAAATTCCTCACCAATTCAAATTATCAAACAATATGGTCATTTACCTCTTGTAGAGTGCTATGCTGCAAAACTTAACCAAGTATTTTTTAATATTTTAACAAATGCGATTGATGCGATTGAGGCTTTAGGTACTCAAAAATTACCAAGAAATCCCCAAGTTTTTATTAAAACTAAATTAGTAGAAGCTAATTATATTTTAATTTCTATTGCTGATAATGGCATTGGTATTCCCAAAGAAAATCGGCACAGAATATTTGATCCTTTCTTTACCACCAAACCTGTAGGTAAGGGAACTGGTTTAGGATTATCTGTCGCTTACCAAATTGTTGAAGAACACAATGGTAAAATAAGCTGTTTTTCTAGTCCTGAAGAAGGTACAGAGGTTCAAATTCAGATTCCTATCAAAGTGATCGCTTAAACAAAACTAATTCTGATTACAGTTAAAAAGATGATTTTAAAAAACTATCAATTTAATTATTCTTTAACAGGTAATCTGCAAAAACCGTTAATTCTTTTTTTACACGGTTTCATTGGTAATCTTCATGAATTTGATGCAGTTATAGAATTACTAGGAGAGGAATTTTCCTATCTCACCCTTGATATACCTGGACATGGTAAAACCCACGTATTAGGAGGTGATGATTATTATAAAATGGAATATGTTGCCCAAGGCATAATCAACTTATTAGACGAACTCAAAATAGACAAATGCTTCTTGGTTGGTTATTCAATGGGAGGAAGATTAAGCTTATATTTAACTTTACATTTCCCAGCAAGATTTATCAAAGTTGTCTTAGAATCTGCCTCAACTGGTTTAGCAACAGCAACAGAAAGATTAACCAGAATTAAAAGTGATTATCAAATTGCCAGAAAATTACTCAGAATCAGCAATAAAACAGATTTTCTTACTTTCTTGAACAACTGGTATAATCAGCCTATATTTGGTCATATAATAAATCATTACCAATATCAGCGCCTACTAGAAAGTCGATTAGATAATGAACCTGTAAAATAAGCCAAATCATTGCAATTTATGGGTACTGGATACCAGCCTTCTTTATGGGAAAATATCAAAGAGAATCAAATACCTTTACTGTTAGTAGTTGGTGAAAATGATCAAAAATTTATAGATATAAATACAACAATTTTACACAGAAGTACAGTTGCTCAACTTAAAATAATTAGTCAAGCTGCACATAATACACACATAGAAAATACATTCGCATTTGTACAGAATTTGCGTCAATTTTTGGGTTGAGTCATTAAGTTCCTCCCCTGCATTCCCGTCACCTGTCACCTGTCACCTCTTCCAGGTGTAGGTTGACTAGCAGCTTTTAATTCTTCTGCCAACACTTTCTGATAAACTTTAGGTAAAAACCGGGTATTAGAATTAGTTTCTATCCCATATCCTAAACTTGTCCAAGTCGGAGAAAGTATGCGTAAAACCTCATTTAACTTATTCTGACGCAGCAGTTTAGAAATATCAGTTCCCCAAACTTTTGCATCATTCAACCAACTATAAACAACAATATCTTGATATTCAGGTTCAAAACTATAACTAGACCACAACATTACCTGAGATGGCTTGGGATGATAGCGAGGCGCAATGTCATACCAAGTAGTATTAATAATTTGATATCTACCCGCAGCAGTAGAACAATTACCTGTATTGGGTCCAACTGTAATAGTCACACATATTTGAGGATGACGACTTAGGTCATTTACTTGTTGACCACCATATAACAGAGAATAAGGACGTTTACTATTAGCTTCACTGAAGGAAATAGTCCGCATCAAGGCACGGATGTAAGGATCACCGTCTTTCATCACTAAAGGAGGTTGTTTTCCTTCAAACACGGGATCAGAAGGCGAGTGCAAATCTCCAAAAATATACCATTGAAAAAGATACACAAAACCCAGAAGTGCGGCTATCGGGGCAATTAGTTTTTCTACACCTTTGAGTTTAAAAGTCATTAGTCAATTGTCAGTTGTTAGTCTCTTGTCAGTTTCTTCACTGTCACCTGTCACCTATTCCCTATTTGTTGAAATAACTCTTGGAAGCTTTTGGAGGGAGTTTCAGGTTTAGCGACAATTTCCACAATTTTATTGCGTGCGGCTGGTTCAAACAAAGACTCGACACAAACCTGAGCCACTTTTTGCCGAGGTATGCTACCTTCAAACAAAGTATCTGCGCCTTGCATAACTATGGCATCTGAGTTATCTTCATTCTTTAGTCCTCCAGGTCGGACAATTGTGTAAGTGAGGCCACTGTTCTGAATGTATTCCTCAGCTTGCTTTTTCCATACTAAAATTAGCCAAAACAGGTTAAGGGGATGAAAAAACTGGGACACACACAAAGAAGAAACCAAGATGAAATGCTCAATTTGCTTGGCCTTGGCTGCTGCAACTAAATTTTTCGTACCTTCAAAATCTACCCTGTAGGGTGCTGTTGGGTCAAAAGATGGACTTGCACCTGTGGCACAAAACAACACTGTACTATCACCCAATGCCGCAGCTAGGCTGCTTGCTTCTAACACATCACCTATAACTATCTCGACTTCAGGAGATAGAATTGCCTTGGCTTTTTCAGCATCCCGCACCAAAGCACGGACGGGAATATTCCTGGCTACTAACTCTTGTACTATGCGACGACCTGTTTCACCTGTTGCTCCTGCTACAAATGCTTTCATAATTGGCGCTATCCTGAGAAACTAATATGTGTTGATTTCGTTCTTTATTGTAGTGATTATATGGAGTTGATGACAGATTAATGATTTTTTTGTGAAATTTGTATTTCTGTGAGAAAAAATCCTCCCTGATTGGGAATCATTAATATAGACAAACTTGCAAATATACAAAAAGCTCATTTATGGTTACAAACAACTGGGAATTTCAAAATTTGGAAATTACAGAATCAGTTTTACCAGTAGGTTCGAGTGTTGGGGTAGATGAAACAGTAGTAAAAGATGCTCATAGAGAACCAAGTAAATTTTATAGTCATCATCAAGACTGCATGGAAATGTATGCCCCTCTGGAAAAGGTGGCTGAATATCTTAATACTCACTCTTCATGGTTTGCACGGTGCGCTGAACCCATGAGCGTACAACCTTTAGGTGAAAATGGTTATGGGTTAGTAATTGGTAAGTTTGGTGCTTTCGGTTATGAAGTCGAACCAAAAATTGGTTTGGAATTGTTAGCCCCAGAGGAAGGTAAATACCGTATCCGTACAATTCCCATCCCTGACTATCAAGCCCCTGGTTATGATGTGGACTATAATGCGTGCATGGAATTAGTAGAAAGTTGGCCGGAGATGACACGGGTAGAATGGAAATTAGATTTGATGGTTGAATTGCATTTTCCCAGATTTATTCAGCGATTACCACATTCGTTAATTCAATCTACAGGCGATCGCTTACTTCATCAAATTGTCCGTCAAGTTTCGCGTCGCTTAACCCGTAAAGTCCAAGAAGATTTTCATCAATCTATCGGTGTACCTTTTCCTGTTAATTCTAAGAAAAAGCGTCATTAGTAAAAATAGGGAATAGGGAACAGGGAACAGGGAACAGGGAACGTTTATTTTTATCCTGCCTCCTGCCTCCTGCCTCCTGCCTACGCTTGACTCAAAATTTTGATCACAATTTCTACACCAGAGAAGGCTTGCCAAATAAATAGCCCTAAAATTCCGAAATTCAACAAAATATGAGTTGCCCGCGCCCAGTTTGCTCCTTTTTGCATAAAAGGGGAGAGGGAAGCAGAAAAGGCGATCAAACCTGTCATTCCTAAACCTGCTAACAGGTGGGGACCAACAAATAATTTGCCATTATTGATGTAGGTGACAGCCATACCTCCAATTGAACCAGCTACCATCAAAGCTAAAATGATGGATCCAATTTGGTGGTGTTTAATCGTATATTTGCCTTTAATCAGTTCTTTTCTTTCTTCTGCTGAAGCATTTCTGGTACGCTGCACTTGCAAACCCAAGTAAGCAGCATAGAGTGAAAGTGCCAATAGTATCCACATGATTACTGGGTGAAGGAAGCTCAACCCAAATTTCACTGTTGGAGAAAGTTCCAGGTTCATCGCCTTGTTATCCTAATTATTAAATCTTAATAAAAATTAGCATACCTTGATTTGGCAGGTTACTCAATTTTGGATTTACGTTAGCGAAGCGTACGCAGCACAGCGAGTATTTTGGATTTTGGATTGACTCCACCCTCAAGTGTAGAGCTTGAAAATTTGGGATTTACGGACTCCGGGCTTATACCAAATTTTTTTAATCTAAAAACTAAAATTCCCAGTCACGGGTGACAAAAGTTCAGAACTCGATATTTTCACAGTGTCTACCCGCTTGTTACAGTGATGAAAAAATCCTGGAAAAATTATGAACACGGAAACAGGACTTACACCCAGCCCTAACAGATAACTTCTGTGCGTAAGTCCTGTCAATCTAACGTTGTTGGGGTAAACGTCTGATAAAAGCTTCCCAAGTCGCACCACCAGCTATACCATCAGGTGTTAAACCATAACGAATTTGAGCAGCTTTGAGAGCGGCTTCAGTGGTAGCACCAAAGTCTCCATCTATACTCCCTTTCAAAAAGCCCAAGTTTTGTAGTAGTTTTTGCAGCTTGACGACTTCTGAACCACGATTACCTAAACGCAAAATCGGCCATCCCTCTGCGGTGTATTGAATGCTGGGATTTTGCTGTTTAAGTGGAGTTGGTTGAAAAGCAGTATTGTTTTGATTGCGGGCAATGACACTTGGTTTTGGAGCAGTAGGTTTGGGTGCAAGTGTGTTATTAACTCTGGTAGGAACAGTGAAATTACCAGTTGATATAGGTGGAACAGGATTTGAAGAAGTAATAGTCGCCACTGTTGATACGCCGGGGAAAAGTTTTTGCCATGTGATCGCATCTACAACACCATCTGGATTTAAACCAGCTGCTTGTTTAAACTGGGAAACCGCCCTAGCTGTACCTTCTTGATAAACACCATCGACTGCACCTGTGTAAAAACCTAAAAGTTTTAGTGCAGCTTGAAGTTCAGACACCCGATCTCCTTGACTACCAATTTTTAGAGTAGGACGGTTAATGTTGCCTACTGTGCTAACTTGGGCAATTTTGGCTGGTGCAGCAAATACCGCTACTGCTGAAGTTGCAATGAGAATAGATGTGGCAGTATACAGAAGTAAGTAATGCATAAAACGTCTCTCAGGTAAACACATTCAGCAATTTATAATAAGGAATAGTGAACAGGGGATTGAGTTGATATTTAATGATTTTGGGAATTGAGGTTTTGTAAAACTCCCTGAAAATACTTACCCCATTCTGACGCTAAAGAAATTTCTGTAAAGGGAACACGAACTGATTTATTTAGTTCAGAAAATGAAAATTCTAACTCAATCACACGCCCTTTTTGGGGTGGATTTCCTATTTCTACTTGTTTGTTATCTATCAAAAATTTAATTTCCTGGACATCTAGTAAAGAAAAAGTTTCTAGTTGAATTGGTCCTTGGGGAGTGGGTTTTCCCCAGGTAACATCATTACCTTTTTGCCCTAAAACGGCATAAATATCATACTTAGCTCGTTCAAACTGTTCTGCCCAAAGGCGATATGCTTCAACTTTTTGATACTCTTTTGAACCTTGCCAAGCTAACCAAAAAAATGCCACTAACAGGGGCAACCATAAAAGACCACGTTCCATAATTAATAATTCGTAATTCGTAATTCGTAATTGGATACAGGGAATTGGGGACTGGGGACTGGGAAATAGAATTTTTTAATTTTGTAAGGATTCAGGGAACAGGGAAGATAAAAGAAAAATGTTCTTCATCCTTCATTCTGAACTCCTGATAGCGAAGCGTGGCGTAAGCCATACTCCTGAACTCCTGATAGCGAAGCGTGGCGTAAGCCATACTCCTTCCTTTTATCATTTTGAATTTTGAGTTATGGTAGTGTGCAAACTGACAAAGAGCGGTGATGAGTTGATATGAGAAGACTTATATTATTGGGCTTGTTTGTCATCGGGTTGGTTGCTGCCGTGTTCGGTTTCCTGAGTGTGCAGGGATTGGCAACCAAAGGTGAATTTGAGACAATTTTGCTGGATTTTCGGGAAGATATTCCAGCAGCGGTGATTAAACAAGACTTACAAGCGATCGCTCAACAATATAATGTTACACCCCGACTGGATAACCAATTTTCAGATGCTGATCATGTGTATATTATCAAAGGCGATCGCCAACGTTTGCAAGATTTAAGAAAATCTCCCTTTGCTAAAGCTACAGAGTTCATCGAACCAAATTATATTTACAGGACAGTCCCCACAGGCAAGGCCACAGCACTAGGTGAACTGTTCCCATCCCCAAACAATGACAATCCCAGTTCTTCATTAATTGGCCCTAACGACCAATATTACAGTAAGCAGTGGAATCTGCACAAAATCGGCATAGAAGGCGCATGGACTCGCACCAAAGGCAGCAACATCACAGTTGCAGTCATTGACACAGGTATTACTCAGGTGCGGGACTTAGCTGAAACCAAATTTGTCAAAGGCTATGATTTCGTCAACGATACAGAAACAGCCAAAGACGACAACGGACATGGTACCCATGTAGCTGGTACAGTCGCCCAAAGTACCAATAATCAATATGGTGTCGCGGGAGTCGCTTACGAAGCCAGTCTCATGCCCTTGAAAGTGTTAAATACTGATGGTGCTGGTACAGTTGCCGATATCGCCGAAGCCATCAAATTTGCCGCCGATAACGGTGCAGATGTGATTAACATGAGCTTAGGTGGTGGTGGTGAAAGCAAACTCATGCAAGATGCGATTGAATATGCCTACAAAAAAGGTGTAGTCATTATCGCCGCTGCGGGAAATGAAAGTACAGATGGGGCTAGTTATCCAGCCCGTTATCCTCATGTTATTGGTGTTTCTGCAATTGGCCCAGATGGAGAAAAAGCATCCTATTCTAACTTTGGTGCTGGTGTAGATATCTCCGCCCCCGGTGGTAGCGAAACAGGGACAATTCTCCAAGAAACCATTGATGAAAACGGCCAAGGCGTATTTTTGGGACTCCAAGGCACAAGTATGGCCTCTCCCCACGTTGCCGGTGTGGCAGCATTAATTAAAGCCGCCGGAGTCACAGAACCTGATGAAATTTTAAAAGTCCTCCAACAGTCAGCTAGAGTTATCCAAGACGACGGTTTAAATTATTACGGTGCTGGACAACTGAACGCCGAAGCAGCAGTGAAATTGGCCAGCGAAGGACAAATTAGTTTTCCCGACTTTTTCCGGTGGTTGCGGGATAACGGCTATCTCAACCCCCGCTTTTGGATAGATGGCGGTGCTGTAGCTTTATTACCTAAGATTTTAATGGTCATAGGTTCTTACCTCCTCGCTTGGTTTTTACGGGTTTACTTCCCCTTCACTTGGAGTTGGTCTTTATCCAGCGGTTTAATTTTTGGTAGTTCTGGTTTATTCTTCCTGAAAGGATTTTATATCTTTGACCTTCCCCAGTGGCCTTTCCGGGTTTTGGGTAGTTCTATACCCGAACTAGGCAATAGTTTACAGGGAACAGGGGTTTTAAATCCTCTCTTTGCCAGTGTACTAATTCCCATCTTGTTAATAGTATTGCTGTTAGGACATCCCAATTGGAAATGGTTTGCTGTTGGTTCTACCTTGGGAGTATCAGCTTGTTTAATAGTTAGTGCCATTTATGATCCCGCTGTTTGGGGATTAGGAGATGGTAACTTGGCGCGTATTTTCCTAATAGTTAATGCTTTACTGTGTTACGGACTAGCACGGTTAGCATTAAAAGACGAAAAACAAATAGCTTAAATAATTGTGTAATGGGGATCTGGGTAAAAAAGAATTAAAAAATCAAAAATTCTTCCCTATTCCCTATTCCCTATTCCCTATTCCCTATTCCCTATTCCCTATTCCCTATTCCCTATTTCTCATTATGACTATTACAGTTACAGGCAAAATCGAACGTCGCAATATTGGACTTGGTGCTTGGGCATTTGTAACAGATGAAGGTGTTACTTATGAAATTCCTAAAGGCACTGACAAAAACTTACTCAAGTCAGGACAAACAGCCAGAATTACAGGAAAAGTTCGGGATGATTTAATGACAATTGCAATGATTGGTTCTGTTTTAGAGGTGCATTCTTTTGAAGTGATAACATGATTTTGTTGTCAGAATCAGGATGTCGAGGATTTTAGGATTTTCAGGATAAGAACGCAGATAAACGCAGATAAACGCAGATTGTCTGAATCAGGATATCCAGGATTTCAGGATTTTCAGGATGTTGAATTTATTAATTACTACAAAATTCTTTTAGTCTGTTTTAACAGACTTTCGCTATGAGACTGGGAATTAATTCCCAGTCGGATTAATTAATTACAAGACTGTTCCAATTTCAGCTTTTTCTCAACAGTTTGTTCTTCCCCTGGTGGTACTGTTCTTTCATCCATAAAATAAACGTCTAATTTTTCTAATTTTTCCCCTCCTTGATGTTTGTTATTCCAAGCACGACAGAGATATTTTCCATAAAAAGGATAAAGCTTTTTACCAATAGCACGATTTAGATTAATAAAATAGGTGCGCCATTGCATATTGCGATAAATTGCACTTCTGACACCTAAACTTGGTTTATCCCAATTAACAGCATTGCCAAAGCGGAAAATATCAACTTCACTACCATTTTCTAGTTTTCCAGGAACAACGTGCCAACCATCATCTCTGGGAGGTGCAGGTGCAAAAATACTCCAAGATTGATCAAGTCTTGTTATTCGTCCCATAACTTCTGTGCGTTGCCAAATTTTCCGCTTAAATAAATCAGGAGCATAACTTTGAATATTCCAAATAGTAGCGTAAATTAAACACACTAAAGCTAAAAGAGTTAAAGTTTTGGATTTACGAACTTCCAGAGGACGGAATTTGAAAGGTTTAGTAAAATTACCAGCGAACTTACGATTAGATGCGATCGCTTCATAAAATTTTGTCCCTCCTGCCATCACTGGTTGCCAATTTAGTAAAGGCACTAAAAACTTAAATATAGGAGACAAACTCACCACATAAACAATGCCTTTAAATTTAAAATATCGCTTTCCTTGATAATCCTCAATTACCCAAGAATTATTAGCCTCCATATCAGCATAAATATCAGGATATTCCTGCGCCATTAATAATGGTGTTCCTGGCAAAATTAACAGCGTGCGTAAGATATGCACTACTTTTTTACAGAAACCACAATCAGCATCAAAGTAAATCTTTAACCCTTGACGTGCGGGAGTTTGCAAACGCTTTTCCAAATAATCCCAAAAAGAACTAGGCAGAAAAGCCAACCAACTAAAGGTACTCAAAAATGGGAAAATGCCAATATTTAAAGTTAAACCAAATCCCAAATGCAGACCAATAAAAGTAAAAACCGTGATAGTTTTAAACAAGTTATTCCGAAAAGGAATAAAAATTGCTAATGGACCGATCCACTCCAACACCAAAGTAATTTGAGTGAATAGCTTCATAATGGGCTGAAAATTCAGGAAAAAATGACCTAAATGAGTCACATATTGGTCAAAACTCAAAGCATAATAAACGGCATCACCATCAGTCCAAATGGGACTTTTAGATTTAATTGCAGCGGAAAAAATATAGATAAAACACTGCTGACACATCAGAGCAAAAGTTGCACCAGAAACCACTGTTGCTGGTAACTGGCGTTGAGAAGTATTCAGCGCACTGTCAAGGGAATAACGAGCGCCCCAAGGTAAAAACATCGCCCAAAACATGAGAGCGCGTAACACATCATCCCCAGCAAAAATCAAGGCTGGGTTACGATTGTGCATGGATATTAACAATACCCAAGATGCAATGGTAGCAACTCTAGTGCGATAACCCACCAACATTTGCAACGCGAAAAATGCTGCCAGTGCAAATAATAACACCTGAAAAATTGGTTCACCACTAATAGCGTGTAAAGACCAATGTCCAGTTTTAGCGATTTCCGCTAGTAAAGTGCGGGGAAGTACACCATAATCTGTGTAGTGGGCGGTGAGGTCACTAAAGCGAGTAAATAAATCTACGAGAATGATGATGGAAATACCGATGCGAAACGCAGCCAGCGATCGCAAATCTAATCCTATAACGGTATCTAGTATTTTTCCCCAGGATGTTTTTGATGTTTCTTGTTGAGTAACCATATAAGTTTTTATTTAATAAACTCTTAGTCTCTTTGCGTCTCTGTGTCTCTGCGTGAGCATTTATCTTCTTAGCAGTTTTTTAATTCCTTCTAATATCCATCTTTTAGCCACCTGCAATTTATGTTTTAAAGTGGGTAATCTTTGAATATAAACGCCTCTGCGAATGATACGAGCTAGACTACCATCTAAGGTAATACCAAAGCTAAAAACTACAGCATTCTTAATACCCAAAGTTAACATTTCTCCTAAATGTAAGTAGCTAAATGACTTTAATTTTCGTCCTGTAATTTTTGCCCAGATATTACGAGCCGCACAGGGGGCTTGTTGAAATGCTGCTTGGGCTGTAGCGGGAGATTCATTACCTTTAACGTCTCGAATTTCTGCCAAGTCTCCTAATACAAATACATCAGGATATCCTGCTAGTTGCAAAGTAGGAGTAGCTATAACTTGTCCTTGTTGATTATATTGACAATTTAAATCTTTTACCCATTGAATTGATTGATTTCCTCCTGTCCATAATACTAAATCTGTTTGTAATTTCTGAGTTTTACCTTGATGATTAATCATAATTGCATTAGATTCAATTCTCTCAACAGAAGTATTCAAATCTATCTGCACACCTCTTTTTAATAAAGCTCTATAAGCTGCTGTTTGACAACCTTTAGGCAAAGTTTTGAGTATTTCATTGCCCCTATCAATTAAGCGAATTTCTCCCCGTTTTTTTAGTCTATCTGCCAATTTACAAGCTATTTCCACACCATTCGGTCCAGCACCTGCTACAGCTATTTTAATTACGGGAATATCAGATGCTTCCAAAATCCTTAACCGTTCCTTTAAATATTCAGCATCTGCTAAAGTGCGAAAAGTTTGGGCGTATTCTGCCGCACCTGGGACTATATCTAATCTCGTTTCTTTACCGACAGCCAATACCAAAAAATCATAATTTAGTATTTCTCCACTTTCCAAAGTTACCAATTTTTGCTCTAAATCAACACTTTGAATTTCAGCTTGATAAAATTTGGCTTGACTATCAGACAACAACTTTTTATAAGTGGGTGCAACTTCCCAACTATGTAATTCTCCAGTTACCACTTCATAAAGTAAAGGGGTAAATAAAAAATGCTCCCGTTTTTCAATTAAAATAATCTCATAATTAGGCTGACGAAATTGAGCAAACTTCCCCAATTCTAAAGCCGTATAAAGACCACCAAAACCACCACCTAAAATACAAATTCGCGTATGGGAATTAGTAGTATTTTTGTTTTTCAAATGCCCATTAATAAGCAACTTATCTATCTTCATATATATAATTCATACTTGATATCCATAGTTTGCTCCTTTGCGTCTTTACGCGAAATAAAATATATATAATTCCTAGATGAATCACCAACAAATTTATTCCCTATTCCCTGCCTCAATGAGTATTTTATCAACCCATATAATGTATATGTTATTTAATATTTGCAGCTTTAAACTGCTCAACAAGTTCACTGGTGCGGGTACGACGACCATTAGGATTCAGATGATAATGAGTATCAGCAAATAAACTAGAATCAGTCTTGACGTTTAAACTTTCTTTGTCATAAAGTACCGGGGCAATTTTTTCTAACTCTTCTGCTGTTTTACGAATATTACCGAGAGTTAGAGGATCAGTGCTACCATAAATCCAAGAAAGTCCTAATACCAAAGTTGCTCCTTTGGCTTCAACTTCCTGTTTAAATTGTTGAATCCGCCGCAAAGAATGAGGAGAAACACTATTATTAATTGTTAATGACCACCATTTGCTCTTAGTCCGTTTTTTCATGACTGTCGGATCACCGTTAGCTGTCACGGGATCAGAATAATAACCAGTTAAACGGCCTTTTTCTATAACATCCAAAGATGATTTAGTTGCGGCTTTGAGAGTGGGTATACCTAACAACATTAAGTCTTGAGCGAGTTGCTTGGGGGGAACATTTCCCAAACCGGGTTTACCAATAGCAGCACCAAACTGGCCAGAGCGATCGCCAAAACCGTCATCATCTAGTAACAATAAATATTCAGGAATAAGTAGGACAATATCGCCTTTTTTGATCACATCAGAAACACTAGGCAAAATCACATCTAAACCGATAGGTCCATCAGTAGCTATGTTGATAGTAGGGATGCCTAATTTCTCTTGCATCAGTTTGGCATCGACGGTGTAATGAGCGCCCGAACCACCAACAACAAGAATACGTCGGGGTGCTTGTACTTCCTTAGCAATGGCCATTTTCTGCTCATACAACATTCGCACCCAGCTAAGTTCACCACCATAACGGGCATTGTAAAAATAACCAACACTCCAGGTTAAACCAGCAATCGCAAACCAACTAGAAAGTCTGAAAAACTTGTTCATAATTCGTAATTCGTAATAGTGCCTCCGGCACGCTGCGCGAACGTAATTCGTAATTCGTGATTTGTTATTAGTTTATTTGGCTGCCCTCTCAGCTTGGTTGTTTAAAACTCGAAGTAAATAAATGGAGAAGGTGTATTAGCTGCCAACAAAATAGTTAGCACTAATAAAACCCGTGACATCCAAGGAGAAACCAACAAATCATAGTCCGTTTCTCCTTGTCGCCAAACTCCAATTTGTTCCATCAGTAATACTCCTATTGCCAGCACCAAAGTAAATACTAAAGCCGCTGCTCCATTCTCATTAAAGAATGTCAAAGCTTCACCCAAATTAGCTAAAGAATAATTCCAAGGAGTTATTAAAACTAACAGCTTTTGCATCAAGCGTCCTGTGTTTGTTTCCATAAAAAACAGACATCCCAGGATTACAGATCCAAAAGTTAAAGCCCAGGAAATAAACTGTGGCATCAGCAACTTCTGCTGTCCTAAAAATTTATAAAATGGTCGTCCAGCATAGCGCAATACTAGGAGTAATAAACCGTGATAAGCTCCCCACAAAATAAAGTTCCATGCGGCTCCATGCCAGAAACCAGATAAAGTAAAGGTAATAAAAAGATAAAATGGAGCATATTTCATGTTTTTGCCCATCAGAGGCAGAAAAACATAGTCTCTAAACCAAGTGCTAAGGGTAACGTGCCATCTGCGCCAAAACTCGTTAATACTCTGGGAAGTATAGGGAGCAAGAAAGTTAAGGGTTAATTTCACACCAACGAACTTTCCTAAACCTACAGCAATAAAACTATATCCACCAAAATCAAAATAAATTTGTAATGTAAACAAAAAGGCAAAAAACCAAACTAACCAAGGATTATCAGCTTGCTCTAATTTGATATAAGGTGAAATATTATCTGCCAGGACAAACTTCATAAATAGTCCTAGAGATAACCACCGAAAACCCGATTCAAAATTATCATAAGTCAATTTGAATCTAAAGTTTTCAATCTGCGGAAACAAGTCTGCTCTCCGTTCAATCGGACCTGCTACCACTTGTGGGAAAAAGGAAACAAAGTTGACGTAATCTAAAGCCGCAATAGGTTGTTTTTTTCTGCTGGTGTATGAGTCAACTACAAACGCCACCATTTGAAATGTATAAAAAGACAATCCTGGAGGAATTGAACCCATCCCAGGAATAGACTTTGCTTGCCAATTTTCTGCTAACCCTGGAACTACTAAACCTAAAACATCTTCAACGAAAAAGTTGAGATATTTGAAATAAGCCAAGATAGCTATATCAATTACGATGACAATTGTAGCGATCGCCTTAGCT
The DNA here is from genome assembly GCF_001586785.1 of Sphaerospermopsis aphanizomenoides BCCUSP55. Classification (GTDB taxonomy): domain Bacteria; phylum Cyanobacteriota; class Cyanobacteriia; order Cyanobacteriales; family Nostocaceae; genus Sphaerospermopsis_A; species Sphaerospermopsis_A aphanizomenoides_A. The sequence continues at coordinate 28,976 of NZ_LUFH02000006.1, forward strand.
TTCCATTCTGTTTGTCTCAACATCAACCACACCATGATGTAGTTGAAGATGATTTCACACATGAAAATAGCAAAGCTAGACTTGGAGGCGTTGACAAACAATAATAAGGACATAGCCGCCAAGCCCACCCCGTCAAAAGCACCTTTCCACAGGTTCAAAGACTTGGCAATATAGCGGACTGTAAAGTAAGGGATGCTGAAAAGTATTAGCACCCACCAAAAAGAAAACTCCGAAAAATTCAATTCACCATGCCTCCAACCTGTGAAATATAGGGAATAGGGAGGTGGGAAGATGGGGAGGTGGGGAGATGGGGAGAAAATTCTTTACCTGTTCCCTGTTCTCTGTTCCTTGTTACCTTCTTTCCCAATCACCAATATCAACTACCACTAATCTTGTTCCAAAGACCGCCCCAACCTTTACCTTGAGTAGCTTCTTCTTTAGGTTTGCTTGCAGCAGCAACTGGTTGAGCAGTAGTAGTTTCCGCTGGTGAAACACCAACTTCATCAACTAAATATTTAGCAGCTTTTTCAATAGTTGGATAGTCCCAAAGCAAGGTAGAAGGAAGTTCTGCATCCAGCCAATCTTCCATATCACCAACTATCGTCACAGAGTCAATAGAATCTAGACCATAGCGTGTCAAAGGTTCAGTCACTTTAATAGTTTCAGCTTTGATTCCCAGTTGTTTAGCAATCTGGTTCACTAACCATCCTTGAATAGTATCAACAGCGTTCATAGTTTCAGGCTTGGAGTTGGAGTTTTGGAGTTGCATCTGTGCTAGTTTCCTGTGGTTGAGATTTTGCTAGTTGGAAAGGAACTATGGAAAACATCCGGTCTTCGTTATACAAACGAATCATTTCTTGAACTACACTACCGTCGTCAATTCTTCCAGGTAATGCTTTTGCTGGTCGTAAGTTTAACATTAGCCTACGTAAGCTAAGTGCTAACCACTCTCCATTAGCAAAAAATTCTCCCAGATGATTACGGTTATAAATCCATGTATACACACAGGAAGCAGCAGCGTGCAGTACACAGTATTGTTTTGCCATATCAAACAATTCTGGGTCTTGTTCATGACCAAACTGGAAGGTTGACTCGGTAATCTGCACATCCAGATTGTTTAGCTCTTCCCGCACTATGTCCGTTAAAGTAATGATTTGGTAGAGAGTATCTGGATTCAGATTAGAGTCGGTTTTTAGCTGCTCCAGTGATGCTAAAGCCAAGTCTAGTCCTTGTAAGACATCATCGCCGCCTCTATTAACTAACTCCAGTTTCTTGCCATCAAAGGCGGGCAAAGACTGTGTGAGGTCAAAAGTGGTAGCAAGCCGCCCGGACAAGGCTTCTAGCTTGCTGCCCGCGTTTCTGGCGCGAGATTTGGCTAACTGCCGTAGTTGTAGTAATAGGGCATGAAGATTTACAATCGTGCTGCCATCAAACATACTGATGATGGAATTATCCCGCAACACTTTCTGGAAAATGCCCCAGTCGTGTGCTTCCCGCATATAAAAGCGCGAACCTAGAACAACGGATACATTCTGTACCACTGTTTCCAAGGTGGTGGTGACAAAATATTTCACCACTGCTGACCAAACGCTAATTTGTTCTGGCATGGTACTAAAACCACGTCCCACACCAAAGGTAGAACAGTCGCAAATCAAGATATCCAAAAACCCATCGGTGAGAGTGCGTCGGGGTTGGGGCATATCAAAGACTGTCTTACCATATAATTTGCGTTCTATAGCAAATTTTAGAGTGGTACGCAAAGCTGTATCAGCCGCACCTTGGGAAAAAGCTGCACATAAGGCTCTAGTAATTTGGAAGCCTTTTAATGCTATTTCCAATCCTGCACCTTCAGCCCCTAAGCGCATATATTCGGGAATAAAGCAGTTATCAAAGCAGATACCACTCATATCCGAACCGCGAATTCCGTGTGTCAGAATTTTGGGCAGATTACTATAGTTAGCTGGGTCAATTTTGCTCTTTTCCACCATGAATAGGGAAAGGCTACGGGGTCCCCCTTCTGGGTCTGTCCTAGCGAGTACAAAGGCAACTCCAGAACGGGTAGCGCGGTTAATTGGCCATTTTTCGCCGCTGAGGAGATAACCACCAGAAACTTTTCTGGCTTCCATATCCCCACCCAACAAATCACTACCATGCGCTTTTTCTGAATAAGCTAAACACATAGTACCGTTGGCATCTTTCATAAAGCTGGATAGGATTTGCTTTTGCTCATCTGTTCCTGCCATCCAAACCAAGAATGACCAAAACATTGTAGTGAAAGCTATCCCTGCTGTTTGATCCCGCCGTGCAAGCACGCGCACAAAGGAGATGAACTCGTCAAAACAAGTAAATTCACCACCGCATTCTGTGGGAATGTAGTAATGTTGGAGTTTCCAGTTATATAACCAGTCGATAATTTCCTGGGGAAATTCTTCCTTCTCATCCAGGTCAATTACCTGTTGGAAGGACATCATACTCTCTGGATTACCAGGATCGCCTAAATCCTTTTCGAGTGCTTCGGCGACCCAAAATTGTTTGAGTAGCTGCATAGTGTTCTCCTTAGTGGCTAACTTGCACTTGGTCTAGTAAGTTATCAACTTCTTTGGATAATTTGCGATAGTTGGCGCTGTATTTGGGGTTTTCACTCCAGTCATTTAATACTTCCAAATCTCCTGATAGGAAGTTGGTTTTACAAGCGCGACGCTGAATTTTGCCGCTAGATGTTTTGAGGATATTACCTGGTTTAGCTAAGACTACAGCATAAACTTGCAGTTCATGAATTTCGGCGATCGCCTGACGAATATCATTGATCACTTCTTCAGCTTGATATTCTTCAGGGTTGCGTTTTACTTCCTGCACAACCACCAATCTTTCTACTCCATCCGCCTCTATAGAAAAGGCTGCACCATAGTCAGGACGCAAACAAGGATGAACTTGCTGCACTGTCCACTCGATATCTTGGGGATAGTGGTTAGTACCCCGGATAATAATTAAGTCTTTGATCCGTCCTGTAATAAACAATTCACCATTTTTCATAAAGCCTAAGTCACCAGTTCGCAGGAATGGGCCTTCATTGGTATCAGATGTACGGGCGCGAAAGGTATTTTCACTTTCTTCTGGGCGATTCCAATAACCACCTGCCACACTAGGATCAGATACCCACACTTCACCCACTTCATTGGGTGGACAACGAGTCAGGTTTTCGGGGTCAACTATCGCTACCTGGGTATCACACACCAGTTGTCCACATCCAGGAATAGCCCGGACACCATCACCCCAACCAGTAGCTTCTACAATTTTGTTTTTCTCAATTTCTGATGTTTTTACCAGACACAGTACTGGTGGTTGTTGTTTTGGACTAGTGGATACTAGCAATGTATCTTCTGCTAACCCATAGGCAGGTGCAAAGGTTTCCCAGCGGAAACCAGCAGGAGCAAATTTTTCAAAGAATTGTTCTAATACTCTAGGATTAATAGGTTCGGCGGCATTTCCTGCTGCTTGCCAACTACTCAAATCTAAGTTAGCCACTTGTTCATCACTGATGCGGCTAACACATAATTCATAGGCAAAGTTAGGTGCTTGACTATGAGTACCACGATAGCGATCAATAGCTTCCAGCCAGCGCAGCGGCCGTTTGATGAATGCCAGGGGAGACATGATGTAGCAGGGATGTCCGTTGTATAGTGGTTCGGTTATACCTTCCACCAATCCATAATCGTGGAAGTAGGGCATCCAGGTGATGGAAACACTATCAGCATCGTAACCACAGGCTTTTTGTAGATAGGCGCAGTGGTGCATGATGTTGTGATGGCTGATCATCACTCCTTTGGGTGTAGAGGTAGAACCAGAGGTATATTGCAAATATGCCAAACTATCTGCACTAATTTGGGAATCTTGCCACTGATCTGCTAGTTGCAAATCAACGTCTTCCGTGGCAATCCATGTCATCTCTTGTAATTCAGAGAAATCTGATGCTGCTTCTTTGAGAATGTCTAGAAAGCTTTGATTGGTCAAAACAAAGGACGCATTAGCATCTTCGACAATCGCCCGTAACCTAGGCAATGCCCGCTTTAATCGACCCGCATCTGGCGGTGGCACTGGTATAGCTATTACCCCTGCATAAAGACTACCCAAGAAAGCTGCTATGACTTCCACTCCCTGCGGGTAGAGCAACAATGCCCTCTGCCCTTGAGCATTCTGTTGCTGTAACAATGCGCCAATAGCACGGGCTTGGCGGTCTAGTTCCTGATACGTTAACGGAGAACCTTCTTTTTTCCCATCTATGAGGAACGTATAGGCGAGCTTGTCCTGTTCATAGGTGGCACGCCAGCGTAGTAGTTCGACCAGGGTAGAGAAGTTTCTCATAGGGTAATTTTGGGTAGCTAGGCTTTGAGTCATCTGACGACTCCGAAAATATTAGGGAATTTGAAATAATATATAGCACTATATATTATGTTATTTGTACGGATAAAATTTATATGGTTATGTGATTGACTGTTTTTTGTTCTAATAATAAATCATTGTGACATATAAGACTCATTTACTGAAGTATGTCTTCGGTATTTTTACTAAAAAATTAAATTCAATCCCCATGAGTAATTTGATAATTTCAGTGTATCTGAATTGGTACAAGTAAGATTTCAGGTGTTTTTACTATTGTTAAGATTGTGGACGGCAGCAGAGATTAATGAATTTTTCGTAAAAATTTATTCTTGGGTGAACAATTATTACAGTTATGTGCTTATAGGATGAAGGGGGTGTAGGGAACCCCATAATTAAAAACAGGGGTTTCCAGCAAGGACGCTGTATTTTTCGCACTATAGGAATCTGATTTGATATCTGAAATTATCTATGTAGGCAGGCAAGAGGCACTCATGCAAGAGGCAAAAGGGTTTTAGAGAATTTAGGTGTACGGAGTTTTTTCAAAAATCAAATATTATTCCTATATACATCTTTTTTATGTTTCCATACTGAAAAGTAGCGGCTTTAAACCCTTTTGCCAGAGGGAAGAATTATTTTCTACAACCTTTTGCCTCCAGCAAGACAGCCTTTCTTCGGTACTCCCCTTTGAACCAATAACCTGATTTACGCTCAGAAGCTAATTATATAAAAATAATTAAGAATGAGATTATATATCGCAGTAATCATTCTGAAGTCCCAACTAAGCCCCAAAATGAAGTGAAGGGTATGAAATCAGTGAACAGTTATCAAGGTGTATGATGTGGTGTAATAGCGCACCCACCCTACTAGCAATGGGAGGGAGACTTAAACCCAAATATTTTACTGATAAAGGAAGAAGTTTTACTTTTGGCAAATAACAAAGTTAAACTGGTACTTCCCAGCTAGTAGCAAGTAAGGTAGAATATTGCTACAGCAAAATATTGACCAATTAATACGTAAATTGTGCTTTTACCTACAAAAAACCCCCAGTAGGTGTTAGCCAGCCAGGGGAGATTAGTTATCAGGGTGCATCTACCAATTTAATGTTCTCAGGTGCTGGACAATCCTCCGGATAAATTTATTTCCTAGAATTTTGTTTTTTTGTTTTTGTCGGGGTGTAGAAGAGTAGGGTAGTAGAGAGGCAAAGGAGAATCATGTATCGCCTTGCCAACTCGTAATAGCGCAGCTTGGTCTATGGTTTCTAAGTCCTCGCAGCAGTTATAGCCATACTCCTAACTAGCAACTTACATTGTCAGAGGTGCTTTCACTAAGGCTTTAAAAATTCGTTTTTCGCTCTACTTCAGAATTTCTGTGGTTTGAGTTGACAGAGAGGTCAATTCTTAATAAAAAACCCCCAGTAGGCTTTAGCCAGCTAGGGGAGATTAGTTATCAGGGTGCATCTACCAATTTAATGTTCTCAGGTGCTGGACAATCCTCCGGATAAATTTTTGATAATCAGGGTATATGAGCATTTATTGAACAGCCGCCAGCAAACAAGATCAAACTTCTCTACCTGATGCAACGATAATGTCAACAATCTGGAGGTTTTAATTTGCTAGTATTGAGTTGGAAAATAAACATTAAATTGTCAAGGTAGCGTCTCGCTCTTAGCCTAGCTTAATGTTGAGTATTGAATGCTGACCAAGTTAGGATGATGAATACTAACCAAAAAAAACCCCCAGAGGTGTTAGCCAACTAGGGGAAATTAGTTATCAGGGTGCATCTACTAATTTAATGTTCAAGAACTTAATTTCATCTCCGGATCAATTGAGGTGCATAATTACTGTTGTTTGTGAACCTAAGAAAAAACCCCCAGAGGTGTTAGCCAACTAGGGGAAATTAGTTATCAGGGTGCATCTACTAATTTAATGTTCAGGTATTCAATCTGATCTCCGGAAAAATTGGCGGACATTTCCATCATTGATATTTTTGAACCTCAGAAAAAACCCCCAGAGGTGTTAGCCAACTAGGGGAGATTAGTTATCAGGGTGCATCTACCATCTAAACGTTCCTATTTACTGTACTATGCTCCGGAAAAATTTCACCCGATGTAGGTGGTTGTCACTTACAGAAAAAATTCCTATGGCTAGTAGCTGCTTAGGGGAGTTAGTTATCAGGCTTGGATCTCCACACTGCTCGATTAAAGGTTAAAGGGGAAGGGTAAAAGATGAAGAAAAAACCTAGATTCTTTACCCTTTCACCCTTCTCTAAACCAACTTACAACTTCCAGGTTCTACACCGATTAGTATTGGTTGGTGTGGTTGTCCTGAATTTTTATGCTGAATGCTTAAGAAATTGTTGGGTCAAAGATTGCTTTTTTTGCCAAAATTAAAAAGAAAACCTCCGGTCGGTGTTAACCTACCAGAGGAGTTGAAGATCAAGGTGCATCTACCAATAAAGTGTTCTAGTTGGAAGTAATCCAATCCGGATAAAGTTGTATAAGCCAAAAAAGGCAAAACAACACCAAATCAGAAACATTCCTCACTAATATTCATCTAAAGTATCAGCAAGAGGGAAGAATGACTAGAAACTTGTACGGTGGAAACCGGATTTAGGAGGCAAATAGGAGAAGTTGTGACCCAGGAATTTCACATTTCCGTAACTCCAGTAGGGCAAAATGACTACTTGGTGCGGACGGAACAAGTCGCACCTGGGGTGCCATTAGCAGAAGAACTGGTGACTTGGCCTGTGGCTGAGTGGTTAGCAGCAGCAGGACATCTGATGAATGACCCTTTACAGTTGGTGCTACAGGGAGATGCGATTGCCAGAAACTCTGTAAACTTGGTGGCACTGGGTCAACAATTATATAATGCACTGTTTCAAGGCACTCTGAGAGATAGTTGGATTACTGCCCAAGGTATTGCCCAGAATCAGCAGCAGGTACTACGCTTACGTTTGGGGCTAAAAGATACCAGGTTAGCGCGGTTGCCTTGGGAAGTGATGCACGCAGGCGATCGCCCTTTGGCCACAGGCCCTTATATTGCTTTTTCACGCTACCAGAGTGGAATTCCCTCCACATCACGACTACCAACACGCAATCTACCTACACCACAGGAAGAAAGCGGGGTAAAAGTTTTGATGGTCATTTCTTCCCCCACTGATCAAGTGCGTCTTGATTTACTCAAACAAGAAGCGATTAACCTGCAAGCGGAACTACATCGCCAAAACCCCCATGTAGAAAATGGTCATTACCTGCCAGAAATTGATTTGACGGTTCTTGATCAACCAGGTAGGGAAGAATTAACTCAAGCCTTGGAACAGGGACGATATCACGTCCTTCATTACTCTGGTCATAGTAATGTGGGTGCGAACGGCGGAGAAATTTATTTAGTTAGTCGCAGAACAGGTTTAACAGAAACCCTGAGCGGTGATGATTTAGCAGGGTTGCTGGTGAATAATAATATCCAAATGGCGGTGTTTAACTCCTGTTTGGGCGCATATAGGGCAAAAGCTGATACATCTGGGGATACAGGAGAACGCAACTTAACTGAAAGCTTGGTAAAACGCGGGATTAAAAGCGTTTTAGCGATGTCAGAACGGATTCCTGATGAAGTGGCGCTGACCCTAACACAATTGTTTTACCGTAACTTAAGTCAGGGCTATCCTCTAGATTTGTGTGTGAGTCGGGTGCGTCAGGGTTTAATTTCTGCCTATGGTTCTCACCAAATGTATTGGGCGTTACCGATGCTGTATTTACATCGGGAATTTGAAGGTTTTCTCAGCCCACAAACTGGTGTGTCTACCAGTGGGGAGTTACTGAATGAATATCAGTCACCGATGGGAACATCTGCTAATGCGATGTATGCTTCAACAGATGATTTAGAAATGCCTTTAAATTTTGAGGATATGATGCCGTCTGGTTTAGCACGGGAGAGTTCTGAGCTAGATTGGCTAGGAGATGATACTTGGGGGGATCTTTTAGATGAACCAGACTATGATCACCCTGGTTATGATGAAGATTCAGCGATTGTTGCGGATCTGTTTCGCCAATTGGGTAATCCACAAGTCCCCACGGCAGAAACTACCATGAAGGCAGAATTAGAGCCAGCTAAAGGAGAGAATAATCTTCAGGAAATGCAGTCTGCTGAGGTGGAAGAGGAAATTGATTTTTGGGGTGAGAAACCCAGTTCAGCAACAGCAGTTGAAAGTAATCAGGTAGTTTCTCCACAGATTCCATTAACCTCAATTCGCCAATCACGTCGCCGACGGCGACTATGGCCGATGCTTGGGATTGTGGGTGCAGGTGTGTTAGCTGCCATAATAGGTTTAAGCTGGTGGTCGCATCATCAAAAGTCAGCAAATCCCAAAATTCCACCGATTCCTCCCCAAACTGCTCCTAGCACTAAACAAGCACCGATTGATTTAAAAACATCTCCCACAGGTGTTGTCACTGCTACAGCTACAGAACAATTGAGTCAAGGTAACTTACAACCAGGTTTAGAAGCTGTAGAGGAACTGCTGAATCGTGGGGCTTTAGCTTCAGCAGATACCGCTTTAGCTCTGATCCCCGCCAAGCAAACTGAAGATCCATCTGTTAACTTTATCCGGGGAAGATTGGCTTGGCAATTTGCCCAAACCAGAGATAAAAAATACAGTGTTGATGATGCCCGACGTTATTGGGAAATTGCGGTGCGGGATCAGCCTAATTCTGTGTTGTATAATAACTCAGTGGGGTTTGCTTACTATGCAGAAGGAAATCTGAATCGGGCTAATGATGCGTGGTTTAAGGCCGTGAATTTAGCACTGAAGAACCAAAATACAAACTTGACAGCAACGTCAAATAAAAATGGTATTCTGCCATCGGAAGCATTAACTTCTTATGCAGGGTTAGCCTTGGGTTTATATAAATCCGTAAATAATCAACCTGCTAATAAACAAACGCAATATATGAATGAGGCGATTAAACTTCGTCAACTTGTAATTCAGAATGATCCAGTAAGTTTTACAGTAGATAAGTTATCTCAAAATTGGCTGTGGACAGATCAGGCGATCGCAGATTGGCGCTCTCTCCTACAACAACAGAGTAAGTAAGTCTAGACATCAGAGCAAAAGAAAAATAAAATACACCAAACTCAAGTTAAACAAGTAGCTCTATAGTTACAGCTTTAGACGACTAATCTGGTTAGATATATAAACGACGTTCTTAGAAGTGAGGAATTGACAAAAATGAGAAAAGTAGAAGCTATTATCCGTCCATTTAAGCTGGATGAGGTAAAAATTGCCTTGGTTAATGCGGGAATTGTCGGTATGACAATTTCTGAAGTCCGTGGTTTTGGCAGACAAAAGGGTCAAACTGAACGCTATCGTGGTTCGGAATATACGGTTGAATTTCTACAAAAACTGAAGGTGGAAATTGTCGTTGAAGATTCCCAAGTAGATATGGTAGTTGATAAAATTATCTCTGCTGCCCGAACTGGAGAAATTGGAGATGGTAAGATTTTTATCTCTCCTGTTGAACAAGTGGTTCGCATTCGGACTGGAGAAAAGAATACAGAAGCTGTGTAAGTGCTGAATATTTAGAAATTGGGCGCTGTTGAATGAGGGTATGAGGAATTTTCAAGATTTTTCTTCATCTTTGAAATCAGCAGCGCCTTTTATGCTTTGGTTGTGCTATACTGAAAAAGTTATAGATTACGTAACGCATAACATTTACCATTATTTACAATATGTCTCCGTCAGAAAAATAGAAATTATAGATTATCACTAAACGAGAATTATATGGCACGTCCACCTATTCATCCTGGAGAAATTTTAGCTGATGAACTGCATGAATTAGGAATAAGTGCCAGTGAATTAGCTCGTTTGGTTCATGTCCCAAAAAATAGAATTACCGAAATAATTAATGGTAAAAGATCAATTACTGCTGATACCGCTTTACGCTTAGGACAATTTTTCGGTACGAGTGCTGAATTTTGGATGAATTTGCAGAAAAATTATGAACTTAGACTTGCTGAACAAAAAATTGGTCAAGAAATTAAAGCAACTATTTCTCCTTGGATATCAACAAGAAATATGCAAGTTACAATCTAAAAGGGGCGAAGCATTCGGGTGAGTGTACTTCGCTCCTATGCCTTCGGCACGCTACGCGAACGTGGTTCGTTAAAATCATTATTTATGCTGACGATTCCATAACCACAATTGTCCAGCAATATCAAAGTTTTTATTACCTGTATAACTTCCAGTAGGTGGCATAATAATTAACTCTCCCATTGCAGTTCGTTCTAATTGTAAATCTCGATTAGCAAGTGCTAAATCAACAAACTGCTCATGGGAAATATTCAGTGTCAGTGTAGTAGGGATATTCACAGCAATGGCTGAAGATAAGTTAGCTTGTGTCATCCTTCCCTCCTGAAACTGGTACTTGTCTAGTATTAGTTCCAGATTAACATTTAAACTTAAAATACAAGGCAACAGGCAATAGATAAGAAGTTATTCTTCTTCTGTCACCTGTCACCTGTCACCTGTCACCTAATGATGGTGATGATGGTGAGTTAAAGCTAACTGTACATTAACTTCCTTAGCTTCCTCTTGCATCAACTCTGCAATGTGAACATTTGCCCATTCAGCAGCCATATCCAAAAATTGTGGATCGTCGTTGACACAAGCCATTTGTAAATAATCAACACCAGAATGCTGTTTTTCTAAATCATGAATAATGTGATGAACATCCAACAGTGTTTCATGGTTTTCTGTAGCAAAACCAATCGGCATAAACATGATCACTTTTGCACCCAATTGAATGAGATTTTTTGCAGCTTGGGTTGCATTGGGTTGTGTCCATTCAATTAATGGTGTGTCGTGGTTTAACCAACCTACAGAAATTAAAGGATAACGGTTAATTAACTTTTCTCTGACTAATTCGTAAAGTGCTTGACTCTCATCAATTCCTGATGTGAATCCTTTGGCTTTGTGAGGACAACCATGATTCATTAACACGATGCCAATTTGGGAAGGTAAGTAAGCATCTGCTAAGTCAGAGTTAATTTTTTCTTCTACCAAACGCGCCATTAAATTAATATATTCCGGCTCATTGTAGAAAGAAGGAATATAACGCATTCCTTTAACCCAATGTTCATCACCATCAGCTAATTCAGCTAAAGCATTATTAACTTGTTCGATAGCTATACCACTGGTAAAAATAGAATCTACTACCAAAAGGGGATAAATTAAGATTTTTTCAAAACCTTGATTTTTGATTTCTGCTAAAACTTGTTTAGGCAAAAAAGGAGCGCAAAAGTTAAAAGCTTTGAAAACTTGAACACCACCACCCCATTTATGTTGTAATTCGTGTTCAATTCCCGCCCGTTGCCGTTCAAAAATGGCATTATGTGGAGAGATGAAATCATGATGGGTGTGTCCCCACTCATGGCGGTCAAATAATGCCAACAGTTTTGCTAGGGGGGGATATATCCAAGTGGGTACTGGTGCAAATTTGGCTGTAAGTAGATTTAAAGCCTGTTCATTATAATTAGCGAAATCTTCGTAGCTTTCGACTTCACCGTAACCCATGAGCAATACAGCTATGCGGTCATGGCCTGGTAGATGCTCATGAGTATGTTGCAGTTTTTCTGGAGTTGCAACCACAATAGTTTCCTCAATATAACCAAAATGGCAAGTTTGGAAGTGGGAATGACTGTATCATTGCCCATACTCGTTCATTATTATCCCTTCCGGGGGGATAGGATAAACATAAACATAAAAATATACATCCCAAGACATAGTGCGGTGATTTTGTTGTATAACAAGTACCTGAAAAACAAGACAAGACGCAGATTTACAGGGTGTCAGGGTGTATATTTAATATTTCTCACGAATGAAAATGACATTTTTAATTTCTCAGACATCCTCTAAGGGACTTCCAACTAAAAAAATATTCCATCGTTTGGGTCAGCAGGGGAAGCAGGGGGCGCAGGGGAGGAAGAATAATCTCATACTCATCTTGGTTCTCACTCATTGAATAATTTAATTTCTGGAAGTCCCTAATCCAAAATCCAAAATCTAAAATCCAAAATCTAAAATCCAAAATGGCATGAATATCATTATTTGCCCTGGCATCCATGAACCAAAATTAACGGAAAGTTTTATTGCAGAGTGCTTAAATCCAGCGACTGATGTAGCAATCAATCACAATGCAGTCAATATACTGAGTTTTCCAGGAGAAAGTATTTTAGCTTTATCAGCATTTCATATTGTGCAGTTTTTAGGCGATCGCCTCAGTAATAAGCTAGAATCGCCTGTTATATTCATTAGCTTTAGTGCTGGTGTAGTTGGTGCAATTATCGCTGCTACCAAGTGGCAACTCTTGGGCGGTCATGTCAAAGCTTTTATCGCTATAGATGGCTGGGGAGTCCCACTATGGGGTAATTTCCCGATACATCGCTTGAGTCATGATTATTTTACCCATTGGAGTTCTGCTATTTTAGGTAGTGGGGAAGATAATTTTTATGCAGACCCACCAGTAGACCATCTATCAATGTGGCGATCGCCCCAAACAGTACAAGGTCACTGGGCAGATCCTTCAACCAGATATTCTCAGCCCCAAAAATCCCTGAATGCTGCTGAATTCTTGCGTCTATTGTTAAAACGCTATAAAGAAAAATAGTTAAACCAACGTAACTGGAGAGAAGGGGAGAATAACTTAAGGGACTTCCAGAAATTAAATTATTCAATGAGTGAGAACCAATATGAGTATGAGATTCTTCCTCCCCTGCGCCCCCTGCTTCCCCTGCTGACCCAAACGATGGAATATTTTTTTAGTTGGAAGTCCCTATTCCCTATTCCCTATTCCCTATTCCCTATTCCCTAAGTATCTGATGTTTCCCACTGAACCGACGGCTGTTAATAGCGGCTTTGCCGCACTAGTAAAGAACCGCAATTTTATGCTGCTGTGGATTGGGCAACTGATTTCCCAGTTAGCAGATAAGGTTTTACTGATATTAATGATTGACTTATTAGAGAAAAAATATTTACCTGCCAACTTATCAGAAGGTACTGGGCGCTTTTATTTATATATGGCCTTTACCCTGCCAGCTATCTTTTTTGGTTCTGCTGGTGGTGTCCTTGTTGACAGAATGCCAAAAAAGCTGATTATGGTTGGTTCTGATTTTGTGCGCGGATTCCTAACACTGTGTATACCCTTCTTACCACGGCAGTTAGGAATATTATTAGCACTAAATTTTGGGATCTCTACGGTGACACAGTTTTTTGCTCCCGCCGAACAAGCTACTATTCCCCTGATGGTGAAACGAGAGAATTTGATGGCCGCTAATGCCTTATTTAGCAGCACCATGATGGGAGCATTAATTGTCGGTTATGCTGTGGGCAAGCCTATTTTGAACTGGGCAGAATATCTTAACTTTGAATTTGGTAAAGAACTATTGGTTGGTGGTTTTTACCTTTTGTCTGCCATCATCATGCTACCGATTCATTTTCAAGAACATAGGCAGACTTCTGTAGCTAATCCTGTAACTGAATTCTTACAAGGTTGGCAGTATCTGAAAACAAATCGCCTCATCTGGAATGCCATGCTGCAAATTGTCGCTTTGTACTGCGTGTTTGCTGCTTTACTAGAATTATCTATTAGATTAGCTGCCAAGTTAAACCTAGAGCAAACTGATTTTAGCTTTTTTGTGGCGGCTGCTGGTGTGGGAATGGTTTTAGGTGCAGGAATTATCGGACATTTTGGGCATCAATTACATCGTAAGCCTTTGCCTTTAATTGGTTTTGTATTTATGGCAGTGGCATTGGCAATGTTCATTTTTACTCAAAACCTAGCTTTAGTTCTGGGATTGTGCGTTTTCTTAGGTTTAGGAGCAGCCCTAATTAACGTGCCAATGCAAACTTTGATTCAACAGCACACACCCCCGGCTATGCATGGTAAGGTGTTTGGCTTTCAAAATCATGCCATTAATATTGCCCTTTCTGCTCCTCTGTTGATTACAACCAAGCTAGTTAACGCCTTTGGCCTGTCATTAGTATTATGCGGCATGAGTTTCACTGTCCTAGTGATCGGTTTTTGGACTTGGCATAATACCCGGAGAGTCTTGCAAGATTTGATTTAAAAATTGTAGAATCATAGTCCATCTTTAAGCTGATAGATAGAGATTATTTCAGCATTTAGGGGAATTTTTAAATTAAAATGAAATTATAAATACAGAATCTAAGCCTTAACTTTAGTTATATTTTGAGGTTAACCGTGCGCTCGCCTTCTCAAATCACTCTCCCACAATCGGAAAATCACAAGCACTCCCACATTTCTAAATCGTCATCTGTTACTCCCACAAGGGAAACTGGCGGTTTTGCTTTGCTAGATAGTCTCCTTCGTCATGGCGTTGAGTATATTTTTGGTTATCCCGGTGGGGCAATTCTTCCCATTTATGATGACCTGTATAAAGTAGAAGCAACTGGGACAATTAAGCACATTCTTGTCAGACATGAACAAGGTGCTTCCCATGCTGCTGACGGCTACGCCCGTGCTACAGGTAAAGTAGGAGTGTGTTTCGGTACTTCTGGTCCTGGGGCAACAAACCTAGTCACGGGTATTGCCACAGCTTATATGGATTCTATTCCGATGATTGTGGTGACAGGGCAAGTACCACGGGCAGCTATTGGTACAGATGCTTTCCAAGAAACAGATATTTACGGTATTACTTTACCCATTGTCAAGCATTCTTATGTAGTGCGCGACCCGAAAGACATGGCGCGGATCGTGGCTGAAGCGTTCCACATTGCCAGTACAGGTAGACCAGGACCTGTGTTGATTGATGTTCCCAAAGATGTGGCTTTAGAAGAATTTGATTATGTGCCTGTAGAACCAGGTTCAGTGAAGTTACCTGGATATCGTCCCACTGTTAAAGGCAATCCTCGACAAATCAACGCAGCAATTCAGTTGATTAGAGAAAGTCGTAAACCCTTGTTATACGTTGGTGGGGGTGCGATCGCAGCTAATGCCCACGCAGAAGTCAAACAACTGGCAGAATTATTTAATATCCCCGTCACCACCACCTTGATGGGTATCGGTGCATTTGATGAACATCATCCCCTGTCTTTGGGAATGTTGGGAATGCACGGAACTGCTTACGCTAACTTTGCAGTGACAGATTGCGATTTGCTGATTTGTGTGGGTGCAAGATTTGATGACCGGGTAACAGGTAAATTAGATGAATTTGCCTCCCACGCTAAAGTCATTCACATCGACATTGACCCAGCGGAAGTTGGTAAAAATCGCGTTCCTGAAGTTCCTATTGTTGGTGATGTCAAGAACGTTCTCAAAGACTTATTACGTCGATGTCAAGATGCAAATAGTAAAGCTACACCTAACCAAAATCAAGAATGGTTAAACTTAATTAACCGCTGGAAACAAGATTATCCTTTGGTTGTGCCTCATCATCCTGACAGCATTTCTCCCCAAGAAGTAATTGTCGAAGTTGGTGGCCAAGCACCGAACGCATTTTACACCACCGATGTCGGTCAACATCAAATGTGGGCTGCACAATTTTTAAAGAACGGGCCAAGACGCTGGATCTCCAGTGCAGGTTTGGGAACAATGGGTTTCGGTGTGCCTGCGGCGATGGGTGCGAAGGTGGCTTTCCCCGATGAAGAAGTGATCTGCATTAGCGGTGATGCCAGTTTCCAAATGTGCCTGCAAGAATTGGGAACATTATCACAGTATGGCATAAATGTCAAGACTGTGATTTTAAATAACGGCTGGCAGGGGATGGTGCGTCAATGGCAACAAGCCTTTTACGGTGAGCGTTATTCCTGCTCAAATATGGAAGTAGGGATGCCAGATATTGAACTTTTGGCTCAAGCCTACGGTATCAAAGGCATGGTTATTCGCAACCGGGAAGAGTTAGCAGATAAAATTGCCGAAATGCTGGCACATAATGGCCCGGTAATTGTCAATGTTCATGTCACCAGAGATGAAAACTGCTATCCAATGGTAGCCCCTGGTAAGAGCAACGCTCAGATGTTTGGTTTACCCAAGCCAACACCCACAGCCACAGATGAGCCTGTTTATTGCAGTCATTGTGGTACTAAAAACCCAGCCAGTCATAATTTCTGCGCTGAGTGCGGAACTAAGTTGTAAGTATCAAACTTCAGATCCCTGACTTCTTGAAGAAGTTGGGGTCTCGCCTTGACTAAACCACGTTGGGGCGGGGTGTGGGGTGTGGAGTTAATGTATGAAAAAAAGTAACAGCCTCTGTGATTTTATGCAATGATTTGGGAATCTTAGAAGTTAGCTAAATCATAAGGATATTTATGTCTAAATCTGAGTTGGTAAAAAGCCACAGTGAAACTTCAGTTAAGCTAGAACCAGAAGCGGCGATCGCTATTATTGGACTGTTTTCATCTGCTACAGAAGAGGAAGGCATTATTTCCACGGAAGAATACCCGTTGGACGAAATGCTAGAAGGTATTGGAGTGTTTGAAGATTACGCTGAGGAAGATTTTGACAAATTAACAGCAACAGTCAACTCCTTGATAGCACAAGAAAAAGTAGAGAATTTAATCCCTAGTGCGATCGCATCCTTAACAAAAAAGAATTATCGTGAAACTGCCTATATCATCGCTCTATTGGTGGTGGGTATGGAGGAAGAGATACCTGAATCAGAACAAGAGTATCTATTTGAGCTTCAGGAAGCATTAAAAATTTCCGATGAGCGAGCAGAAGAACTAATAGATGAGGTGTTTGAAGAATATGAAGATGAAGAAGAGGAGGAAGAGGAATAATTTGTCATATCGTTTTTTTGTAGTTGCACAATAACCCAGATAAATAATTTCATGTAGCTCATGATTAGCATTTTTTTTGACTATCATGGGCTTTTTGCGTGTTAAATTAAAGAGATTATTGTTGTTTCCACCATCGTCACAGAGAGAAATTTTATGATATCTAAAAGAATTTCTATTAGCTTAATACTGCTATTTGTGAGTATTCACGGTGGTGTGAACCAACAAATAGTTCAAGCACAAACTCCAGTTACACCAACTACTACAAAATATACTTGTTCTGCTCAATTAAAATCATCTATAGATAATATAATTAACCGTCCTGTATTTAAAAGGATGCGTTGGGGAATTTTGGTAAAACCTCTATCATCTCCACAAACACTTTACAGTCGAGATGCGGAAAAATATTTTATTCCTGCTTCTGTAACCAAGCTATTTACAACAGCAGCAGCATTGCAAAAATTAGGAAAAGATTTTCGGATGCGTACATCTATTTATCAAGAAGCTGATGGTATTTTGCGTGTTGTCGGTAGAGGAGATCCCAGTTTAAAAGATGAGCAAATGAAAATATTAGCCAAGCAACTATATCAACAAGGTATTCGTGAAGTTGATCAATTAATTGCTGATGATAGTTATTTTCAAGGTGAAATAGTTCATCCTAGTTGGCAGTGGGAAGATGTACAAGCCTATTATGGCGCACCAGTCAATAGTTTGATTTTCAATGAAAATGCTGTTTTATTAACACTTTTACCTCAAAAAATCGGTCAACCATTACGACTACAATGGGCTGACCCCACAGAAGCATATAAATGGAAAATTGAAAATAATTCTGTTACTGTTCAAGAAAATGAACCAGGTTCTGTGGAAGTAAATCGTGATTTAAAAGGGCAGATATTAGAGATAAAGGGAAAATTAGCTGTAAATGCAAAACCAGAAATTACAGCGTTGGCAGTTTTTAATCCGGTTCAAAATTTGCTCATAAATTTTCGGATAAATTTAGCAATGGCAGGGATTAAAGTTAAACATACATCTAGCAAAAATGGTGGTAAAAATGAACAAGAAATAGCGGCGATTGAATCTCCACCTTTATCTGATTTAGTGGGAGAAACAAATAAAAATAGTAACAATTTGTATGCTGAAGTTTTACTTAGAACACTAGCTAATAAACAACCATTAGCAAAAAATAAAACTACTGCTGATGTAGGATTGGAAGTTTTAAAATCAACTTTAACTGAATTGGGAGTTGAACCTACCAGTTACATTTTAGTAGATGGTTCTGGGTTATCTCGTAAAAATTTAATTAGTCCAGAAGCTTTGGTACAACTTTTGCAAATTATGGATAAATCTTCCCTAGCAGAAGTGTTTCATGCTTCTTTACCTGTTGCGGGTATAAGTGGTACTTTAAAAAATCGGTTTCTTAACACATCTGCCCAGGGAATTGTCCAAGCCAAAACAGGTACAATGATGGGTGTAGTTTCTTTATCTGGATATGTCAATGGTTCTAATTATGAACCTTTGGTTTTTAGTATTATGGTTAATCAATCGGAACAACCTACAAGTGTGGTAAGGAAAGCAATGGATGAAATTGTGGTTTTATTAGCGCAGGTGAAGCGATGTTAGTTTTATGTATGTCGTGAAAGGACTATCTCATTATAGTTTGCTTTTGTAAATTGCTTTATTTTCTAAAAAAAATAACAAAAAAATAACAAAGATATATTATAAAGGCAATTATGTACTCTAGCTTCAGTTGAATGTTAATCTTAGGTTAGAGAATTTTTAGAAAATAGGAGTAAATGATTGCTTTTTGTTACTCTATTAATCAAATACTTAAGTTTTTACTAGACTAAATCTATACTGGAGATATTTATGACTCTTAAACTCATATCGGCAAAAATCAAAAATTTTAAAAGCTTGGGAGATGTCGATTTAAATTTCCGAGATTTAACAATTCTAGTAGGAGCTAATGCTAGTGGTAAATCTAATTCTTTAGAAGCTCTAGGTTTTCTTAATAGACTTTTGATGGCTACAAAGCTACCTCCTATAGAGTATATGGATAGAATTTTAAGAGTTGATCAAAAACAAATATTTTATGAAATTACTATAGAAGATGATGAAAATAATAAAGCAGAATATAGTATTTCAGTAAGTGTCAATGAAAATAATACTTTAATTGATAAAGAGTATCTTTTAGTCAACGGAATTGAAGTAATTAATATTAATAATGGCAAAGGAATAGTAAATGATGAAAATGGCGAAAATTCTCAAACATACCAATCAGATTCTGATGGTGATGGACTAGCATTAACAGATGCAGGTAAATATGGTAATAAACCGTTTACTAAAAAGTTGGCAAGCTATATCAAAGATTGGAAATTTTATGATGTAGATCCTGATAGTGTCAGAATCTATCCTAGAATTCAAAAGAGAACTATAATTTATAAATCTGTACAAGGTGATGAAATAATACCTAGCCTTAATCCCAACGCTAGTAAAGCTCAAGAAATTCTACAGTATTGGGCTAAACATGATAAAAATAAATTTGATGAAATCAGTCAAGAACTATATGACTGTCTCAACATTAGGTTAGATATAGTTGAAGAAAAAGATGAAAAGCCACTGATTACAGTGCTTGAAGAAGATGGTAAAAAAATAGCCTTATCTAATATGTCAGATGGTACTTTGAGATTGATAGCTTATTTTATCCTGCTTTATCAATCTGATGTTCCATCTCTTATTGGTATTGAAGAACCTGAGAGAAATTTTCATCCTGGTATTTTACAAGATATTGCTGATATGATCAAAAGGTTATCCAAGAGAACACAAGTTATTTTTACAACTCATAGTTCTCAATTACTTGATTGTTTTTCTCCAGAGGAAATATCATCTGACATTTCGGTAATTCTTTTAAGTCAGAAAGGAGAAATTGGCACAAAAGCTTGTCTACTGGATAGATTAGCAGCAAGCCGAGATGATTTTTCAGATTGGATGAATGATTTTGGATTAGGTAGTGCAATTTATCATAGTCACTTAATTGAAGAAATTTTTGCTGGTTAATATGCCAAGTGTTCGTCTTTGGGTGCCGGAATCCGATTATGATCGGGATGCAGTTTACTGTATTGCTAATAAAATAGTCATTTTTTATGGTCGTAATGATATAAAGATCACAATTGGCTCTAAACAAGGCTTTAATACAGCCATACATCCAAAAAATAAAGATGGTTTAAAGAAGGCAGTAAACAGTTACTTAAAAAATGATGATTTAGTAATATTTCTTTTAGATTCAGATGGTAGACAATCCCAATCTCAAAGACGCAACGAAAAAAATTCTTTATTTAATCGAATTGAAGAGGTTGTTAACTCATTTGAAGGCAGAGTGAAATTTTTTCCGATGGTTCAAGAACTTGAAGCTTGGCTATTAGTTGATTGTTTAGGTATATGCTGCTACTTTACAAAAAATGCTGATAATCGAAAGAATAAAGAATGGATCAGATTTGCTAATAGTAAACAACGTGGCCAAACAGATTTGATAGCAGAAGCTGAAGCAGGGGGAAATGGTGCAAAAGAATGTTTGACGGAGTTATCAAACCAAATCTTAATTAAGAGCAATCCTCATCTTAAAGATAAACTTAAAAATTTAGAAGAAAGGAAATATCAAGAAAGTCAATCATTTAAAATTGCTGAATATATTGAGATTAATCATCAAACTCTAAACAAGAATCAATCATTGCTAGAATTTTCCCAATGCTTACAACAATTAGCTAATGGTCAACAATAATCTTACCCCAAATTATGCCAACAAATTATGTAAAAATTTGGGGATATTCTTCCTTATCTTCCTTACGTAAAAACCCTCAAACTAACAACTACAACAAACCCCGATAACGAATAAAAATCAAAACCACAGCCCAAGAACCTAACGCCACCTTCACAGCAACGATAATATTTAATATCGGCAAAATTCCCCCACTAAATAATGCTCCTAACTCGCCATGTGGTAACTCGAACCCGGACAAAGTTATCACTGATAAAACGATAAAAACCAACACTGAAACCTTCTCCCAAGCAGCAGCGTGCCAACGTTGGTAAATATCCTGCATCCATTGATAGGATGAAGTAATTGCTATTAATCCTATCGCTGTTCCACCAGCTACACCCGCAGCAAAACCACCACCAGGACTTAAATGTCCTCTAATTGCTAATTCTATACCTACTAACGCTGCAATTGTCGCACCCAAACGAGCTAAAATTATGGATGGTTGATCTTTGAATTGATAAATAGTGCAGGATGGATTTTCATTAGCTAATAAAAAATTACATCCCAGAATCGCAATAGTAAATACAATCACTTCAAAGATTGTGTCATAAAGGCGATTTCTGAAAATAATCCCTGATACCGCATTAACAACACCACTTTCCCTAACTACTGTTTCCGTGATAGAAATATCTGGTAAGTCAGATGCTGACTCAGGCATAATCAGCATTTTTACAAACAAAGCTATTCCAGCTAAAATGTAAACCCATTTCATGTATGCTTCTCTCCTGAATCTGAAACATTGACATAGTTTAAACTTGTGTTTTGTGATGAAATTTCACTTTCAATAATGTTATAAATGCGCTGTACTCTAATCGCAGTTTGGTAAGTTTCCTGTGTTTGATTATTTGCTGTTAATGGCGCACAGGTAGCATGAACTTCTTTTTCCGTTAACGCCTTTTGCAAACACTGGTTACTGTTATAAGGTACGAGTTCTAAACGCATATAATGTTTTTTGAAAATGCTGCGAAAGTCGTTGATAAGTTCTTGAAAATTGCTATCTTGATTTTTTTCTATTAATTGATTTTCAATCACACCTAAACGCAAAACTAAGGATGAACGAACAGCAATTGCATAGAGGGCAATAGATAACATTGTTCCCATTAATGCTTCTGTTAAAGCCACATCTGCCGCCCCTAAAACTGCATCTACCATCGCCGCTATTGCACCCAAAACCCCACGCAGAATTAAGGCGTGATAAGGGTTAACTTGAGTTACTAACATCCCCGCAGTTAGAGGTAACAAAGCAATAATTATATAGAGATAAGAATCATTCATTTTTTGCCTCTTGAGTTGAACAATATGCGATGACATAACCAAGCATGGTATTCCAAATTGCTAAGGAAATAAGTCCTAAAATCAGTAATGGCCATTCGCTGGGTATTTTCATTAAAAGTCCAACGATAATCAACATTGAACCCAGAGTATCTGTCACCGAAAGACCATGTAATTTGAATAATACTGATCTATTGCTGACTAAATGAGAAGTACCCCAAAACCAGAAAAATAAGCCTATGCCTATCAAGGTATAACTAATAATAGTAATCATGCTTCATTTAACCTTCTTAAAATATGTGCTAATAACATGAAGCCGGCATTGCCAACACTCAACATAATTGCGGCTACTACACCTATCATCCAATCATCACGCAAAACGGAAATGACTAAAATTATGATGGCTGATTTGCTAGAAGCACTGCCAAAAGCTAACATTTTCTGCCAAGTATCATCTGTTTTCCAAGCTTCATAAATGGGGATAAGTAAAGCTGCAATCATGGCGATTAAAACTATTTCTAAATTCATGATTATCTACCCCTGGGTTTAATGTAGTGGACTTCATAAGAACCTTCTTCTTCGTGGTGTCTTACAACTATGGTTTTAGGTGTAAAAGTAATCAGAAATATATCTATGAAAACTAGAAGAGGAGAACGCTTCAGCTTCACTGTTTCCATGATAATTTCTTCTTGATTATGGGGACGCAAGATAATTTCAAATGCCTCCTTAAAAGCTACAGGAATAGCAACAAAAATTTGACTGCTCACCTTAAACCATTCTGTTAATTTTTCTCTTGATGTGTAACCACGTGGTAAGATAAGGGCAATTGTTACGCCGATGATAATATTTATCAAACTCACATCAGAAGTGAGTAAAAACCAAATTGTTAATCTTAATATTAAATGTCCAATCATGCTAATACCATCCAAAACAGCAATATTAAAGTTAGACTCATGACACCAACCAAATGCTCAAATTTCTCCCATACACGGGGTATATATATTGCTAACTGTTTGAAAATCAAATGATATGCTAACCAACCAGCGGCGATAGTTATAATGGCTTTGAGAATATCCGCAGTATTATAAGCCTGTAAATAGACTACATTTGCCGCAAATAAACCAGTGATTAAGAATATTACTGCTACCCAAAAACCGGGTTTTGCTTGCTGTTCATCATCTTTTTTATGGGGTAAAAAGATGAATTTAGCAAAGGATATGGCTGTACCTACTGCTGCCACATTCATGGCTATAAACTGCCAAGAAACTAAATTTTTCATGGTTAACACCTTTGCCCCAAAACCTGCCAACAAAGGAAAACCAGAAATTGATAAACTAGCTATCACTAAGGGTATCCAAATTGTTGTGTTAATAGATTTATATTGCAGTTCTTTAAAATTGCGACTGGGTAAAGAACCCGCAGTCAAAAATAAAGATGATTTTACTAATCCATGGGTGAGTGTATAAAAACCACCTACTGCTGGTGCAGCCAAAATAAAGCCTAACTGGGATATGGTATGAAAAGCCAACATCCGTTTTGTGTCTTTTTCTAAAACGGCATAGGATACACCCATTAAAGCTGTTCCTACACCTAAAATTATGACGATATTATTAATTTCTTCAGAAAGAAATGCACAACGTAATAAAGGTAAAACACTGGCTTTAACAACAATACCTGAAAGTAAGGCAGAAACTGGTGTTTCTGATTCTGAATGTGTTAAAGGTAGCCATAAACCGGAGACAAAAATTCCAGCTTTAACTAATAGTCCGAGAAAAATTAATGCTAATGCTTCCGGTGGTGAACCTTTTAAACTTGCAAAACTAAAAGAATGATTTGTTTGATAAGCCAGCACTGCACCAACCAGATAAAATAACATGGCTACATTGCTAACAAAAAGATAGCGTAAGCCTACCCAAATTGAGCGATCGCTACGGGAATATGCAATTAATAAAAAAGCAGCAATCCCACTTACTTCTAAGGCTACGTATAAACTGACGAAATCTGCACAGACAAAAGCAGCATTTAAGCTACCATGCACAAGCAGAGTTTGAGCATAGAAAAAAGCGTTTTTATCACTACTCCAACAGTAGAAAACAACAGCAGCCGTCACCAAAGCATTGGTTAAAATAAAGTAGCCACTTAACTGATCAGCTTCTAAAGTCACACCGAAACTATCCAGTAAATTCAGTTTTATCGGTGATGGTTCTAGAAATAGTTGTATAGCATAAGCTGCTGAAGCAATTGTTCCCCACAATGCCAAATGTCGGTTAAGTTGGGGAACTAAAAAAATGATGAACCCTAGAAAAAATGGGATGCCAATCCAAGCAATGGTAATTGTATTCATGGTGTGTTATTTTTCTCGATTTCGTTGCTTTCTAATGTGGGATTATCCCGTGCCAATTTCATCACACCGACTAGCATCAAAGCTTGAATCGAAAAACCGATGACGATTGCTGTTAAAATTACTGCTTGGGGAACAGGATCAGCGTAAATAGGTTTTTTCACCTCATCAAGAATGGGAGTAAATAAACCCTCTCGTGATGCAATAAATACATAAAAGGCAATCACCCCCGTACTCATCACATCCATTGAAACAATCTTCATCACCAGGTTTTTTTTGAGGATGATGCCGAAAAATCCGCACAGTATTGTTGCCAGTACGCACGCTTCTAACACGGGAATTACCTATTTAATAAGGGATAGAGGATGTGTCCCATACTTCTGTTAGAAGTTGGGAATGTGGATATTAGGTTTTATGTTCAGTTATTTAAAGTGTTAAATTACTAATAGCACGACTTTTTAGTGCCAACAACATTACTGCACTAAAATATTGCAATAGTTATCATAATTACACCAAATGATTTATGTTGTCTTCAATAGCGCGAACCATAACCAGAGACGAGAAACCCGTGAACTTAAACTTATCTACTTCTTTACAATTAATTGGACGTTCATTAGAATTTCAGCGCATTGTAGAAATACTTGCACAGGATGGTGATTTGCTGATTACTGGAGTACCTGGAAGTGGAAGACGGACTTTAGTCAGAGTTGCAGCGCAGGAAGTGAGTGCTGTTGTCTTGGAGATAGACTGTATCCGCGCTACAGATGGCGAGAGATTTTTGCAATTATTAGCAGAAGCGATTAATCAAAATTGGGAAGCAAAAAAAATAGAAACTTGGGTTAATCAAACCGCGAGTGACTTTTTTATATTTAATGCAGAAAGTAAACTTAAATTATTGCATTATTTGAATCAAAAACAGCTATGGCAAGCATTTATTATTTTACTGGAACTATTACAAATTATGGCTGCTGATTTAAATCAGCGAGTAGTATTGATTTTACAGAGTTTCCCGCATATTCGTTCTTGGGATCGCAATAGTTTATGGGAATCAACCTTTAGACGCGAAGTCAAAGCAAACCCTAATGTTAGTTACGTTTTGCTGGCGACAATTGCTGAAACAAGCCATCATCAAGATGATAGTAACTACCCGCTAGAAGCCATCCAATTAGCTCCTTTAGCTAAAGATGTTTTAGCATTGTGGGCTAGAGAGATTTTGCATACAGAAAACCTCAAATTTGATCCTCATTCAAGAGCATTACAAATATTCTTAGATACAGTTCAGGGAAATATTGGCGATGCGATGGTCTTAATTCGCAGATTATTAAATTTGCAGCATTCACAAGGATTAATTACTGAACAAGAAGTCCAACAAGTAATTGAAGCCATCCTGAAAGATTTATCCATCACCTATGAATCTTTATTGATGTTATTACCTGCAAGCCAAATACATCTTTTAGAATGTTTAGCTGTTGATCCTACAGACAAACCACAAAGTAAAGAATATATTCAAAAACATGGACTGTCTAGAGGCGGAAGTCTGCAAGGTGCTTTAACTGGGTTACAAAATAAAGGTTTAATTTACAGTGCTGAACAGGGTTATCGGTTAGCTTTACCTTTATTGGCTTTGTGGTTAAGACAACGGTTGAGTTGATGTCAGAATCAGGATTTTTAGGATGAAATAATCAAATTATCTAAATCAGAATTTAGAGAAAAATTCACAAACATATCTAACAATTCGGGAGCATCCCCATGAAATAAAAAATAACCGCAGCAAAACGAAAAACTCTTTTCACCCATCTTAACTTTGTGTTCTTTGCGTGCTTTGCGGTTGATTCATATCAAGCCTGGGAGCAATTGCCTTTCTTGCCAAAAAATCAACTTACACATTTGGGATGCTGCCAACAATTCTAACCATCAATCATCCTCATATTCTGCCCAAGAATTAGGAGTTTCTGAAACTGCGACCTTAAGTTTTACATCCTGCGGTAATCGCTTTTTGGTTTCATCATAAATATATTTAGCAATCATCTCCGCAGTTGTTTCATATTCAGGAGGTAAAATTTCATTCAGAACACAATGATCTAAACCTCCTTGGGTGACATCTTTTTTAGCCCAACGTAAGCTTCTAAAATCAGCAACCATAACGGGGTGAGGACAGTATTCTGAAGAATGTAACTGTGATGATTTTGCTTCGATTTTGACCCTATAAGTGTGACCATGCATTCTCCCACAAGGACCATTATAGTCTTTGATGTAGTGGGCGCTATCAAACGTGAATTCTGTTAATAATTTCCATTTGGGCATTTTAATATCACCTCAATATAGTCATCCTGTTGAATTTGTTGAATTTATGGACTTACAGCAGTCAGTAGTTAAACCATTTTGGTAAATGGCTGTTTCACTCTTGTTTTGTACTGCATTCACCGCTTATCGGCTGTAATTGTCAACACAAAGAACTTTTAACAGGCAAAAGGAAAGTTTAACCTAAATTTGTACTGATGTTAACTCAATCTTTGCTTACGCCGTATGTCTTAGTAAGAAGATTGTGTATAGAAAAAATAAATTCCACTATATCTATCGGGTTGTGAATGTATAATTTACTGTACCGCTTTACCATCAGACAAACAATCATCAATCCAAAGTTGCTGTTCACTGCGATTAAGAAATCTAAATTTACAAACCTGCAACTGATCTACATACACGGTGTTGCTGGTCAATGAAGAAAAAAATAAGTGTGACACAGCCATTTACCAAGATAGCTTTACTACTGACTGAAAGTAGGGTATGAGGTTTAGGGACTAAATGCCCAGACCCTGCAAGTATCTATGCAGAAAGAGATAAAAATAGCTCTCGATACATATAGTGCTTTCAATACAGTGTCCTGATTTTTAACCTCTGATTTTTAATTATAGGATTCCCCACACACTACACCCCTTTCATTGCTGACTGGTGACTGCTGCTATCAAGTTTGAGTTATTTTCCCTAGGCAATTTTTCCATCCAACTTTAGGAGTACAAATGCTTGAGGCTATCGTTGTTGCTTGGTTGTTACTGTTTTTAGGCGATTTCCTGTCAACTTTCTTTTATCATGTACCTCAGCACGTTTTTGGTAGCCTTCATCTAACAACACACCACTCTTGGAAAAAGGATTTTCGGCACTATGCTATTTTAACATTCAATTATCAGGTGCTTTTAGATGGTATATTAGGCGCACTACCATACCTGCTTGTAGCATTATTCCTCTGGTCTTTCTCTCCTGTTGGTGTGATTTGTGGTTTGCTGTTAGGTCAGTTTCATGTGTGGTGGAGACATATCACAGCTTTAGGATGGCAAACTCCTCAACTTGTCACTCTGTTATGTGGATTGCTATTTATCACCACTCCCGAACAACATTGGCTGCATCATCAAAAAACTAATTTGGGTTTTGGCGATATTTTCACATTTTTTGACTACCCTGCTAAAACTTGGATGCGCTGGTTGCGCTTAGTAAGACTTCATTTACGTGATTATTCGGTACATCGTGCTTCTAGTTAAGATACGGTACATAGTCGGTGATCAAAATTTATTAAGGGTGCCTTCTCAGCCTACAAAGATTTTAGCCCACCTGCGTGGGCTTTGATTTTTTAGCCTAACTCAAAATATTTTAAACTTCAGCCTATTTTCTTATAATTTGTCGTGACTTAAGTAACATAAATTAGAAAAAACTAGATTATATTTTTACTTACAAAAATACCTTTGCCAATTTGTCAAATATAGGGCTGAAAGCCAATAAAATCCTTACGAGATGAATAGGGTTGCCGGATTGGGGAAAGGGTATTTATTTTTACTTGGTAATTAACAATTTACACATAACACTCAATACAACCAAACCTCTACTCATAACAGAAAGTCAATTTTTGGCAGAGTAGAGAGGTTAACCTTGAATAAACACCCATAAAATAAAAAGTCATAAATTACCTTTTTGATATGGCAGACTTTGAAAATCAGGACTCCTAGAAGCCATATTGTTGCATAGCAAAATCTACCGATATGAAAATTTAAGGACAAAGTATGGCAGAAAATGAACGGGATAAAATACGCCACCTATTGGTTGTCCGAGACCCAGAGGGACAGCGAACTATCCCGCTGTTAGAGGCTACTTACTCTTTGGGACGGGATACAAGAAACGCTATTGTTCTCCGTTCTCGGTCTGTATCGAGACAACACGCAATTTTACTGCGTGTCACTGTTCCCAATACCGAAAAATTTGGGTTTAGGATTATTGATGGTGACTTCAAAGGCAAAAAAAGTACCAACGGTATATATGTTAATGGCACTAAATGTTTTTCTCATAACCTCCAGCATGGGGACATAGTTGCTTTTGGTAATCCCCAGGCCCAAGCTAAATATTATGCTATTTCCAATTTATCAGAAGAGGCATTTGGAGCTTCTTGTGAATCTGGAGACTTATCCGAATTTCTGCTGGCACAGGGAAATCCTGCTAATCCTTTTGATACTCTCATTGTTTATGATACCAACATTGACGGATCTGCTGATGCTGTTTTAACTCGTCTAGCCTCATTTCCAGAACTCATTCCTAATCCAATTATCGAAATGGATGCAGAGGGCAATGTTACATATTTGAATCCAGCAGCAGGGCTGAAGTTTCCCAGACTTAGGGAAATGGGCAAAGAGCATCCAATCCTAGCACAATTGCTAGATGCTGTTGCCAATCAAAAGGATAAGGATAATTCATTTGTCCGAGAAGTGGAAGTGGGCGGAGAAATTTTTGAACAAGCGGTTCATTATTTACCAGAAAGTGATTTAATAAGAACATTTATTATTAGAGAAATTACTGAACAAAAGCAAGCAGAGGCAGAATTACGGCAGCGCGATCGCTTGCTACAAGGAGTAGCTGAAGCTGCTAATTATCTACTGGCAGAAATGAATTATGAAATAGCAATAGAAAAAGCACTTGCTACCTTTGGTACAGCATCCAACAGCGATCGCATCTATCTTTTTCATAACCATCCCCATCACATCACAGGGGAAATGGCAATGAGCCTACAGTTTGAATGGACAAAAACAGGGATTAAATCATGCCAAAATCATTGGCAAAATCATTGTTATCAAACTTCTGGACTAGAGCGTTGGTACACTAATTTATCCAAAGGAGATTTCATTAGTGGACTGATCGAAGAATTTCCCAATACAGAACAACAACTTCTGTGTCAAGACGAGATTCAGTCTCTCCTGCTTGTACCCCTGCGATTAGAAGAGGATTTTTGGGGCTACCTGGGTTTAGCAGATTGCACCTCACCGCGTCATTGGTCAACCCATGAAAAATCTAGCCTGTTGACTATGGCCGCCATTATCAGTGGCGCTCGTCAGCGTCAGCAGGTAGAAGCCAAAATTCGTTATCAAGCCCTACATGATCTACTGACCGACTTACCTAATCGGTTACAGTTTAATGATCTACTCACCAAAGCCATAGATCAAGCAATTGCAGAACAGAACACCTTAGCTGTTATCTTCCTGGATTTAGATCGTTTCAAAATTATCAATGATACTTTGGGACACACACTAGGAGACGAATTATTACAAAATGTCGCCCAAAGAATTAGACAATCGATCAGAACAAAAGACATTATTGCCCGTTGGGGAGGAGATGAGTTTACTCTCTTGCTGCCGCAAATTAATCAGAGTGAAGAAGTAGTCCAAGTAGCTACAAAAATTTTAGCAGCTTTGGAAAAACCCTTTCATCTCCAAGGACACGAACTGTATATAAGTGCCAGCCTGGGTATTGCCATGCTCGATGAACACAGTTCTAATGTTGAAACCCTGATCCAACACGCAGATGCAGCTTTATATTATGCCAAGGACGAGGGTAGAAATAACTACCAGTTTTATAAAGCGTCACTGAGTACCAAAACGCCTGAACTCTTGAGTTTAGAGAAAAGCCTGCGTCATGCTCTCGAAAGAGACGAATTTCTGTTATATTATCAGCCACGAGTTAACATCATCACAGGAGAAATCACCGGGATGGAAGCTCTGTTACGCTGGTATCACCCAGAAATGGGAATAGTTGCCCCCAGCGTCTTTATTCCTCTGGCTGAAGCAAGTGGATTAATTATCCCTATCGGTGAATGGGTACTCCAGCAAGCTTGCGCTCAAAATAAAGCTTGGCAAGATGCGGGATTCCCACCCATGACGATTGCAGTTAATCTTTCTCCCAAACAGTTCCGCCAACCCAAGCTAGTAGAAACAGTCGCGGCAATTTTAGCAGCAACAGGATTAGAACCGCGATTTTTAGAGTTGGAGATTACGGAAACAACTGCTATTGAGGATCTCAGCTTTGCCAAAACTGTGCTGCAAAATTTGGAGAAAATGGGCTTACTCCTTTCTATTGATGATTTTGGTACAGGCCATTCTGCGCTTTCTCGCTTACAAGCATTGCCACTCCACAATCTGAAAATTGACAGGTCTTTTATCAGCGACTTGACAACAGATGATAGAGTAGCTCATATCATCAAAGCTATAGTTGTATTAGGACGCAGTTTAGGTTTAAGGCTGATTGCTGAAGGAGTTGAAAAGTTGGAAGAACTAAATTTCTTGAAGTCCATTAATTGTGATGATGTACAAGGATATTTTTTCTACAAACCACTTTCTGTCCAACAAGCAACGGAACTGATGGCCAGTAAAAAAAATAGCCAATAAGCAAATTGTCGGGTGTGGGGTAAAGTTTGTTACCCCTTCATGAAAAATTCTAATGACCCATTGCAGAGAAAATACTTATGAACCGTTCAAAAATAGTTGCGATTATTACAGGTGCAATTTCCATTCTTTTGGCGATCGCCTATCTCATTATCGTTCAAATCCTTGATTATCGTGATATGCAACCCGCTCCTATCGGTTTAATCTTGTTTAGCTAAAGATTTAGGCATTTTTCAGCAGAGGGGCAAAGAATCACCTTTGGATTTTAGATTTTGGATTGATCTATTCTGTCACCTGTCACCTGTCACCTCATCCAACTATAGATTCAAATCAATATTATTTATTAGATATTCCAATCCATAGAACTATAAGAATAAATTAGAGGAAATATCGTGTATTTTTCTAATCAACTAATTCCTTTTTGGTAAAAATAAAGGTAAGCTATAGCTAACAATATTAAGCAAAGATAAATTTGCCTCAATTCCATCACTAGTAATCTACTTTTCATAATCAGAATCTACAGGGATCAACGAAAACTGATTCTTTGTTAGTCATTTATAATACCAATATAGAGGTAAATTCATGTTTGAGTCCTTGCTAGAGACCGTTTGGTTGGTCCCTTGCTACGCCTTATTGGGCGGTATTTTTGCCTTACCTTGGTCACCGGGAATTATTCGCCGCACAGGGCCAAGACCTGCTGGTTACGTCAATTTAATTATGACGTTACTATCTTTTTTGCATAGTGTCTTGGCATTTTTCGCAATTTGGAATCATCCAGCTAAAGAGGTATTGATACCTTGGTTATCCACTGCTGGTTTAAACCTGACTATTAATCTAGAAATATCTGCCATCAGTGTAGGTGCATTAATTGTGATCACAGGTTTAAATTTCCTCGCCCAAGTTTATGCTGTGGGTTACATGGAAATGGACTGGGGTTGGGGAAGATTCTATTCTTTATTAGGTTTGTTTGAAGCGGGTTTATGTGCATTAGCTTTATGCAATAACCTGTTCTTCAGTTATGTAGTTTTGGAAGTTCTGACTTTAGGAACTTACTTATTAGTCGGTTTATGGTTTAGTCAACCTTTGGTGGTGACTGGTGCGCGAGATGCATTTTTAACCAAACGGGTTGGTGACTTGTTCTTGCTGATGGGAGTGCTGGGACTGTGGACTTTAGCCGGAACTTGGGATTATCAAGACTTAGCAATTTGGGCGCAAACTGCCAAAGTAGACCCGACAATTATTACTTTGGTTTGTTTAGCGTTAATCGCTGGTCCAATGGGTAAATGCGCTCAGTTTCCCTTGCATTTGTGGTTAGATGAAGCGATGGAGGGTCCACTTCCTAGCACAATTTTACGGAACTCGGTGGTAGTTGCTACTGGTGCATGGGTATTGATTAAATTACAACCTGTGTTTAGTTTATCCCCTGTAGCTTCTTCGGCGATGGTAGCTATTGGTGCTGTCACAGCTATTGGTGGTTCATTAATTGCGATCGCTCAAATTGACATCAAACGCTGTTTATCATATTCTGTCAGTGCTTACATGGGATTAGTGTTTATCGCCGTAGGCACACAACAGGATGAAGCTGCATTACTATTAGTCCTCACTCATGCTTTATCTACCGCACTATTGGTAATGAGTACCGGAGGAATTGTTTGGAATAGCGTCACCCAAGATGTAACCCAACTTGGTGGTTTATGGTCACGTCGTCCCATTTCCGGTTTAGCATTTATTGTCGGCACATTAGGTTTAATTGGGTTTCCACCTTTGGGTAGTTTTTGGGCATTAATAGAATTAGCAGATGGGTTATGGGGAACTCATCCTTGGTTAGTGGGAATTATTATTGCCGTCAACGCTTTAACTGCCTTTAGTTTAACCAGAGAATTTGGTTTGATTTTTGCTGGTAAACCTAAACAAATGAGTGAACGTTCCCCCGAAGCCATTTGGTTGATGGTTTTACCAATGATGATTTTATTCGGCTTTGTTTTACATCTACCATTGGTGCTAGAAAGTTTATCTTTACTTCCCAGTTGGGCGACTTTAAATAAAGATGTAGCACTGCTGTTAATTTGGTCAAGTATTTTCGGTTGTAGCGTTAGCGCAGTCATTTATTTAGGCAACATTCCTAAACCAATACGTTTACCCTGGCAAGGTTTACAAGACTTACTTGCTTACGACTTTTACACCCCCAAACTTTACAAAGTCACCATTATCTTTGGTGTTGCCCAACTTTCCAATTTAGCTGATATGGTTGACAGATTTGTAGTTGATGGAATTGTTAACTTTGTGGGTTTATTTTCCCTATTAGGTGGAGAAGGTTTGAAATACAGCACCAACGGACAAACTCAATTTTATGCCCTGACAGTTTTATTAGGGGTTGGTGTTTTAGGTGCTTGGGTGACATGGCCTTTCTGGGGTTTACAGTTCATAGATTTAGTTTTTTAAATATCTATGATTTAGATAGACAAAATCAATTTAAAATAAGGAGTGATATTTTCATCGTGTTAAAAATAATCCAGTGAAAAATAAACAGCAAAAAATCATCTTTCCCGGAGACATTTACTCCAATTAGGAACAGGTTTTATTGGTGCAGGAGTCGCTGTGAGTGTAGCTTCCAACTTAGTTACACCTGAAGTGGCTACCGCCCAAAATATTACTAACTTAATAGAGGCAATTAAGCCCGGAATTGAAAAATCTCAAGGACAACCAGGAGACAAACTAGGAAACACCTGTAAACCAAACATTTGAGTGCAAATTGAAAACTTGAAATCTTGGGATCATCCCAAATGTGTAAGTTTATTTTTTTATTGAGGCCAAGACATGAAATGAACGAACCACGAAGGGACGAAGGACACGAAGGAAAGAAAGTTTTAGAGAGATTTTGCAGTGGGCAAGTTTATTTTTTCAAAATTGGGATGATCCCGAAATCTTCACCAGTCCTATCAGAATTAATCATGACTAATAAACTCAAAATAGTCGGTGGTTATGACGATTTAGACACTGGTAAAGTCAGTTTAGTTAGTTAATTTAAATCAATTGGTAAAAGATAATTTAAGAAAACAATTACCAATTACCAATTAAAAATTACCCATTATCCATCATCAAATATGCTGAGTGTTTTAATTTGGTTGCCAATTATTGGTGCTACAATTATCGGATTTTTACCAGATACAATTATTCCTAAAACGAGAATTAGACTGGTATCTTTAACAATTGCTTTTTTAGTTCTGTTGTGGAATGTTTTTATACTGTTGAAATTTGATATCAATAGTCCAGGAATGCAGTTTCAAGAGTATTTACCTTGGAATGAAACTTTGGGGCTAAGTTATCAGTTAGGAGTTGATGGGCTATCAATATTAATGTTGGTTTTAAACAGCCTATTAACTTGGATAGCTATTTACAGCAGTAGCCAAGATACCGAACGACCTCGGTTATTTTATTCCATGATTTTATTAGTCAGTGGTGGCGTTGCTGGTGCTTTTTTAGCAGAAAATTTACTTCTCTTCTTCCTATTTTATGAACTGGAATTAATACCATTTTATTTATTAATTTCCATTTGGGGAGGAGAAAAACGTGCCTACGCTGGGATGAAATTCCTGATTTATACAGCAGTTTCCGGGGCGTTAATTCTGGCTACATTCTTAGGTGTTGTATGGTTAAGTGGTTCTCATAGTTTTGCCTTAGATGCTGTTACTACCCAAAACCTTTCTGCAGGAATGCAACTACTATTATTAGTGGGAATAATATTAGGTTTTGGCATTAAAATTCCTTTAATTCCTTTCCATACATGGCTACCTGATGCTTACGTTGAAGCTTCTGCACCCGTGGCTATTTTATTAGGTGGAGTTTTAGCAAAGTTAGGAACTTATGGACTGTTGAGGTTTGGGTTTGGTTTATTTCCCCAAGCTTGGAATGTAGTTGCACCAACATTAGCAATTTGGGGTGCTGTTAGTGCAATTTATGGGGCAGTAATTGCGATCGCCCAAAAAGACATCAAGCGCATGGTAGCATATAGTTCCATCGGACACATGGGCTATATTCTCCTAGCAGCAGCCTCCAGTACCAACCTCGCCTTAGTGGGTGCGGTAGCGCAAATGTTCAGTCATGGTCTGATTTTGGCTATCCTGTTTCATCTAGTGGGTGTTGTAGAAGCCAAAGTTGGCACAAGAGAACTAGATAAACTCAACGGCTTAATGAGTCCTATTCGTGGCTTACCCCTTATTAGTGCTTTACTGGTTCTTGGTGGTATGGCCAGCGCCGGCATTCCTGGTTTAACAGGTTTTATTGCTGAATTTATTGTTTTCCAAGGCAGTTTTTCTGCTTTCCCAATATCTACTTTATTG
Organism: Sphaerospermopsis aphanizomenoides BCCUSP55; assembly: GCF_001586785.1. GTDB lineage: Bacteria > Cyanobacteriota > Cyanobacteriia > Cyanobacteriales > Nostocaceae > Sphaerospermopsis_A > Sphaerospermopsis_A aphanizomenoides_A. The sequence continues at coordinate 64,601 of NZ_LUFH02000006.1, forward strand.
TGCGTAGCCTCTTCTGGTTTAACTGCTGTTTACTTCGTCATTCTCCTCAACCGCACCTGTTTTGGTAGACTTAACAACGACTTAGCTTATTATCCCAAAGTTATTTGGGCGGAAAAAATACCCGCATTAATTTTAGCATCCCTGATCATTTTCTTAGGAGTACAACCAAGCTGGTTAGTGCGTTGGAGTGAAACCACAACCACAGCAATGGTAGCTGCTATTCCTACTCCTGAAAAAACCGTAATCTCCCAAGTGGCATTGAAGTAATTTAAGAAGGAGTGCCACTCGCAGAGTGGAGCTTACGCTAACAGAATACAGGAGTTGCAGAAGTTCAGTAGGTAAAAATATAGCTATCTCAGCAACTAATTCTGTTAACTCCATTCTTACTTTAGAGATTTACACCAGGAGAAAGAATGAACGCTAAATACATCCCCACACTATTAGTTATCTATAGGTTTGTAGTTGCCCCCTTTCTCCTGTGGGATGCCCTGGATGGAAAAACCACAATTTGGTTTTTAATTGGTTTTATCACAGCTTTTATTGGTGATATTTTCGATGGCATCATTGCCAGACGTTTAGGAGTTAGTACAGCCGAATTAAGACAAGCCGATAGTTGGGCAGATGTTTGTTTATTTAGCTGCGTATTTATCAGTGCTTGGTTAGTACATCCGCAAGTATTAATTGCCTATCGTCTGCCTTTATTAACTGTTGTTTTTGTCCAAGTAATTTGGTGGATAGTCAACTTCGTTAAATATGGTAAACCCGCCAGTTATCACACCTACTCTGCTAAATTTTGGGGCATGACTTTATTTATCGCCATTGTTTCCTTATTTGGTTTTAACTATGCCGGAATTGCTTTATGGTTAACTTGTATTGCTGGCTTCATCCACACAATTGAAGAAATAGCAATGACTCTCGTTTTACCAGTGTGGACACATGACGTTTTAAGCATCTTCCACGCTTTAAAAATTCGCCCAAATTTACAGCAAGATTTATAACAAAACTTACAAAATAGTCCTACATCCTAACTAAATCAAAATGGTACAAACTCCAGATAGACCAACAACCAAACTACCACCGTCCAACCATGAATTTGCAGAAGTAATTCATCGCTTAGAAGCTGGCGGTTCAATGCTGCCAGATACACCAGAAAACTTAATGCAAATCATCGGTATTTATAAAGCTTATGCTGTACCGATGGACTTTTACTGGCGGGACTTACTTTATATTGCCGAAAGAGTATTTTTAAATCCCCTTCCTGCTTTTAAATACTTCTTACCCCAAGAATATTTAGACTTACATAATCATTATGCCGGTGATGATGCTGATTTAAGAATTTGGCGCGGTGAAGCTACAGCACATCCTGAACTTTTGGCATTTATGGAAAAAGGCGAAACCACCAAAATGCCAAAAATATTGCATCATTTATTCCATGACAGAATTAACATGGAATTTGCCGAAGCTTGTATGCAAGCAATGTTATGGCATCGCAAAATGTACGCCCCAGTTAATCAATTTGATGCCTATTTAGATTCAGAAGAATATAAAGCTAACGCCGATAAAGCAATTAAAGCTTATTTCAAGAAAAATCCTTTAATGTTGGGACTTTATAAACTGTTCCCGGATATGTTTTTGGAACAGTGCCGGATGATGTCTTATTACTCCAACTTAGGACTTTTCTGGGAAGTAATGGCACCGGTATTTTTTGAAATGTCGGATATTTACGATGAGGGTGGTTTTAAAGGCGTTCCTGATGCCATGAATTTCTTGATTAATGGTATCTTTGCTATTGCAGGCCGCCCCATTTATCATCATGTTTATGTTGATGGTGAATGTTATGAAGTTATTCCCAAATCAAAAGGTTTTACTTGGTTATATGAAGCAGCTTTACCTTATGTAGAAGCTGTATTCTACCGTACCGCCCCATTTAGAGGTACAAAATCATATAATGCCCAAGCAAAACAAGTACCAGATGACCAAAAAGACTTTCATTATGGTATTCTCTACGCTGATGTTTTCCCGGTAGGAACTGCGGGTATTCCCCCCACGTTGTTAATGCAGGATATGTTGCATTTTCTCCCCCAATATCTGGTTGATTATTACAAACAATATTGTCGTGGAGAAGAAGATATATTGATTCAGTTGGGTGTGACTTTCCAACGGTCAATGTATAATGTTACATCTGCGGTAATTCAAGCTTTAAGAACTGCCCTTTTATATCCTTTAGATGATACAAATCCCAAGCATTTACAGGCAAATCGGGAGTTTTTTGAAATGCAGCTAAATCGCTTCACTCGTGCTGATTATGGTATGCGTGATGCCGCAAAGTTACGGAGTATTCAAAGACAGGATTATCGTTAAATAAGTATCAAGATACCGGACTTATTCAAGAAGTCCGGTATCTCACCTATGCTTACAATTCCTGTGTAGGGGTAATTCATGAATTACCCCTACTTTTTTTCTGTTTTATGTAGGGTTTGCTGAAAAAGTTATCTGTGAGGGCTAGGAGTTCAGGAGTTCAGGAGAATTTAGAAGTAGTTATACCAATTCTGTATAAAGATGCGCCAAATTTAAAAAGGAACGAACCGCAGAGACGCAGAGGACACAGAGAAGAAAAAGATAAGGTTACAAAATTAAGCACAGCCTCATAAAGAAATGGTATTAGGAGTAGTATCGAGTCATAAAAAGTGGTCAGTTTTTGATGCCATCATCCTTTTTTCCTTGCACTTTATTCCTATTTTATCCCCCTGTAGCCCTTGATTTATATAGGTTTTGCATTTATTCAGCAAGCCCGCATCAATTATTATCCCAATGGTCAAAAATATGAGTCCTGTGATTGTATCCCTGTGGGAGATATGGATGGGGACGGAATTACAGATTATTGGTTTCAGAATCTATATACTTACGACACCTAACCTATAGTTATGATAGTAATGGTAAACTAGCATCAGAAAACTATAGCTATGATTTTGATGGTGATGGTATCCCAGATTTGATCGCCACCCAAACCCGCGATATTTTTGGTAACGGCGGTTCATACATTGAGGATGATGGTCTTGAGGACACTATTGACTTCTCAAGCATAGCTACTTTTATTTATAAAGTATTCGCCATAAATTATGACACCAATAATGATGGAAAGACTGACAAAGTTGTTAGCTATCAATACAACTTATTTACCACAGAATTAACCGCAAAAACCACTGACACAAATAATGATGGTGTCATGGATGAGAAAATAACCTATACCTATAATCAAGGACAAATTGCCACAGAAAATATTGATAGTAATGTAGATGGTATCATAGACGATGTTTACCAAAATTACTATGATGTTGATGGTCAACTAACTAGCAAAACCTATGATCAAGGAAATAATGGTTCAATTGAAGAAAATATTTCCTATGCTTACAATAGTCAAGGTCAATTAGAAACAGAAACCACAGATAATAATGGCGATGGTTTAGCTGATTTGATTACTACCTATATTTATGATGCTGATGGTAATGTAGTTAATTCTACAACCAATGCAGTTATCAGAACTCAATTTATTATCGGTGGTAATGATCAAGATGTGTTATCAGGTAATGATGGTTTAGATAATATTGCAGGTAATAATGGTAATGATGAACTTTATGGTTTAGGGGGTAATGATACTCTTGATGGTGGAAATGGTAAAGATATCTTAGTAGGTGGTGTGGGTGCAGATGTCCTCGCCGGTGGTAATGGTGCTGATCAATTCTGTTATCTCAATTTCACTGATTCTGTGTTTAGTAGTTACGATCAAATTACTGACTTTGATATTAATACCGATATTATTGATGGTATTAATGCTGTGAGTAAGACAAATGTATTTCATGCAGGTGCGGTTAATAGCTTGAGTGTAAATGATATTCAAGCAGTATTAACTAATACTAAACTTGTAGCTAATGGTGCGGCTACATTCACTTTGGGTAGTGGTACAACTCAACAGACATTTGTAGCACTCAATGATAATATTGCTGGTTTTTCTGCTGCTACGGATGCAATTATTGAGATTACTGGTTTTACAGGTATTTTGAATAATTTAGCAATTGTTTAGGGTTAATAAATTCACACTCAATTCAACTTTAAAAGGGAGTTTAAGCAAAATAAAACATTAACAAAATCGAGATTGTCAGTTGTACTGCAAAACTTAATTACTTGACAAAAATCTGATAAACATAACTTGTCTGGTTTAGCTGCTATTGTAGATTTTGTTTCACTTTATTTTAAGGGCTATACGCACCGATATGGTGCGTTACCGCTAGTACTAACTTTTTCAAACTCCCCAATCCTTAAATAACCGGAACACACCCTACTTGATTTAATGAAAAAATAAAAACATAAATACAGGTTGTTTTTACCTAAAAAAGCCTTTATTATCACAAAACTTCATATATTTTTGTATCTAACTTACTAAAGAAAATATGTGGAAAATGAAAACAGAACAAATAACAACTATATAAACATTCATAAGGGAGTGAACGGTTAGGAACTGGGACTATCTCAAACGGTTCTTTTGAATAAGGACGAAAACCATGACTAAACCACACCTATCTCCAGATGATTTACCTTCCTATAAAACTACTCAAATTAGTGAAATATTGCTCAGTCAACTGGAAGAAGTAACAAAAAAACGCTTTTTCCTAGCTTGCGATAGCATGGTACGCATTTATTTATCTAATTGTCACTGGTATTTCAAGGTTAACGGCGGTATTTTGATGCTAATTATGGTTTGTCATGATATCGAAAGTTATCAAAATATCATGACGACGGTTCCCTACTTATCCGAAACGTTAAAACGGTTTGCTAACAAAGCTAAAATTAGTATTAGTTCACCAGTTAATAACGGTATCCCTTGGGTAATTAGTATAGATAAAGCTGCAACCGAAGATGATTTACCTCATACGTAAATTACAGCAGGGAACAGGGAACAGGGAACAGGGAACAGGGTTGAAAATCTCTTGGTATAAGGCTTTGTTCTTAAATTGCGTACCTCATTTACCTGAAATCTGCTTTATGATCAATAATTAGCTGATTTAGCGGTATTGGATAACTGCAATTATTGTAAGAATTCACGAGTCAGGATTTAGAATGTTTGATAAATCGGTGAGTTATCAAATGGGTATTTTTAGCTTCAGCTTTAGAAAGCTGATAGCTGATAGCTGATAGCTGAATGCTTACCAATTATTAAACGTCCATTTCCGCTAATTCTAACCAACGTTCTGTGGCTACATCAATTGCTTGCTTGAGTGCTTCTACCTGTTCATACAGCTTTTGTACTTGGGTATAATTTCCTGGACTAACAGTTAGTAATGCTTTTTCAGTAGAGGCTTTTTCTGCTTCTAATTGAGAAATTTTACCTTCTAACTGCTCAAATTCTCGCTTTTCCCAATTAGATAATCTCCGTTTTTTCTTAGTTTCTTTTTCTGGAGATGTAGCTTTTTCTTCAGTAGTGTTTTTAGGTTTTTCTTTGGTATTAACTGTTTGTTGTTGTGCTGCTTCTTCTGCTTTTTTGTAATCTAAATAAACTGAATAATTTCCAGGATATTGTTTAAAATTACCACCCTCTTCTAAAGCAAAGATGGTATCTATGGTACGGTCTAAAAAGTAGCGGTCATGGGAAACGACGATGACACAACCAGAAAAATCTTCTAAATATTCTTCTAATACTGCTAATGTTTGTACATCCAAATCATTGGTGGGTTCGTCTAAAATCAAGACATTAGGCGCACTGATGAGTAACCGCAACAAAAATAAACGCCGTTTTTCTCCACCAGAAAGTTTATGAATTGGTGCATATTGCTGACTTCCTGGAAACAAAAATCGCTCTAACATTTGAGAGGCAGTAATTTTTGTCCCGTCAGCTATTTGTAAAAATTCTCCTTCTTCTTTAATGTAGTCAATGACTCGTTGATTTTCATTTAAAGCTGTGAGTAAGTCTTCAGAATGTTGGTCAAAATAACCAATGTGAATGGTACTACCAATTTCCACATTTCCCGAATCAGGTTGAATTTGTCCGGTGATAATATTCATTAAAGTAGATTTACCTGCACCATTAGCACCAATAATACCAATGCGGTCTTCGGGACTAAATTCGTAGGTGAAATTATTAATTAAAGTCCTTCCATTATAGGCTTTACTAATGTTATTGAGTTCAATAACTTTTTTGCCAATGCGACGACTAACTGTAGAAATATCTACTTTACCTTGCGCTTGTTTAAATTCAGTTTCGCGCATGGCTTGAATGCGGTCAATTCTCGCTTTTTGTTTGGTACTTCTGGCTTTTGGTCCCCTTTTAAGCCATTCTAATTCTCGTCGTAATACCCCTTGATGTTTACGTTGACTACTGACAGCAGATTCTTCTGCTAAAGCTTTCTTTTCTAAATAATAGGAATAGTTACCTGTATAGGTGTAAATATCACCTCTATCAATTTCGATAATTCTATTAGTAACTTTATCGAGAAAATAGCGGTCGTGGGTAATGAGAAAAAGTGCGCCACGATAACGATTTAAATAACTTTGTAACCATTCAACAGAAAGTGCATCGAGATGGTTTGTTGGTTCATCCATCAGCAATACATCTGGTTCAGCTAATAAGGCTGTTGCTAGTGCAATGCGTTTGCGATAGCCTCCAGATAAAGTCCCAACTTTTACATCAAAGTCAGCAATTCCTAATTTGCTCAAAATGATTTTGGCATTAGTTTCTAATTCCCATGCACCAGTTGCATCCATACGCTGCATGACACCAGAAAGACGAGACATTAATTGACTATCTTCAGGATAATGAGCTAATTTATCAGACAGTTCTTCATATTCCTGCACCAAAGTCATCTGCTCACCACTGTCAGCAAATACTTGTTCTAAAACTGTGCGGTTTTCATCTACATCTGGTTGTTGTGGTAAGTAGATAATTTTAGAACCGGAGTTGACTAAAATTTGACCGCCGTCAATTGGTTCTAACCCAGCAATCATTTTTAATAATGTTGATTTACCAGAACCGTTAGTACCAATTAAACCAACTTTATCAGTGGTATCAATGCTAAAACTGGCATCTTTTAAGATTTCTTTGATACCAAAATCTTTTTTAACTGATTGTAGGGTAATAATACTCATAAAAAAATTCGTAATTCGTAATTCGTAATTCGTAATAATGCCTACGGCAGGATAAGTAAACCTAATTATTAATTTAGGACTTACGCCATAACTCTCTAAAACCCTCTTTCCTTTGTGTTATTTGCACTACCCTGATCCCCTGCTTCCCTGCACCTCCGCTCCCCATCACCCCCGCTCCCCATCTTCCCATATCCGTTGTCATCTATCAAACAAATAAATCCAGGGGTAAATGTCCATACATTTCGTTAATTCCTGTTTCGTAATAAGATTGACAAGAAACTAACACTCCCCGGTGATGCCCATAATAAGAGTCAAGATAACACAGTCCGTTTTTGCCATTGAGTTTGATATAAACAGGTCCTTCAGGGGTGGGTAAATTACTAGGAACTTCGTAATTAAAAGCACGAGAATAGGTTTGCATAGCCATAATTCCTTCCTCTGCTGTCTCTGCACAAATTCCTAAAATTTGGTAATCTGAGAGGCTGGCCATCAAAATTAGTGCTTGACGGGTTAAAACTTTTTCTGATGGTTTGAGAATGGGAGCAATATCCAAACAGTTAAATTTGTTCAGGATTTTTTTGGCTTCTTGTACTGTGAGTTGGGGATCTTGAGGAGTAGGCATATATTCTTTTATTATCTACTGTGTTGGTGGTTTTGGTGTGTTGATGAATGAAGATAGTAAGCATCCTATTTTAGCTCAAGGCTGACGGCTGAATGCTGACTCAAAATCAAGATTGGTTTGGCATCTTCCCTAAGTTGAAAATGAAGGGTATGCTACCTTGAGAACCTTCACCTATAACTAACACATTTGGCATTTGTGCGCCGCCAGTTTTCCAAGCTTCAATTGCTTCTTTCTGTAAAACCAATTGTCCTCCTTGAGCTTTGAGGGTTTCTGCTAAGAGTCGTTGAGCTTCGGCTTTACCTTTAGCACGATTAATTTCTGCTTGAGCTTCTTGTTCGGCTTCTCTGGCTATATAGACGGCTCTTTGCGCTCGCTGTTCCGCAATTTGTTTTTCTTCAACTGCTCGCGCAAATTCTGGTGAGAAGGTCAAGTCAACCACGCTCGTATCCAATACGATTATTCCATATTTATCCAAGCGATCGCCTAATGCTGTATCAAAGTCTTCTTTTAATTCACTTCGTTTAGTAATTGCTTCTTCTACTGTGCGTTTTGCTGCTGCTATTTTAAATGCTTCCTGAGTCTGTGGGGCAATAATTTTGGATACAATATTCTCTAATGTCCCTTGTTTCCTCCTCACTTCCACGACTTGAGTAGGATCAATCCGAAAGTTGATAGCAAATCTCGCCGTTAAATTTTGCAAATCTTTGGTAGAACTTTCTGCCGGAACTTCAAATTTTTGTACTGTCAAATCATAGACATCTATCACAGATATAAACGGAGGTTTTAGGTGAATACCCTCCAGTAATGCACCATCTTTAGCTTTCCCCAGAATACTAATAACTCCAGCTTGTCCAGGATTAATAATTACAAAAGAATTCAGCCCCAAAATTACCACTATGGCTAATAAAATTCCTAGAATGGAAGTTGACAAATTGCCTAGTTGTTTAGTGTTCAAAATTTTTTCTCCTAGCTAGTTATAAAATAATACGTCACATAAAACAGAAAGTAGTTGAAAAAAAGTAGTAATAATTTGATTTATCATCAACATCAATTACGTAAAATATCTCTGAAACCCTCTTTTCTTTGTGTTCTTTGTGTTCTTTGTGTCCTTCGTGGTTCATTGTTCCGTAACTTGTGCGTAAATCCTAATCAATTATCAATTGCGGCATTCCCTGTGTAAACTAGATAAATAGTAATTACAGGATTTTTCATCTATTTAAACCAAACTCTCAATTACTCTCTGTGTCTCTGCGACTCTGCGTGAGCAAAGAAAATATAGTTAATCTACCCGTAAATTGCCGTAAAAAATAATAACTAGATTCTGTGATAAAATTAACTACAATTAATTGTATACGGTTGTGGCTAGAGAATTAAAATCTCACAGATTATCAAGAAGGCGTAGACATTCTGTTCATCCCCTCCAACGCCTGTTTGACTATGGACATGAGTATAGTCAGCAAATTTGGCTGGCAACTGGGGCTTCTATCCTCAATAAAGTTTTTGACTTAGCACCACCAGCATTAATCGGTATTGCAGTGGATGTGGTTGTCAAACAACAAGATTCTATCATTGCTCAGTTAGGTGTTAAACCTATAACTTGGCAATTCGTAATTTTATCATTGCTCACCGTTGTTACTTGGATATTAGAATCATTTTTTGAGTATCGCTATAAATTGTTATGGCGTAATTTGGGGCAGAATATTCAGCATAATTTGCGGCTGGATGCCTATAAACATCTACAAAATTTGGAATTAGCTTATTTTGAAGAACGCAGCACAGGTGGTTTAATGTCCATCCTCAGTGATGACGTGAACCAATTAGAGCGTTTTTTGGATGTAGGCGCAAACGATATTATTCAAGTAGTGACAACAATTGTCATTATTAGCAGTGCATTTTTTATTTTAGCTCCTAGTGTGGCATGGATGGCCATGTTGCCGATGCCATTTATTCTGGCTGGTTCGGTTGCGTTTCAGAAATTACTTGCACCCCGCTATGCTGATGTCCGGGAAAAAGTCGGGTTACTTAATGGCAGGTTATCGAATAATCTCAGCGGCATTACTACTATTAAAAGTTTCACATCGGAAGATTATGAAGCAGCGCGTGTAGAAGCTGAAAGTGATGCTTATCGCCACAGTAATGCTAAAGCAATTGCGCTTTCTGCGGCTTTTATTCCCCTGATTAGAATGTTAATTTTAGCAGCTTTTACAGTCTTATTAATTTTCGGGGGCATGGAAGCCGTTGCCGGGAGATTAGCTGTAGGTGCTTATAGTTCATTGGTATTTTTAGTTCAACTTTTGTTGTGGCCTTTAACTAGATTAGGAGATACTTTTGATTTATATCAAAGGGCAATGGCTTCTACTAATCGGGTGATGGATTTGTTAGATACTCCCATTGAAATTCATCCAGGAAATATCAATTTACCAGTAGATTTGGTGCGGGGAATTGTCGAATTTCAAAATGTCACTTTTGCCTATAAAGATAGACCACCAGTCATTAAAAATCTATCTTTAGAAATACCCGCAGGCAATACCATTGCTATTGTGGGTTCTACAGGTTCAGGTAAAAGCACTTTAGTAAAACTTTTGTTGCGATTATATGAAGTACAGTACGGAAAAATAACTGTAGATGGTGTGAATTTACAAAGTTTAAATTTACGAGATTTACGGCGTGCTATTGGGTTAGTTAGCCAGGATGTATTTTTATTTCATGGTACGGTAGCTGAAAATATTGCCTATGGGACATTTGACACTACCACTGAAGATATCATCATGGCAGCAAAAGTAGCGGAAGCAGATGATTTTATTATGCGCTTGCCCCAAGGTTATGAGACAATTGTGGGAGAGAGGGGGCAAAAGTTATCTGGTGGACAAAGACAACGAATTGCCATCGCTCGTGCAGTCCTAAAAAATCCACCGATTTTGATATTGGACGAAGCTACCTCCGCCGTGGATAATGAAACAGAAGCCGCTATTCAGCGTTCCCTAGAAAGAATTACCGTGAATCGGACGACAATTGCGATCGCTCACCGTCTTTCTACTATCCGTAACGCCGATTGCATTTATGTCATGGAACACGGACAATTAATCGAATCAGGAACCCATGAACAACTAATAGAGAAAGATGGCGTTTACGCTGGTCTCTGGCGTGTACAATCCGGGTTACGATAGTAAAAGCACACACCCATTTTTAATTTTTAATTTTTAATTTTTAATTGGTGATCATGTTTAGTAGTACCAAACCAGACACAGGTGATAACAAGTGGAGACGGCTTTTAGATAAGTTTGTCAAAAAAAATCAAAAGGAATTAGCTGCGTTATTTTGGGGATTGTGGTTAGAAAATGGCGATAGTCAAGGTACTATTGGTATTGATTTACAACCGCAGCCACATTTTGTTTATTGTCCCCAAGTAGAGGTGGAAAAATTAAATGCGCGAGTTGAAAATCGACTGCAAGAACTTCTAGGAATTATTGATAATAATAAACCAGAAACGGAAGTTTTGATGATTGGTATTGGCAAGGGGGAAATAAAGTTAATTCAATTTGCACCTGAACCAGCACCGCAAGTTTGTTTTGAGGAAGTTGGTAAGGACGTGGATAGTTTGTTGGAATTGTTGGAAGAGAGGATGAGTGAGGAAATTGTTTTTTAACGCAGAGGTACGCGGAGGAAAGCGCGGAGGTACGCGGAGGATTGATGGAAGATAGGCTAATGAATTACTGAATGATTGGAGAAAATAATGGCTAAGAAAAATCTTTCTGACTTAATACAAGAAGAAGCACAAAAATTTACACCTCCAGTTGGGGAAACAGCAATTGATGTCACTGCACAAAAAGTTGTAGAAGAAAATTCTCCCCCCGTAGAAGAATTAACTCCAACTGCTAATAAACGAGCAACTCCGACTAAGGCAGATTTAGAAGTGACAATTAAGGAATTAACTGCAACCTTAGAGAAAGCACAGAAAAAAGAAGTTTCTCTCAGGGAGCAAATTAGTGATTTAAAAACAGATTTATCTGTACAAAAAGCTTTGTCAGAACGTTTGACTACAGAACTTTATGAAACCAAGAAAACAGCACTGCAATTAGCAGAATCTAACTCTAAATTGATAGAAGAAATTAATGAATTCAAGAAAGTAAAAGAACCAGTCAAAGAACTGAGTAAAGAACCAATCCCAGCAACTTCCAAATCTTTATCTATTAATCCCAAAAAATCACACAGATCACCGGAAAAACTCCAAGAAAAGCCAAATCAAACCAATGATGATTTCGCAAATAACACTTGGTTGTACGATTAAAATCGTCAGCATTCAGTGATCAATGTATAATTGATAATTGGTTAATTTGGTTGAAACTCTCTCTTTTTCCAGAGAACGACCAAGACCTTTCCTTACTTTCAACCGTCTACCCTTGAGGGAGAGGAAATTTTCCATTGTCAATTATTGAACAGCAGTCAGCTAAAACCATTTCTGAGAGTTTTAAGAGATATTTAATGACTTCAAATCTTAAAAACATTAGATGGGGAATTCTAGGTACTGGTAAGATTGCTCAGAATTTTGCTTTTAGTCTTACGGAAATCGAGAGCGCAGTAAAGCATTCAGTAGCCTCAAGAAATCCCGCTAATGCCGTGAATTTCTCCCAAAAATTCGGTTTTGCCAATGCCCATCAAACCTTTGAGGAGTTTTTCAGTCACCCAGATATTGATGTAGTTTACATTGCTACGCCTACTAGTTTACATCATGAACACTGTCTCATGGCGCTAAACAGTGGAAAAGCGATTCTCTGCGAGAAGCCATTTACTCGCTCATGGGAAGAAGCATACCAGGTAGTAGAGCAATCCCGATCACGTGGTCTATTTTGCATGGAAGCAATGTGGATGCGGTTTAACCCTTTTATACAGGAATGCAAACAAATAATCCAACAGAAGCACATTGGAGAGGTATGTTCTTTAAACTTAGGAATCGGCTACCAAAAGGATCTGGCGAAGCTAGGACAACCAGAGGATGGACGTGGGGCAATGCTTGTCTTTGGCTGTTACGCTCTTAACCTGGCTTTTTTCTTGTTTGGTGAGCCGCAAAATTACCAGTGTCAAGTAATTCGCACAGATACAGGTGTGGATGTTAATTGTGCAGTTATCCTAGGTTATCCAAATCATACTGTTTCCATCACTGCCAGTATAAACGGTACACAATCTAACAATGTTCACATTGTGGGTACAGATGGCAGCATTCATATCCCATCACCATTTATAGATCCCACTGAGATGCAGGTGTTCAGCTCCCGCAGTCCGAAAATAACAATAACACAACGAATCGGCAGGAAATTGGAAAGGGTAGCTAAACCTCTAACCAGTTTATTTCCTAAATACGCAAATCCCGCTAAGATTGGCCTCACTAAGGAAGCGGAAGAAACTATGCGTTGTCTGCGTCTAGGTTTAATAGAAAGTCCAATAATGCCGCTGAATGAGTCACTAGCAATTCATCGACTTCTGGACGAGATTCAATCATCATAGTTGCTAAAAACTACTTTACCAAACTCCTTAAATCAGGGGCTGAATTTTCGGAAAAGTGCTTTGGATTTGCTTATGATGGTTAAACCGTTGCGGATACTGAAGACATTCGATGATCTCAACAATATGAAGTCCCAATTCACCAGAGAGTCGGTGAGGTCGGTTATTCTGTATTGACTCCAGCATATCTTGTGGTCCACGGAAGAAATCGACGAATTTTCCCGATCCAGCTGGACGAAATGATTTGGTTTTGACCATTGGATACTTTTCATAGTAACCCAAGTGACCAGTTCTTATTTGCAACTGCTTGGCCACAGACTCAACCTTGGATTTGACCCTAGTTAGCAACCGCTCTACAAGTTTTTGATTTTCATAAGTAGAATCTCTGTGAATTAAAACCGATTCCTGATCGTTACGCAAATAAGGAACAAAGAGAACTCCATTATCGCCGATAATCGTTAGAGATTTATCCATAGGAGCAACTAACCCAGCTGTTACTCTGGCAACAATGCCGTCATTGTACTCAATACAGCCAACGGAAAAATCTGGTGCCATCTGATCAACTGGAATTCCCTTATCCGGTATTTGGCAGGAAGAAAAGGCTGTTACTTTTTGCGCTGGCCCGAAAAAAGCAGCCAACCAGGTGAGAAAGTAACCTGCGTGTTCATAGGTACAACCAATCTCAAATTCATCTTTTGCAGGCCAATAAGCCCCCGATTTGGTTTGCCATGACCATGGTTTCATTTTGGGAGCAATCATTCCATCATCGAAGTTGGCATACACTAATCGTACTTTGCCGATCGCACCATCTCTGATGGCTTTCCATAGGGTTTGCGCTGTGTCACTTAAGACGCTACAGGGAGCGCAACCAAGTCGGACATTTCTTTCCTTCGCCATATTGATGAGTAGATGTGCCTCGTTCATGTCCATTCCTAATGGCTTTTCAGTATAAACGTGCTTATTGGCATTAATAGCAGCAGCAGACACAGAGAAATGGCTTCTGGGATTGGTCAGATTCAGGATCATTTCCACTGATGAATCCTCCAGAACTGCTTCCAGTGTGGGATAAGCTTTGAGAGAAAAAAATCTACAAAACTCATCACGTCGAGTCGCATTCTGGTCAAATGCTCCCTGGACAACAAAGTCGGGATGAGATTTGATGTTATTGAGATAGAATTCGGCAACGTAGCCACATCCAATGATGGCAATTTTCATCTGTGTCAGGAATCTAAATTGTGAAAATAATAACAAATAGCCTAAGACTGAAACATCCAGGTAAATCAGACCAATGGTTGATTGAGAAAGCAATTCATGATTTAGACCGCGATCGATGGCGTTAATTAGGGGATGCTGATAGCGGAGCGTGGCGTAAGCCATATAAATGCAAAACCATGATAAATTAAGGGATTCAGGCTGATAAAAAAGAAAATAGGTGCAAGGTTTTTAAAACTAGGAGTGGAAAAATCGAGCATTTTGAGGGTGAAATCTCAAAAATTTGTTGCTAACAGATAGCCCTTTCCTCTTGCCTCTTGCCTCTTGCCTCTTGCCTCTTGCCTGCCCCCACGAGAAGACTTTTATGCCTAACGGCACGCTACGCGAACAGCAAACCCTAATTATTGCTTATGAAACTAATAAGAGACACCAAACGGTTAGGTGGTGACAGGTTTCTGCACTTAAAAAACTCAAATCAACCTATGCGGGATAAGCTGGCTATAAACACCTGCCTCTCTTGCCAGTTAATATTTATACTTTCACCCTGGCGATCGCTAATCAGATTAGAAATTCCTAAAATCCAAGGCTGAGTTAATATGTTGGGCTGTAATTTCTGGTTTTTCTAAGTGTGGGATATGACCACAATTTTCAACCCAAATCAGTTGACTGTGGGGTATAGCTTTTGCCAACTTTTTAGCATCCCCAGTCCCCAAAATTTTATCTGTATCGCCCCACAAAATCAGCGTTTGTTGTCGAATTTCTGCTAGTTGCTTCAATTTAAAAGCTGTGTAACCACCACTTTTAGTAAAAGCAATCAACGCTTGACTCCAATTAGGCATTTTGAGGTGTAGATCTCCACAGCATAAAGCGTCATCGGCAATGAGACTAGGATTTTTATAAGCAGAACGACAAATGCGATCGCGCACCTTGGGATTTCGCAAAAATTCAGCCGCTAAAGAATATAAGGGCGCAAACATCAATTTACTCAAAGCCGAGCCGCCCTTTAACCCCGCACTATCTATCAAAACCAGTTTTTCTACAACTTCTGGGTAAGTCAAGGTGAAATCAATGGCCGCAGCACCTCCCATTGAAGCACCAACCAAAATGACAGGTTGGTTAATCAGGGTTTTCCAAAAATAATATAGATGAGTTTTAATAGCTGCTGGACTGTATGCAATATCCGGCTGTCTATCTGTAAAACCAAAACCCAGTAAATCTACCGCCCAAGTTTCACTTTTTGCAGCCAGCAGAGGTACAAGCCGCCGAAATTCTAAAACAGAACTATCAAAACCGTGAACTAATAAAATCGGTGTACCGCCACTACCTTGCTGTACGTAAGTAGTAGTGATCGGTTCAGGACTTAAAGGAGTAGCAATCGCTTGACTTTGGATACTGTGCGCCAAAGCGATAGAAGCGGGTTCACTTAGTTGCCCAACTGCGGCAGGTAAAAAACTTGGAAACATAAACACCAGTTTACCTGACAACTGACCACGGATCATAAAAAAAGAAAATTTTCCTAAATATTCAAATCGGTACAAAACCCTCGTACAATAAATATCACTTATTGCTGATTCAGGAGACTCAAGCCATGCCAGTGGCGGTTGGTGTAATTGAAACTTTAGGTTTTCCCTGTGTACTAGCAGCAGCAGATGCAATGGTTAAGTCTGCCGCTGTCACCATCGTTTATTATGGCATTGCAGAAAGCGGACGTTTGCTGGTCGCTGTCAGAGGACAAGTTGCAGAAGTTAAAACAGCAGTTGCAGCTGGAATCGCTTCTGGAGAAGAAGTTTATGGTGGTCAAGTAATAACTCACTATATAGTTCCCAATCCCCCAGAAAATGTGGAAACCATTCTCCCGATCCACTTCACTTCCAAGTCAGAACCTTTCCGCATTTTTTAAATGAGTTTACTGGTAATGTTAGAAACACAACTTGCTCAAATTAACTGGTAGCACATAATTTTATTCATAAAGGAGATTAATAATGTCACTACAGGCAGTTGGATCATTAGAAACAAAGGGTTTTCCCGCAGTTCTCGCAGCCGCAGACGCGATGGTAAAAGCTGGACGAGTCACCCTGGTTGGATATATCAGAGTTGGTAGCGCCCGCTTCACAGTCAATATTCGTGGTGACGTTTCCGAAGTCAAAGCCGCTATGGCTGCTGGTGTAGAAGCAGCAGAAAACGTATATGGTGGTACTTTAGAATCCTGGGTAATTATTCCCCGTCCCCATGAAAACGTGGAAGCAGTTCTTCCTATCGCTTATACAAATGAGGTTCAACAGTATCGAGATTCTGTAGAAAATCCCATTGTTAGATCCTCCAACGCCAGATAGATTTAAGGGTGTAAGGGTGTAGGAGTGTAGGGGTGTAGGGGTTTTCCTCTCCTCGAACCTGATTTTTTTTCATCACTTTACCCCTTTGTCAAAACCCTTAATTTTTCGTTTTTTTGCCTAAGTCCTACCGAGCCAGGAATCAAGTTTAAGTGGACTCATTGAACCAAGGATACTCGTCCATTTATGCAGGGGATTGTCAATACTTAGATAACACAAAAGAATTACTGCAACTCCGTGATCTCCGTCACAGTATACCTATAGCCTATTTATAGTAATATTCTAATACTGAAATGAATGAGGAGTTTTCGCCTTTACAAAGTTAAAACACTATTTTTGTAGAAAAACTATTTGGGATACAAAAATCTAAACCTTTGATTAATATTACTTCTCAATTTTACCCTTGAGAATTATTGTGAAATACAAGGGTATTAATCGAGTGGTTGCTTGCATATAAAACTTAGTAAGTTACAAACCAACCTTACTACTTTTATTTTCCACTAAATACCAAGAAATGTAAAGAAGTAAGCTCAAAAATAACTAGATAAAGTTGAAACTTACACAGTAAATATACGTCTTAGCTAGTAATTAATCATATTTACCAGGAATTGGGAAATTAAACTACCTGAACCAGCAATTTATGCATTATTTAAGTGGTTAAGACGTAATACAAAATCAGTACACAAATTTCCCGAATTAGCGAATTGAGAATTTTCAGATCAGAACTAGCGGTTAGTAATTATAGGTTGGGATGGGGGTTGTGATGCAAACTTTAAAACAGAGTTTCGAGGAACGCAATCTCACTATGGAAAATGATGCGGCAAATCTGGCGCAATACTGGCAAAAGCGACTCAATGCGGAATGTCCAGAACAAAGTGAGGCTACTAGACAAGGTATTATGCTCTGGCTGTTGGGGGTAGACTTAAAACGATTTGAGCTACTCACTCCCAAAGAAATAGAAATTGCCAAGCAAGCAATGGAATATCGCTGGCGAATTTTACAGCAACGATACCTAGGCATGGGGAGAGAACGCGCTTATAGAAACCTGCTCAGTCGATTGGGAAGTGTGATGACACTGAGAAATAAAATTCAGACTTGGGTAGCTCTCAGCCGCGATCGCCAACGTAGTGTCATGGACGTATTACAAGAAGTCCTCCAAGAACTGCTGCAAAGTGATTCATATATGCAGCAGCAAATGTCCAGCATTGCGGACATTACCACCGATAGAAGATTGCAGGACACCTTACTGTTCGCCAGTATAGAAGAGTATTGTTTGCGCCCAGTCCGCAACCAACCCCTATTAGTGTATCGTTTTGTTAACTACCTACGGCGCATTCAGCGCGGTGGACTAACCCAAGTTCCCACCAATGACTTAATCAGACTAGTTTCCGACGAAGTTCTCACAGAAGATACAGATAATCCACTCAACCTGGTAGATAGTCAAGCGATCGCTCAATATCAAGAAGCACAAAAACTAGAAGAACAACAATCACTACGTCAAGCGGTACATGAGGAATTTGAGCAATATTTACTGCAAAATTTAGGTCAGCAAGCAGTAGATTGGCTGAAACTATATCTTGAAGGCAAAACCCAAGAAGAAATTGCCAAAAACCTGAATAAGCCGATTAAGGAAGTATACCGACTGCGCGAAAAAATCAGCTACCATGCCGTGCGTGTTTTTGCCATTAAAGGTAAACCGGAACTTGTCGATAACTGGCTCTCCATTTCCTTGCCAGAACACAACTTAGGTCTAACACCATATCAATGGCAACAACTTGAGGAAAAATTAACACCTGTTGGTCAGCAGATTCTCAAGTTACGGAGACAAGGCAACTCCATAGAAGCAGTAGCCCAAAATTTACAACTTAAAACTCATCAAGTTTTAGGCGAATGGACAAAAGTCTATCTAGCAGCACAAGCCTTGAGAACTCAAGATTAATAGGGTGTAGGGTGTAGGGTGTAGGGTGTAGGGTGTAGGGTGTAGTGTGTAAGGGTGTAAGGGTGTAGGGTGTAGGGTGTAGACGAGAATAATCTCTTGCCTCTTGCCTCTTGCCTCTTGCCTCTTGCCTTCTGTCACCTGTCACCTGTTACCTGTCACCTGTCACCTCTTGCTCCTGAACTCCTAACTAGCAAATTATATTAGTAACTTATGCTATATAGAATAGTGTAAGTATTGCCTGTGAAAAAACTAAAGATATACCAACTTATACCAATTTGAAAAATGAATGCGACAGATGGAAAGATGAAAAGCTTATATACAGCAGATTGCAGATCAATAAGGTACAGAATCTAAATTCAAAGCTGGACAACAAGCCAGTTTTACACCTGACTCCTGACTCCTGACTCCTGAATTCTGCTGTATCAAGGCTTTCACAATCTAAAATCCAAAATCCAAAATCCAAAATGGTATTAGTTTTCCGCTATTGAATTAATTCCTTGTGAATATTTCATGCAAACCGAGGTTTTTAGCGATCTTTTCCCCT
The DNA here is from genome assembly GCF_001586785.1 of Sphaerospermopsis aphanizomenoides BCCUSP55. Taxonomy (GTDB): domain Bacteria; phylum Cyanobacteriota; class Cyanobacteriia; order Cyanobacteriales; family Nostocaceae; genus Sphaerospermopsis_A; species Sphaerospermopsis_A aphanizomenoides_A. The sequence goes on from NZ_LUFH02000006.1 coordinate 83,884, forward strand.
TGTTGAGTACAGCCAATCCCCAAACTTTGGAATGGCTGCTCAATGTAGCAGTTGAACACGAATACCCCTCTGGACGAGCAGTTTTGATGGAAGATGCCTGGGGTAATGCAGTCTATTTCTTGATTTCTGGTTGGGTGAAAGTCCGGCGCACTAATGGCGATAATTCCGTGACAATAGCAATTTTGGGACGGGGTGATTTCTTTGGTGAAATGGCGGTTTTAGATGAATCCCCACGTTCAACTGATGTGATTGCCCTTTCAGCAGTTCAATTATTGACTGTCTCCAGAGAACGTTTCATCCAAATCTTGTTTAAAGACCCACAGTTACATCACAGGATGTTGCAATTGATGGTGCGACGAGTGCGGCAAATAAATATACGCTTGCAAATGCGGTCTTCACCACCAGCGGTCAAACTCGCTCACACTTTAGTTAGCCTGAGTGATAATTATGGTCAGGAGTCAAATCAAGGCAAGGAGATTTTTTATATCCCATTTAAAGATTTGGCAGAAGTCACTGAAATTAGCCTGGACGAAACTACCAAAATTATGGAAAAGCTTCATGAAAAAGGATGGATCAAAATTGACCCTGCTCACAACTCTATTTATATCCTGAACCACAAGCAGCTAGAAAATCTGGCTAATAAAATCTAATCTGTACTGAGTGTTAAGGTATCATGCGGTGATCGCATATTGACTATTGACTATTATCAACTATAGAGTGTTGACCATTAACTAATAACTATAGACTTGGCGCACAAGATGATTGAACCAATAGCAATTAGTTTAAAAACTCAAGTTCAGGAAATTGATTCAGTAATTCATTACTGGGTAGCAATGCCCCAACCAGAAACCCATCTGTTTGAGGTGACTTTACATCTTGTCGGCTACCCATTACCAATTCTTGATTTGAAAATGCCAGTATGGACACCAGGGTCTTACTTGGTGCGAGAATATGCCAAAAATGTACAGGATTTTGCTGCCTTTGCTGGTGCTAATCCGTTAAATTGGCGAAAAATAAGTAAAAATCACTGGCAAGTAGAAAAAGGCGATGCTTCTGAAGTGATCCTGCGTTATCGTGTTTTTGCCAATGAGCTATCAGTACGCACAAATCACTTAGATGCTACCCACGGTTATTTTAACGGGGCAGCACTGTTTTTAAGAATTCCTGGTTGGGAAAAGCGACCGGTTAATATTACCATCATCCCACCACACCATGAATGGAAGGTAACGACAGGTTTACCATCAGTTACTGAAGAAGCCAATACTTTCTGTGCTGCGGATTTTGATACTCTGGTTGATACTCCTTTTGAGATTGGTAGCCATGATTTGTATCACTTTGATGTATTAGGAATACCTCATGAGTTAGCAATCTGGGGAAAGGGGAATTGTCAACCCCAAAAGATGTTAGAAGACTTTCAAAAAATTATTGAATTTGAAGCACAAATGTTTGGGGGGTTGCCATATCAAAGATATGTATTTATCTTACATTTATTTAAACAAGAAGCCTATGGAGGCTTAGAACATAAAAATTCTTCTTCTTTAATTTATCATCGGCTGGGATTTCGTGGTCAAGATAAATATGAAAAGTTTATCCAATTAGTAGCACACGAGTTTTTTCATTTGTGGAATGTGAAACGAATTCGCCCCAAAGCTTTAGAAGTTTTCGATTACGATCAGGAAAATTACACACAGTCTTTATGGTTTTGTGAAGGCACTACAAGTTACTATGATTTGATAATTCCTTTCCGGGCAGGAGTTTATGATATAAAGTCATATTTTCATCATTTGAATCAGGAAATTACCAAATATCTGAAAACCCCTGGACGTAAAGTACAACCACTGTCTGAATCTAGTTTTGATGCTTGGATTAAACTATATCGCCCAGACCCTAATAGCGGCAATTCCCAAATTTCTTACTATTTAAAAGGGGAAATGGTGTCGTTATTGCTTGATTTATTAATTCGCTCTCGCCATGGTAATCAGCGTTCTCTCAATGATGTTATGTCAAAAATGTGGGCGCAATTTGGCCAAGCGGAAATTGGTTATACTCCAGAACAGTTAAAAGAGGTAATTGAGTCTGTAGCGGGCATAGATTTATCTGATTTCTTTAACCGCTATATTCAGGGATTAGATGATCTACCTTTTAATGAGTATTTAGAACCTTTTGGTTTGCAATTGGTAGAAGAATTTGAATTTGAACCTTATTTAGGTGTGAAAATCAAAACTGAAAATGGACGAGAAATAATTAAATTTGTGGAAATGGGTTCTCCTGCTAATACCGCAGGAATAGATGCTGGTGATGAGTTATTAGCAATTGATGGAATTAAGGTGGGAACAAGTCAGTTAAGTGAGCGTTTGAAGGATTACCAACCTGGCGAGACTATTAATATTACTGTTTTTCATCATGATGAATTGCGTAACTACTCTGTCACTTTAGCAAAACAACATCCCATTAAATATGAGTTACGTCCAGTAGAAAATCCTGATCCTATTCAGCAAGCAAACTTTTGTGGTTGGTTAGGTGTACCATTATCAACTATTAAGTAAACAATTATGTAAGCATTCAGCCATTAGCTTTCAGCGGATCAGAATTTATTGAGCAAAAGTTTTGGCTGATTGCAGATTGCTGATTGCTTACACAATAACTTTTTAGTTATTTATTCTGTCTTTTTAAAACACCTGGTTCGTGCTGAATTGGTAAAACATCTAAAATATCTGTTTGGGAACAATATTTTAAATCTTCTAAACATTCCAGACGTAACAATCGCTTACCGTGACTAGCTTGGTGGAATAATCCCAATAGGTCATTTTGCCACTGAGCATAAAGAGCGATCGCACTAGTAACTTCATCATTACCAACTAATTCTGTGAGGGAAGAGTTGGTTTGTTGCCAAATACTATGAGCGATCGCACCCGCACAAACGGTATCCTCTAAAGAAAAACTGCCTTCCCAGCCAGAACCAACAATCCAGACTGTTTCTGGTTGTTTTTCTAGGAGAAATTTCACCACCGCAGCCCGATTAATTAACGCTGCTGCAAGGACAATAGGAGCATCTTGTATGCGTTGTAAGGCACGAGTACCATTGGTGGTACTAATAAACAAGCGTCGTCCTTGTACCAGTTCTGCGGTGCAATCTAGGGGAGAGTTACCCAACTCAAAGCCAGTCACTTTCGCGCCGCCTCGTTCTCCAGCCCGTAATCGTTTTTCAGCAGGCCATTTCTCGCTCACTTCCATTAGTAAGTCTAAATCGCTGAAGACTTGCACAGCCTCGCCTCCAGCCGCTAAAACTGTCGCCATTGTGCTAGTGGCTCGCAAGACATCGACGGCGATCGCGCATTCTGGCGCTTCATCAGTTGGGGTTAATTCTGGAGTATGATATACAAATATCTTCACGGGCTAGATATACCTGCTCTATACTACTGAGGTTATATTCTACCTACTTCATGTCACCAACAGTTAATACTAAAACTCTATATCTTCAGTAATACATAAATACTATAAAACCTTACAAAGCCTATTTAGCAAGGTTTTAAGCTTTCAGGCTTGGTATTATTTCTTCTAATCGAAAAGATAGAAAAAACTGGAGATTGTCTAAATTATGATTTCCAGGATGAAGATGAGTATTTTTTCGCCTCTCCCAAAATAATACCCAAAAAGTGATTCCTGCGGAGAGCTTCGCTAACGCAGTTCACAAACCCTTAATCATCTGCTAAAGTTTCCAACTCATCAGAAATCAAATTTTGCCAATCTTCATCACAATGGGAATGTAGATGAATTAAAGCTACCAGCAATTCTGAAAGAATTTTACCCTTTTGGCGTTAGCTGCGCTCGCTGAAGGCATTGCTTAATTCAGAAAGTTGTAATTGATTAACCAAAAAAATTACATTTTGGCATTCTTCCTGTAGTTCCATTAATAACTGATTAAATGTAGAATTTTCACTGCTAATTTTTTGATTTGTGAGCTTCATTAGTTTTTACCCAATCTGATAAAATCAAGGTGAGTCCCTACCTACATCAAACAGCGATACCTTCGGTAAGCTAACGCTAACGCACTTCTATCATACCTAAAACAAGCTATCACTCCTCGTAGTCCCCCTCAAAAGCGATACCTTCGGTAAGCTCGTTTTAGCTTATAATCCCTGTGATTGAGATTTATCAGGAGTGCCATAAATTGTCATTGAATGAATTAGAATATATAGAGATTGTTGAATCTGATATTATTGATGATACAGTCGAAGTAAGTAGTGGTTGTGAGTGGAGAGGTACAGGAAAAGAACCACAATGGGATAATCCCAAATCAACTAAGGCTTATGATCATATTATCCGTGATCATGGTGCAAAGTTTAAAGCTAGTAATTTACAGGGTAGAGCATCTAGTAAAAATCAAGATCAAGGACAATGGTTAAATGATCAAGATTGGTTGAAATTGGAAAAATTAATTCCCAATTATTATGGAAATTATATTATTAAATTTAATCGTCCCATTGGTAGAGTATATCATACTGATGGCAGTGTTACAGACAATGTAATTTATGCTCTAATTGGGAGAAATCCAGATGGTACAATTAAATATGCTTATCCGATAGTAAAGCCTAAATAAAATTCAAGAAAATTAATAAAATTAAGGGGTAATTATAATGAATAAACTTGAGCAATTTAAAATTAGATTAGCAGAACGAAATTTAGAGAATTTTGCGGATCCTCCTGATGATCCTTTAGGAGAATTATCTCAGTTTGAATTAGGGTTAAGAATGTTCTGTTATGAATATGATCACAAAGTGATTGTAGAAATAGGAGAAACAAAATTTAATGTATTTTTTGACCCAGATATTTGTATGTTATTAGAGGAGAGATTGGCTGAACATATAGGAGATTTACAAAGTGGTAAAACTATTCGTTTGGACTTTGCTGAAAGTTATTGGATCATTATTAATTTTGTACCTGTTGGTAAGGAAATTAAATGTTATTTAAGGGAGGTTGGTTATTCAACTGAGGAAAGATTAGTGATATTGAATAAACAGCAAGTTGTGGATGAGTTGAGGCGGTTTTTGACTGAATTGATGGATATGGCTGTTAATTTGGGTTATGTTAGTTTGGAGGATAAAGAGGAGTTTATTAAACCTGCTTTTTGTGATGTTCAAGTTTTAGTATAGCGATCGCACTTCCAACAACCCAAAAAACAGCCAAATGACAAGGCAGTACTTGCGCTGCGCTAGCGCTAATGAATAATCAAACTATCTCTAGTCATTTCCAAGAAATCATGATTCATAAATAATTCGACTATTTGGGTAATATTTTCGAGAAAAAGTTGTTCAATTTGTTTATTACTAATATTACCTGTGGTGATTAATAGTAGTTTATAAGGTTCTTGTTTGATTAAAAAGGAATCTAAAAAATCTTTATCTTTAGTAATCACAATTCTCTGTTCTAGGATTGATAATTTGTTAATTTCTGAATCGGGAGTTGCATTTTGTAAAGGAAGATTTTTGGTATGTATAACATCATAACCTAAATTCTCTAATAAATTGGCAATTCGCATTGGTAATTGAGCATCAATTAAAAATTTCATGAAACTAATTGGAGGATACTTTTAACTTGAGTGAGTCGAGTAGCAAAGTTGAGAACTGCTAAAATATCTTCGTATTCTAAATCATCATAGTCTTCTAAAATATCATCAATGGACATTCCTGAACTCAAAAGTTCTAAGATCATTTCCACTGGATAGCGTAATCCGCGAATACATGGTTTACCATGACAAATATCATGGTTGATTGTTATTCTATTTAATAGGGGGTTATTCATGATTTTTGATGTTATGTTGATACTGAATTAATTATATCTGATTTTTTAAATTTTATGAAAATAGAAACTAATATCCTTAATTCTAACATTATCTTCACAATAACACTCTAGGATTGATTAAACTTGATTGCAATACCAAGTCCAGTGAGTCCAACTGAGATAATAACTCCTACAGGAAAACCAGAAATAACTGCAATAAATGTTATTACACCTATACCCACTAAAATACCTGTAATTATCTGTCCTTTGGTTGGTTCTGAAGATGATGTGCTAGGTTTTGAGGGTGATGTAGATTGAGGTAATGAAGTTGAAGATGGATAGGATAAACTAGGTGAATAGTTAGAGTTAACTGTATCTTCTGGGTCAAAATGATAGTCTACATAGTTGATAGAACTAACTCCACTCCAGCCGCCCAATCTAAGTACCCAAGCAAAATTAATTGTACATATTGATTGAAAACAAAAATGTCTGTATTCCTTACCTATTCCCTATTCCCTCTTCCCTATTACCTCTCCTAACTATAAAATTTATTTTGCACGACTACTTATCTTCTAGCTTTGAGATTATAAACTGTTAAAACTTTGTCTCCTAAATGTAAATGAGGATCATAAACAACATAATGATAAACCCGCATTTTTTCATAAATTTGGAGTTTTTTACCTAGTTCCTCACCTTCTTGGTTAGAAACTATTTCTATCGCTACTTCTGGAACTTTACCAAACTTCCAAACTAGATAACAACGGTTTTGTTTTTCCCACCAGTTTTGAGGAATTTCTACATCAAAACTCACAAATACATCAGGAACTATAGCAGGTTCACCATAGGTATGATAAACACCAACATTAGCTACTGCTAAAAACTTCTGATTCTGTAAAGAACTATAAAGAGAACCGACTAATAAACGTTGTTGTTTTGCGGATAAAATATTATCCACAGGTGTATCATCTTCTGTAACTAGCAGGTTGGCATCTGGTACATCGCAATTATCAATATCATTGATTAAAAGTTGCTCAACCATAGTTTTCTCTACTTTATCCACTACTTAAAGAATGGAGTTTTTAATATTATAACAAATGACAGGTGACAGGTGACAGGTGACAGGTGACAGGTAACAGAAATAAAAGTCTAGAAATTAGTTATTTCTCTGCGTTCTCTGCGCCTCTGCGGTATGCCTGACGGCACACTGCGCGAACGTTTCTCCCCATTTTATTGATAAACAAAAACCGGAACTCTTTTATAAGCAGGTGTGCCACTTTTTGGATCAATTTTCGCTTTAAATAACACATTCGCTTCAGGATAAAACATAAAAGCCACCCCTTCACGAATTGCACCACAAATAATTTCAATATTCTCTAATTCTCCTGCATCACCTTTCACTGTTACTCGTTGATGTTCCTGAAATCCTGCTTTTTTAATATCCAAACTATTCATCAAAATACAATGACGATGGGGCATATTTCGATATTTATCTTCACTGCGATAAACTACAGTATTATGTTGTCCATAACTGCGCCCTGTAATTAATATTAATACAATTCCTGGCTTATTTTCTGCAACTTCAAATTCTGTTTGATCAGGCAATGATAATTGCGGTAAAGGTGTAACAAACATCTGCGCTTTACCATCAGATGTGGGAAATTTCGGTTCTTCTAAAATCCGCCCTGCAATCATAAATTCTTCTTGATTTTGATCAATTTCACCTATTTTTTCATACCCAGGAATAGTTTTAGAAATTAATTCTCTCACATAAACTGTATCTTGTAGCTTCCGCCAATTGATCGGATTTTCCCCATGTAAACGATGGGCAATTTCTGTAATTAATTCTATTTCCGAAATCAACTCAGAATTATGTGGTTGTAAATGACTTTTACCTTCATCATTTAACCGCACAAAGTTATTACCTGATTCCGTTGTGGTTTTATGAGGATTTTCAAACCGATTAAAAACTGGTAATATTAAAGTTTGCGTTTTTGCTAATCCGTGAAAATGTCCTAAATTCGGTTTAGTAGATACATAAAAAATGGTTTTTATTTGCGATAATGCCTGTTTTGCTTGTTGTAAGTCTGGGTTAGCTGCATACAAATTCCCACCTAAACAAAATAGGGTATCTACCTTACCTGTTTCTGCTGCTGTTATTAAATCACGGGTATGATAACCAGGTGTGTCACTGAGAGGTTTTCCTAATAGTTTGGATAGTGCTTGTTTGATTTCTTCTCGCAAGTGAACAGTCACACCCATTGAACCAAATCCTTGTACATTGGAATGTCCACGAATGGGCATTGTTCCCGCACCAATTTTACCTGCGTTACCTGTAATTAAGGCTGTATTGGCTATACTAAATATGTTATCAACTCCGTTTACTTGCTGCGTTACACCCATTGCCCAAGCAAAAACTACTCTTTCTGATTTACCTATTACATAAGCTGCTGCTGTGATTTCTTCTGCGGATATTCCACAGGTATTAGTGATATTTTCCCAAGGTGTATTTTGGGCATAATCTAGAATTTGTTGCCAATCTTTTGTATATAATTTTAAGTATTCTGTTTTAATGAAATTCTGTTCAATTAGTGATTTTTGCAATCCTATAAATAAGGCTACATCACTACCAGGAATTGGTTGCAAATATAAAGAAGATATATCTGAACCACCGGTTAGTAATGATTTAATGGGAAATGCAGGAGAGGCAAATTTAACTAAACCGATTTCAATTTGGGGATTAATAATAATTACTTTACCGCCTCTTGACCGCAATTTAATTAATTCGTTCATCAATCGCGGATGGTTGGCTGGTGCATTAGAACCAATTAAAACAAGACAATCACTATGTTTGAGGCTCTCTAAACTTACCATTGATGTGCCTGAGCCAAAAACTTTTTTTAACCCCACTGTTGAGGGTGCGTGACATAAATCTGAACAATCGGCTAAATTATTACTACCAAGCGATCGCATTAATAATTGCAATAAATAAGCCGCTTCATTAGATGAACGTCCAGAACTATAACTAGCAATCCTTTCTGGTGCTAAACTAAAAGCTTGTGCAGCGATTTGGTAAACTTCTTCCCAGCTAATACGCTCATAATGGGATGATCCGGTTCTGAGAATGAGAGGATAAGTTAATCTACCCAAGCGATCGCATTCTTCAGATGTCAGTTGTTGTAATTCACTAATACTATATTGTTGGAAAAAATCTGGTTTAATTCCTGGTTGCAATTCCGCTGCTATTGCTTCTACACTTTTAGCACAGCGTTGTAAATATTCTCCCGCTTCATTGACAAACCCCCCTTTTTGTCCACCCGTACCCCAAGCACAGGATAAACACGCACTTTTATGATTAAGAGTTTGCCATAATTTTAATCCTTGTGGTGAGAGAGTTTGTTCTACCCAATATTGAATTACAGGTAAACCACCCCCAGCAGGGGAGTTAGACTTGCTTTCAGGTGAATTATCCATAGTTAGCTAAATCTCAACTCGTTTAACTAACTATATGATGACGAAAAATTCCAAATTTAACACTGTAAGTATTCAGCTATCAGTAATCAGTAATCAGCTTTTACCTAACACTTTGCGTCTAAGAAAGCGGGATCTCCTGACGGAGATTGTGTCTTTGCGCGAAACCAATCTTGTTTAAACAAGAACGCCCAAAATTACTCTTCTACAACTTCCACCAGATCCTCAATCATCACATCCAAAGCGCGAGCCATTTTCAAGATAGATGTAAAGTCTACCATAGCTAGTCCCGGCGCTCTTGCATAGGCTCGCACAGAACTATAAGCAACACCAGAACGGTCAGCGACATCTTTCAGCGTCCAACCCTTCTCATCAGCAAATTCTCTAATTCTTAGCTTAATCAGCCCCATTGACTATTGACAAACGATTGAATTTTATCGTTTAATGTATTGTATCAGATAAAACGATCGCCTCCGGCCTTGGAAACTGAAAAGCGATCGCATTCAAAACATTTTTTTTACCAGAATTTATTTTCACTAACGTTAACTAACGAAGCAAAAATTTACCCTAGTTACAAGCATTTTTATGGTATCATCTTTCCTAGCAAAAACAACACCTTTGAGATCATCAAAAATTGTCCATAAATCGTCAACTCTTCATCCACAAGCAAGATTTGTCACAGAAGAAGCAGTTTGCGTGATGTTTCAAATTAGTTTTGAAAATATTTACACCGTGGAATGCTGGCGCTACGTAGTTTACGTTCACGGTAAAGGTTTAAGTAAATTTGTCAGTTACGCGGATTTTCCGCCTATTATTGGCGTAGGTTCACCCACCACCCAAGACTGCATCAAATGGCGTAAACGCTGGCGCAAACATCATAATTATGCCCAAAGAAAGCACGCTCCCTATTGGTGGACAGAATTTTTTACTCGTCACTTTGGTAAAGCTGACTCAGAATTTGTGTTAAAGAGTTGGTGGCAATTAATTGCATTAATTAATTTTGCCTTTTCTCCAGAAAAATTGGATCAACTCAGAAGCAGCTATAACCAGCAAAAAACGATGTTATTGGTGTAACAGGCAAGAAGCAAGAGGCAAAAGAGCAGAGTTTAGGAGTATGGCTTACGCCAAGCTGCGCTATAAAGAGTAAGAGGAAAGAACGAAAATTTCCCCCTGTCTCCCCTGCCTCCCCT
>NZ_LUFH02000070.1 GCF_001586785.1 Sphaerospermopsis aphanizomenoides BCCUSP55
TTCTGTAATTTAAGTTTACAATTTCAGATCAACAACTTCAAAAAAGATGATAAAAATATTCTATAAATGTTGCATACAGTCTGTTTTGTAACAGTTAATTGATATTTGTTGTCAAAATGATTCTTTTAGTTAGAAACTAGGAATACAACAAAGCAATTATTTTTATGAACGCTATTTCTAACCTTGAATTCAAACGGTCAACTTGGCAAACCGCCATGATGTTAACTCTGGGCTTTTGGCTAAGTTCCACCTTGGTTTTAGATTGGGTAATTATGCCTACTCTTTACGTTTCTGGCATGATGAATGAAGCGAATTTTACTACAGCTGGATATGCGATTTTTTGGAATTTTAATCGTTTAGAATTACTATCTGCGGCTGTAGTCTTGACGGCTGTTTTAGCTATGGGCAAAGCTAAATCTAATTGGAGTTTAGGTTGTATATTTTTATCTAGTCTACTGCTAACAATAGCTTTGCTGGATACTTATTTCTTGACACCACAAATGTGTGCTGTGGGAAGTGATTTAAGCCTATTTGCAACTGCTGGTTTAGTTCCTGACACCATGAATTTACTACATGGTAGTTATTTTTTCCTAGAAGTCTTGAAGTTGGTAGCAGGTGGTATGCTTTTAAATCGCTGCTGGCGGGAAGTTTGAATAAACAGAGAATAATTAGAAGGCAAGAGGCAAAGGGGAAAAGGCAAGAGAAGAAATTTCTCTCCATCTTCCTAGTACAGTGCGGCGTAAATAAATAAACCATTCCAAATCTTTGCAAGACTTGTGCTGTATTGGTTTTGACTTTTGACTTTTGACTTTTGACTTCCGCGAAGCGGTACTAATACCCCTTGTACCTAACTATCAAATTTCGTTATTCTGATTCAGCTTCGCTACTTGGTAAAAGCAGACGAATAGCGAGGATAGCAAATCCTACAGCAGCGATCGCCTTTAAAATTCGTGTAGGAAACAATTCTGAGACTGCTCCCCCTGCTAATGCACCTAACAAACTCGTTAACAACAACGCTCCTGCTGTGCCAAAAAATACCGCCTTTTGAGATTGACCCTTACCAGAAAGAGCGATCGCTGCTAACTGACTTTTATCCCCTAATTCTGAAAGAAAAACTGTAATAAAGCTGATTCCTAAAAGATTCCAGTCCATGTTGTTTAATCCAACGATTAATGACTACTAACCAACAAACACATCCCAAAACAGCATTACAGAAATTAGCAGCAACATTACCCCTGCGGATTTTTCTACAGTTTTAGGACTCAGTTTACTCGCTATAAAACCACCAAGCAGCACACCTAATAAACTGGTAGTGACTAATGCCGTTCCCGAACCCAGGAAAACTACCCAAGGTGCATGAGATTCCGCACTCATTAACAACGTAGATAGTTGGGTTTTATCGCCAATTTCCGCCAGAAAGATAGTAACAAAGGTAGTCCCAAACACCATCAAGGCTGATTCCCGTTTTTTGTGGTGAGGATGATCAGTATTTTCCTTTACTGGTAACTGGCTTGCAGTTTCAGGAATGCTTACAGGTAGAGAGTCAAGTTTCACAGGTGTTAGTCCTGCCACTAAGTTGTTTTCATATTTTTCTCATTTTCTCAGATTGTTGTAACAAATTGCAACTAGAAAGCAAAAAAAGTTAAAATTAAAAACCGACAGCCTGATCAAAGCGGATAATTTCCAAACTGCGATCACTTTGCTTATACTCGTCAAAATATAATACTAAGCAAAAACATTGTTTAATTTTTACATACAGAATGCTAATAAGGATGTGCGTTTAATTAATGATATAATAAGTAATCTGAAACAAAATTTCTTATCATAACTTTACTTTGAGTGCTAAAATAGCCGATGTAGAGCGAATTGAAAATATTCATGCAAGAAGTTTTTTTCGATTCTCTATATAATTATTTGTTAAAAAAAGTAAGAAATATGAAAATACAGAGTTTTAAATTTAGTAACAATAAAGAAAATTGGCACATTGAGGAAGTTAAATTTGAGGATCTAAATTTACTTGTCGGTGGTTCTGGAGTTGGAAAAACACGAATTTTAAAGGCACTTGATCTAATTTGTGATGTTGCAAAAGGTATAAATCGTAATTTAGATGATTTGGGATGGAGTATTAATTTTTCTCATTTAGGAGAAAATTATAGGTGGGAGTTAAGAAGTTCCTCAATCAAAAACGAAGAAATACTTCTAAATGTAAATGAGTCAGAACAGACCGAAATTGTTTATGAAAAATTAGTTCGATATGATGATGATTCTGAACTGGAGATACTTCTCCGCAATGAGTCAGATTCAAAATTCAATAAAGAGAAATTGCCTAAGTTAAAAAAAACTGAAAGTGCAATTACTCTTCTTTCAGAAGAAGATTTGATTATTCCAGTGGGTGAAGCATTTAATAGATTTATATTCAACTTTGAAATTCCTCAAGAATTAATGTTTAATAATCGTAACCATGATCCTAATAGAATAGAGTTGTCCCATGAAATAAGTATTTCCAACTTTCAAGAGTATTTTGCTGGTACTCCACCAGTTATAAAGGCTTTTTGTTTGCAGAAATTTTTTCCTGATATTTTTAATGAAATTAAAGAGCGTTACATTGATGTTTTTCCGGAAGTGAAAGATGTGAGAGTTAGTAGCGAGAGAGACTCAGATGGTGATTTTCTGTTATTCTTTGAAATTCAAGAGAATGGTTTGGAAGAATGGATTCCTCAACAGCGAATTTCATCGGGGATGTTTCGTACTTTAATTTGTCTATTTGAAATAACTAATGCTCCTGAAGAGTCAGTAATTTTAATTGATGAATTTGAGAACAGTCTAGGAATTAACTGTATGGCTGAACTAACAGATTTTATTCTTGATAAATCCCCAAATATACAGTTTATACTTACTAGTCATCATCCATATATTATCAATAACATTCCTTGGAAAACTTGGCAAATAGTTAGTAAATATGGAAATGAAGTCAGAGTTAGAAAAGCTTCTAACATTCCAGCACTTGATACAGCTTCTAGCTTAGATAAATTTACTCAATTAATGAATTTACTTGAGTGGGAGGAAATTTCTGAGTGAATCTTTTCTTTTTAGTTGAGGGTGGAGAGACTGAACCACGGGTAGATAGGGCATGCTTAAAACATCGATTCCCCAGTTTGACTTTTGTGCTTACTCCTGAAGAGATGACAATCAATACTTATCGAATTATTGCAGGTAATGGCTATCCGAATATGGTTAGTAGACAGAATAAAAATTCAGAAGTTTCTCGACTGGAAGCCTGTCTAATTGATATAGAAAAATTCGGTAATGTCAATCATTTCTTTATATGTATTGATTCTGAAGAAAATTCTTATATTGATCGTTTTAATGAAGTTAAATCTAAACTTGATGTTCTAAAGTCAGGCTACAATATAGATAGCTCAAAAACAGAGATTCATATAATAATTCAGCATTGCTGTATTGAAACATGGGCATTGGGTAATGCAGAAATTCCTAATGAATATAGTTCAATTGGAAGTTCTACAGTTTTATCTGATTTTCAGGCATATTACGATATTGTGGTAAATGATCCTGAAGAAATGTCCTCCTTTCCACCTGGACATATTTTTAGGACAAAAGCGAAATTTCATGAACGTTATCTCAAAGAATATCTCAAACAATTTGGTTTGTCTTACAGTAAGAAGAATCCAAAGGTTGTAGAGGATAAAAAGTATCTAGATGCGTTAAAAAAGCGATGTGAATCAATGAATCATTTATCTAGCTTGAAATTATTGTTAGATATATGGGATATCATAGAAACTCTGTAAGCAGTAACAAAATTTAGGTACATGAAGGTGAATCTCTCATTAATTACTGCGCTCAAAAACACAATGAGAGAATACCTATATGAATTAAATCAAAAACCGACAGCTTGATCAAACCGGATCATTTCCAAACTGCGATCGCCATAAACACAGTCTATTTGCTGACGACAGCAGTCTATGGCAAAATCGTTTAGTTCCTCTGGTTCGATCCCATACATATCCTGAAAAGTCTCTGCTTCCACCCGACAGAAACGCGGACGATCAGCATAAATCGTACATTCTCGCGTTTCATGGTCAAAATTCACACACCATCCGTCTTCACCTACCATACTTAGGTAAAGTCCCATTTCCTCTGGTGAAAGATACTCTTCTAAGTCAGGACGATCAGCAGGATCCAGATGACAGCACGCTCCACATTGCTTTACACATTGCCAAGTAGACATAATATACCTCTAGGAATAGGTGACAGGGAACAAGGAACAGGGAACAGGAAACAGGCAAAAGGTAATTTATTATTCTCCTCTCTTCCCTGTTTACATTTTTATGTATTTTCCTATAATTTTGTTAAGTAACTTAAAACTCCTTGCCCCTATCCAGATATGATCTATTGCGGGCTTTGCACTTGAGTTATTTAATTTTTTAAAACCTTTTGGAGGAAAAATGGAAGCTTTAGCCAATATTAATTGGGAAGTTGTGTTTCAATTAACCTGTGTAGCATTGATTGTACTTGCAGGACCAGCAGTAATATTTGTCCTCGCATTTCGCAACGGCAACCTGTAAATTGGGAAGTGAGTAATGGGTAATGGGTAATGGGTAACAGTTTTGACCAATTATCAATTACCAATTACCCATACGTGACAGTTTTTAATCTTTCTTCCTCTTGTTCCTTGACTCCATCTTTGTCTAGATTTCTCTGTTTAAACTCATCCAATAATTTAAAAAAATATTCAAATCCTGCTGTTTCATCTTGACAATAAAGCATAATTATTTGGTTCTTCCGTACCTGTTATGCCAAATATGAGTTTATTTACCCCATAACCCATATAAATAAAGGGTTTCATTGTTTTTGATGCCAAATTTATATCAAATTCACCGATGAATTAACGTAAAATCCTTACGGTATAAGGATTTTAGGTTTTGACAAAATTATTTAGCATAGTAAGTACCGAAGAACCTATTTTATTGCCACTAATAAAGCCTGAATCGCAGCTTGAATAATGCCATCATATTGAGGTAAAGACAAATCAACCTGTTTAGCATCTTCACGACTTATACCTAACAGACCTGCTTTATTCTCTGGCTGCATGACTAAAACTTTACCTTCACGATTTTTAATTCTTAATTCTGAACCTACACCATTGTGATAAATGCCACAGGTATATTCACGCTCTTTGTATTCAAATTTGGTAAGTTTAGGAATAGTTGGAGTAATAAATAATCTTTCTACCTGTTGAGGAAATCTCACACCAATTAACTCCAGTTCAATGGAAGTATTACCATTAAAGTTATTTTCCCGGAGTTTGTAAGCAATATCAATTCGTGATGGTAAGGGGAAATAATCACGCCAACGCCAAGCTATAGCTTTAATTTCATATCTTTTATTATCTATGGTTTGGGCTAAAGTTAATTTAATGTGACCTTTACCAGCTATTTTCTGTTCAATCACTTGTGCATTAGCTGTCCAAAATACTGGATCAGGGTTGTCGATACCGCAAGGATGGAGAACATTTAATTGTTGATATAACTCTTGATTGATTTGATTAAGATTTGCTTGAGCATCTATTTTTAGCAGAGGTTTAAGGTGCTGAGGTTGTAAACACTGATTTGCAAACTCCGATAAACGCGATCGCAAAGCCAGTAAATTATCTGCTGGTAAAGAAAAACCTCCAGCGGCTTTATGTCCACCGTATTTACCGAGTAAGTCATGAGCAGATTCTAAAGCTTCAAAAACATGAAACTCAGGTATTCCCCTCGCAGAACCGCGAATCAAACTTTCATTTTCATAAGTGCCAATAAAAACAGGCACACCGTAACGTTCCACCAAGCGAGAAGCAACAATACCAATTACACCATGATGCCAATTTTCTTTAACAACAACTAATACCCTGTCTTGGTATAAATATTTGACATATAAATCTTCAACCAGTGCGATCGCTTCCTGTTCAATTTGTTCGCACATTTGCTGACGTTCAGTGTTAGTTTGTTCACATTGCATCGCTCTTTCCAGAGCAATTCCCATATCATCAGTAGTCAGCAATTCTATCACCGTTTGCGGGTTGCCAATTCTGCCAATGGCATTAATTCTTGGGCCTAAACGAAAACCAATATCTTCCGGTTTTAACGATTTTGGATTTTGGATTTTGGATTTTGGATTACTTTCAGTTTCCCCTTCACTTGGTTGGACTCCTGAAACTTGAATTAAAGCTTGGACTCCTGGTAAAGTAGATTTAGGTAATAACTTTAAACCACGTTTTACCCAACGACGATTTACACCAGTTAAAGAAGCTAAATCAGCGATAGTTCCTAATGTAAATAAAGCCAACATTGGCTGAACTAAACCTTTAAGTTCGCCTAATTGTTGAGCTAAAGATACTGCTAAAATATAAGCTACTCCCACACCAGCTACACCCCGATAAGGTGAAGATTCAGCTATTAACTTCGGGTTGAGAATTGCATTAGCTGGTGGTAATTTTTGAGGAATATCATGATGGTCAGTGATAATTACTTTTAAACCGAGTTCTCTAGCTCTAGCGATAGGTTCAAAAGCAGAAATACCATTATCTACAGTCAGAATTAAACCTACACCTTCACTTTTGAATTCCTCGACAATGCGGTTATTAATTCCATAACCTTCGTGCATCCGACTGGGGATAGCGTAATCCACATCCGCACCCAAAGCGCGGAGACTGCGTAATAATAAAGCAGTGCTAGTCATCCCATCTGCATCATAATCACCACAAATAGCAATTTTTTCTTGATGAGCGATCGCATTTTCTAATAATTCTACACTGACCGCTAAATCTGGAAAATCTTCTAAAGGAGAAGGTAAATTTAAAGTTTCAGGATTTATAAATTTTTGTGCTGCTTCTGGTGTTTCCAGACCCCGATTAATCAACAATCGGCCGATAATGGGCGAAAAATTTGTTAAATTTGCTAGTTTTTGAGCTAATTCAGTATTTGCTGGGGCAATCTGCCAGCGTTGATTAGGTAAGCGTTTAATAGGTTGGTCATTGGTCATTGGTCTTTGATAATGAGTAATTAGTTATAAATTCTTCTCACCTGTCACCTGTCACCTGTCACCTGTCACCTGTCACCTGTCACCTGTCACCTGTCACCTGTCACCTGTCACCTACTATAAAATAAAAACACATCAACAAGAGGTAGTGTTTATGGCAACCCAAATCAGTGAAAAAAAATCTCCCACTGAACTGGTAATTACTTGGGAAGCCTTACCCGATGATTTTCAGTTAGAGGATGAACCAGTGGAAAATACCGGACAGCCGATTTTGGCTGGTGCATTGCGAGAAAGTTTAGAAATTGCGGGTTTCATTCAACCGCAGATGTTAATAGCTTCTAAGTTCGGTTTATGTGCCACATTAGACGGTCAATTTATCGCTAAAGCACCCGATTGGCTGTTTGTTCCTTCAGTAAAAGATATTTTACCAGAACGTAAAAGTTACACACCCAATTTAGAAGGGGATGTTCCGGCTATAGTGATAGAATTTTTATCTGATACGGAAGGTGGAGAATATTCCGTTAAGCGCACATATCCACCAGGAAAATGGTTTTTTTACGAGCAAATTTTGCAAGTCCCCATTTATGTAATTTTTGATCCAGATGGCGGTTTATTAGAATTTTATCAATTAGAAAATGGGCATTATTCTTTAAAACAACCAGACGAAAATGGTCTACATTGGATTGATGCAATGGGATTATTTTTGGGAACTTGGAGAGGAGAAAAAGAAACCAGAAGCGGGTATTGGTTGAGGTGGTGGGATGAAGCAGGTAATTTGTTACCTTGGTCTGTAGAATTGATTTCACAGGAACGTCAACGGGCTGAACAAGAAAGACAGGAGAAAGAAAGGCTAATAGCTTATTTAAAATCTCAGGGTATAGATCCTGATAATTTACCCACAGCAAAGCCTTAAATAAAAGATTCAGATCCCCGATTTCTTCAACAAATTGGGGATTTTTGTATTGAGAATAATTGTTCTACGATTCACTAAACCCTACACCAACCGCATCCACTACTACCTTATCGCAAGACTTTCCACCACTGGGAATTAACACATCTGCTAATTTTTGTCCAGGAAGAGGACGCTTAATTTTAATGCGAATTTCAGTTGCTAGGTTATTTTCACTGCTACATTTGAGATTTAAACTGGCAGCAGTTCCCTGTCCAAAGGTTCTTTCAAATGCTGTTTTTACCTCAGATAAAGTAATTGTTTCACCGATATTTTGAGCAAATAAATCTCTCACATCAGAAGCATTAACTTCTTTGAGTAGGTCAACAGCAATATCATAATAAGCATCTGCATCTCGTCCGTCACAAGTTCCATGTTTAACCCATTCGTGACGTTCCAGATTAGATACTACTCCGGGCATAACTTCCGCTAATTCACTGCCTGTTTCTACATCAACCGCTACTACAGGTAAAGCTTTCCAATTTCCTGTTTCATCGCTTTTGATATCTTCGCTAGGAACACCGCAATAAGAAAGTTTATCAGGCCATAACCCGTGCAAGGTAAAGTTACTAGCATCATATCTATTTTCTGTTTGTGCAGTACATTCTGCTTTGTTGGGGTGAGTTTCACAGAAAGCAGACTGCCAAGACAGTGATAGTAAGTATTTTTCAGCACAACCTTTAGCTGGACAACTGTCAGCATAGGTGGGTTGTTGACTAAGAAGTAAGAAAGATAGCAAAAATGCTATGATAAATCTCATAAAGATGAGTGTGTGCGAAATTACATCGTGGAATGTATCATGACTGTATATTTTGTCTAAGTTTTTTTAGTGAAATTTTTATAATTGAGAATCAGATCCCTGATTTCTCAGATAAATCGAGGATCTGGTCATTCCTGACCTATTTTGCTTAAAAAACATTAACTTTACCATCATTAAGTATATAAAGAGAGCGATCGCCTGGAAACTTATTACTAGGACGCAGTTCTAAGCGCAGAGTACCAAAATTCGGTTTAGAAACATTGGCTTGCAAAGACCTACCCGTATCATCCCAAAACAAGAGAGAAAAATTTGGTTCTGTGGCACTTTCCTTATCTACACTATATTCCTGTCCTGGATTGAGAGTAATTCTTCGCATTTCTGGTAATTGCTCTAATTTCAATACTCTAGGTGTCCGATTCACCACTTTTACACGGATATATTGACCAGGTGTAAACTGAAGTGGACGCGGACCACAATGAGAAGCACAAGTTCCAGCTAAGGTGACATGAGAATTATTAGTTGGTGTTAATAATAAAGCTGTAGCAATCAAAGTGGCTGGTATTAACTTAGACATCATACACTCCTGATATCGTGTTCTGTTAAAGACTCATTATTAGGGAAGGAGAGGAGCATGGGAGCGTGGGAGCATGGGAGCATGGGAGCTTGAGAGCTTGGGAGAAAATTCTTGACTTATTCCCTGTTCCCTGTTCCCTATTCCCTATTCCTACTGACCTAACGTTACAAATAATATCTGACAGTTGTTATAACTCGACTTTTCTTAGCTCGTAAAGCATTCTTTAAAAATAAAGTCGTTTGGTTGTGTAGAATACCATCCCACCAATTGCGTGTGACAAAGGCAGGAATAATGATAGTTGTGAAAACATCTGGATAACGCTCTTCAAATTGACTAACAAAATTAACAATGGGTTCAATTACAGAACGATAAGGAGAGTCAATAATGTGTAAAGAAATATCTGACTCTAAATTGCGCCATTTTTCTTGTAATTTGGTTCTATCTGTCCCACCCATATCTACGTGAACAGCGACAATTTCATCAGCTATTGTACGTGCATAGTCTAAAGCTTCTACTGTTCCTCGGTTCAGTTGTCCGACTACAACGATAGCAGGATGGGTGACAACTTCCGGTTGTGGTCTAGGGATATAACTACGGGGAGCTATATCTTGAATACTGAGACGTTGAGCTACATATTGATAGTGGCGATGAATAGCGGCAAAAAGACTCACTACCAAAGGAATTGCTACTACCACTAACCAAGCACCCAAAAGGAACTTAGTAGAAATAATCACTAATAAAACTATAAAAGTTGCGATCGCACCCAAACCATTCATCAGCGCACTTGCACGCCAACTGCCAGTATGTTCTTTAAACCAATGGCGTACCATCCCCGCTTGGGAGAGAGTAAAGGAAGTAAACACACCCACTGCATAAAGAGGGATAACGGCGTTAACCTGTCCTTTAAATATAATTACTAAAATCCCAGCGCAGACGCTAAGAAGGACAATACCATTAGAATAGACCAAGCGATCGCCCAATAATGCCAACTGGCGTGGTAAAAATCCATCTCGTGCCAAAAAATAACACAGCCTGGGGAAATCTGCATAGCTGGTATTAGCTGCTAACAGCAAAACTAACAAAGTTACAATTTGCACAAAATAGTAAAATAGACCAGTCCCTAAAATTTGTCTTCCCAACAGAGAAACCACCGTTTGTCCCTCTTCAGGAACAATATGATAAATGTTTGCCAGGTAGCTGATACCCACAAACATTAACCCCAAAATCCCCCCCATATACAACAAAGTCAGGCGAGCATTTTGCCATTCTGGAGGTTTAAAAGCTAACACCCCATCAGATATGGCTTCTACTCCCGTCAGTGCAGTACATCCAGCAGAAAAAGCTCGTAAAACAAAAAACAAACTCAATCCTTCAGTCACAGGAAGGGAAGGATATTCTGTAATCACCTGTCCAGTGCTATATTTAAACAACCCGATGCCAATCAGCAGGAAAATACTAGCAATAAAGGCATAAGTAGGAATCATGAATATCTGGCCTGATTCCTTCACACCTCTGAGATTTGCAAACATTAACAAAAAAATGAAAATCAAACACAAAAGCACTGTGTGAGATTGCAGTGCTGGAACTGCTGATGTCAAAGCGGCTGTCCCCGCAGATATACTGACAGTTACAGTCAAAATATAGTCAATCATTAACGAACCGCCAGCCACTAGACCTGGATACAGTCCCAGATTTTCTCTAGCAACAATGTAAGAACCGCCACCTTGAGGATAAGCCCGAATAGTTTGGCGATAGGAAAGTACAACTATTGCCAGAAGTGCGATAATTGCTATAGCGATTGGGAGAGACAAACCTAGCGCCCCACTTCCTGCTGCTACTAAAACCAGTAAAATCTCCTCAGTCGCATAGGCAACGGAAGAGAGAGCATCAGAAGAAAGAACCGCCAAAGCCGCCGCATTACTCAATCTCTCTTCACTATGGGCGCTAGTTGGTAAAGACTTACCAAGGAAAAATTGCTTAAATTGAGGGTATAAGGACATAAAAAGTCCACCTGACAAGTATTTTATATTCCTACTCAGTTGAAGATTAACTCAAAACTGAGTCTATGAAATATAACAATTTTGGCAGATTGTTTAAACACTAAACTTTAAATTCCCATTAATCCCTCTAAGGAATTATCCGCGTTCATCTGCGTTAATCTGCGTTTAATGAGGAATTTTTGTTAATTTTATCAAATATCTAGATAGTTTCAACAACAGACTCTAACCAAATTTCTCCATCATCTGCTAATAAATTTTCAGCTGCTTCTAACATAGAAGTAGCAATATCTTTTAAATCCTCCCGATTATTTAAATAAGTTCTTAAAGCTTCCATCGGGTCAATACTGCTACTAGCGTTTAATTCAGGAATTCGGGGTTTAGCCAACTGACTAACTAATTCTGGTTGAATTGTATATGTATGGGCTGCACTTAAAGCTTGATGAATAGAAGAATTATCAATTAAATCCAATTGTTCTGATCGCAGTTTGTAAATTAGCCGCACTACAGTATCTTGAAGATCATATTTTGCGATCGCTTTCAATAATACCCCTTGTGGATCATCACTCTTAGATAAATCTACTTCAATCGTGCGAAATGTGCGAACAGGTAACGGGCAAAATTCCCACTCGACGTTACCTTTTTCCAATTCCACCATTACATAACCCTTATCTTCCTTTTCCTCGCTGAAATCTACCCGTTCAATACTACCGGGATAAATCACAGGTGGGTCATTAGATTTATTTAAATTTTGGTGACAGTGAACATGACCCAAAGCCACATAATCAAAACAAGGGCGCGTCAGCAAAGACAAAGGTAAAGTAAAACCCTTACCCACCGCTAACAAACGTTCTGCACCCAACATCGCATTATCAGCCATCAAATGTGCCAACAGCACTGTAGGTACATCTGGGTCAAGTCGGCGAATTTCTCCTTCTAAGACCACTTGTAACCGTTCCGTTAACAGTTGATTGACTTCCGCCATCGACAAACCCGCAGTTTCTTTGCGAGTCATCAAAGTAGAACGAGTTAACCAAGGGAGAGTAACTACTTGTACCTTACCGTTCCGGGTTTGAATATGGTGCGTTGTCAGCGTATCACCAACCACAAAACCGGGAACGCCGAGAGTGCGGTAAATATTTAAACTTGCACCGCCCACACCTTGGGAATGTAAATCATGATTACCCACCAACAGCACAGTGGGAATATCTGCATCGACCAGACGGCGAAATTGACTAGCAAAAGCTTCCTGCACATAAGGCGGTGGAGTAGCATCAGGAAAAGCATCACCACCAAATATCACCATATCCACAGGTTCAGTTAACGCTCGGTCAATACATAAAGATAGGGTATTGACAAAATCCTCTAATCGTGTATTTAACCCAGTGGCGGGGTTAATGCGTCCGTGGGAGAAACCGCTTCCTATATGGATATCGGAAAGATGTAAGATTTTAATCATATTGGTGAGTTTGATGCTTGTTGAACGAACCACGAAGACACGAAGGACACAGAGAGAAGATGTTTTAATATTTATCTGCGTTTTATCTGCTCTCGAGTCGAGACTTGTAAACTATAATATTTAAAGATTATAGAAAATTATTAAATTTGAATCAGGATACCCTTCGGGAAGTCAAAAGTCAGAATTTTTTTGTCTGAATCAGGATAACCAGGATTAAAGGATGTACAGGATGGTAATTTTTAGATAGTTGATAATCCCATCATTCAACAACATTCTGAAAATACCAACTTCCCAACAAACAATCATCCAATCACATCCTGTAAATCCTCAAATCCTGGACATCCTGATTCTGACAAATTACAAGACAGTACATCATTTTGATAACTGAAAATTTCTCTCTGGTTCCTCTGTGTTTGGAGTGGTATGCCTTACGGCACGCTACGCGAACGTTAAAAAAACATCAAAAATAACTGAACGCAGATAAACGCGGATATTCAATTTTTGACTTTTGACTTTTGACTTTTGAATTCCCGAAGGGTGTCCTGGACATCCTGATTCTGACAAAATACACAAATTAAGGTGCGTTACGCTGTCGCTAACACACCCTACTCTGACAACTAACTAAATGTGAATCCCACACTCAGTTTTAGCAGTTCCTCTCCAACGTCCAGCGCGTTCGTCTTCACCATCAGCTACTTTGGTGGTAATGGGTTCGTCACCAATGCTAGGATAACCTTGATCATGGAGAGGATTGTAAATTACTCCATGTTCAGCTACATAAGCCCAACTGTCTTTGCGTGTCCAAGCTGCAAGGGGATTTACTTTTAATCTTCCCAGATTATCTAATTCAAATATGGGCATATCTGCACGGGTAACAGCTTGGTCACGACGACGACCAGTAATCCAAGCCACGGTATTTAATTCCTTTAACCCGCGTAACAGTGGTTCAATTTTGGTAATGTGGTGGAACTGAGTAATATCTTTATCCCACAATGCTTCACCATATTTAGCAGCAAAGGCTTCGCGGGTTTCTATATCTGGGGTTTTGTAAGTTTTTAAATCTAGATTATAGATTTGTTTAGCTTTAGCAACTAATTCTAGAGTTTGGGGGAAGTGATATAGAGTGTCGAGAAAGATTACAGGAACTGGATGCTTGAGTTCAGTATAGAGAATGTGAGTAATAATCAAGTCATCAACGTTAAAGGCGCTAGTTTGTACCAGTCCTGTGGGTATGTTCTCGATAGACCAAGCTAAAATTTCTTTGGGAGTAGCGGTTTCAAACTGTCGATTTAAGCGGTCTAAGTCAAAAGCTGTAGCAACTGTCATGATGATTCTCTAGAAAAACATTTTTACCTTGATTAAGTTTTATAGTACCTTATTAATGCACCTATTCCTCTCGATAATAGGGTAATTATATTGCTTTTACGGAAATCAATACTAAATAGGTGGAAATGTTGAAGAGTCAATTTGGTTGATGTGAAGGTTTTTCTTTCCTACTTCACCCCTCAACAGTGGTACGGGTATCACTACAAGGGAACAGGGAACAAGCAAGGAATACAGAACTTTCTGTGTTACCAAAAAATGTGCAATTAATTTTGCTCAGGTGCTTAATAGGGAAGATAAACACAGTTAGTATCTCTAATGCGCTGGACATGATATTAGGCAGTTAGATGATTCTTGATTCAGTTACTAGCCCTGAGCATAAATATTAGATTATGTTAACTTATTTTAAGCAATTTTAATTTTTACTAGTTTTTCCTGATGTTTTATATATTTTTTTATACAAATCCTGTTATTCTTAACCTAAGTTTAACAAACAAGGATTTGATCAGAAATGAATAATACACAATTACCGAATAGCTTGGGTCAATCTATAGTTATGGGTGTTTTAATCGTTTTGACCTGTGCAGGTATCATCACGATTATGAGCGTTTTTTAATAAAAAAATAGTTTAAGTAAGTGGGCGTTAAAAATTTTCGTTATGACAAGGGAAGTCTTAACAGGGAACGGGGGAACAGAGAAGAGGTTCGTTACATATTTCGGTTTTTTTTCCGTTCACCTGCTTAAAAGAATGCGTGTAGGAAACAGAATGAATATCTGAACCTACACTTTTTTATTAAAAATGAGCAGAGGTGCAAAGGAGAATGAATTTTTACCTTTTACCTTCTTCCACTGAAAACTGATAGCTGACAAATATTAGCTGTTAACTGAAACTCCCACAGGACAAGCGACGTTAGTACCACCTAAGCCACAATATCCACCAGGATTTTTAGCTAAATATTGTTGATGGTAGTCTTCAGCGTAGTAGAATTCAGGCGCATCTAAAATTTCTGTGGTAATTTTGCCATAACCTGCGTTACTAAGGGCTGGCTGATAAGCGTCCCGTGATGCTTCTGCTTGTTGTTTTTGAGTTTGGGAATAAACGTAAATTCCTGAACGGTATTGTGTACCTGTGTCATTACCTTGACGCATCCCTTGGGTGGGGTCATGACTTTCCCAGAAAACCTTTAGCAGTTGGGAATAACTAATGACTTTGGGGTCAAAAACCACGAACACTACTTCATTATGACCAGTTAAACCAGTGCATACTTCTCTGTAGGTGGGGTTGGGTGTGTAACCAGCAGCATAACCAACCGCAGTGGTGTAAACTCCTTGTTGTTGCCAGAATTTACGTTCTGCGCCCCAAAAACAGCCTAAACCAAACATTGCAGTTTCCATCCCTTCAGGAAATGGCGGTTTGAGAGGATTACCATTAACGTAATGTGCTGCGGGGACTGGCATTTTTTCTGTGCGTCCTGGTAAGGCTTGTTCAGGGGAAATCATAGCCAGTTTTTTACCGAATCCGAATATTCCCATTGATTTTGATGAATGTTATGAATGATTGCGTTGCTTTTCTATTTTAGAACTTATACGCAGCAGTCAGCGGTTAGTAGCCTACAGAGTATGGGAAAGAGAAAAAAGGTGATTTTAGGCAGATTAGGTCAAAAATCGGAATTAAAACCAGTAAATATGTATATTATGTAATAGATAACTCTTGCTGACGCGATTATGCCGCCTGACTATTCTGGTCAAAATCTCCGAGGGCGCTCTTTTAAAGGTCAAAACCTAGAAGGAGCTAATTTTAGCAAAGCTGACATTAGAGGAGCAGATTTTACTAATGCTAACCTTAAAGGTGCTGATTTTACTCGTGCTAAGGCTGGACTACAGCGACATTGGGTAATTGGTTTACTGATAGCCTCATGGCTACTGTCAACAATATCAGGTTTTTTCTCACTTTTGATAGGTTTAGGGTTAACATTCATTCTTGATCCCAGCAATACTCAAAATTTCATTGCAGCAATAGCTTCTCTAATCTTTCTTATAATCTTTTGTATTCTTACTTTTCGTGAGGGTTTAACAGCAGGTTTAGGCTCTGGAGCTTTGTCTGGACTCGGATCTGTTGGCGGAACAGTCGTTATCGCCATAGCAGTAGCTGGAGTCGGAGTCTTCGGTGTTGCTTTTGTCGTCGCAGCCGCAACTGCCATCGCCGTTGCTTACGCCCGATCGGTTGCTGGATCTGTCGCCTTTGCCATAGCCGTTGCTGTTACAATTGCCTTACCAGGAGCAGTTACCGTTGCCTTACTAGGGTATGTACCCAAAGCCTTTGCTGTATCCGTAGTTTTCACATTATTTAGTGCTTATATTGGCTGGCGTAGTTTAGAAGAAAACGAAAAAGATGCTTGGGTTCGCTCATTTGCAATTACCTTTGCAAAAACAGGTGGTACAAATTTCTTTCATGCTGATTTAACTGATGCTGACTTTACTGGTGCGATCCTCAAAAACACAAATTTCCAACAAGCAAATCTCACACGCACGCGCTTTTATGAAACCAAAAAACTTTACCTTGCCAGACTTGGCGATTCAATTTTGGCTAAACGAAATATTCTCAATTTACTTGTTAGCTGTAACGGTAGGAATCAATCCTACGTTGGTGCTAACCTCAGAGGTGCTAACCTGATAGATGCAGATTTGGAAAAAGCTAATTTAAAAGATGCTGATATTAGTGAAGCTACTTTTCAAGGTGCTATTTTAGAAGGTGCAAATTTGACTCTTGCTCAAGCTGTGGGTACTAATTTCACCAATGCTAAGATGACAGGTGCTTGTGTGGAAGCTTGGAATATTGAAAGTACCACCAAGTTAGATAATGTAGATTGTCGCGTTGTATATCTTCTAGAATATCCCAAACCAGGAACATATGATGACCGTGAACGCCGTCCTAGCAGTGGGGAATTTCAGCCAGGAGAATTTACGAAATTATTTGAGGAGGTTTTAAATACAGTGGATTTAATTTTCCAAAACGGTATTGACTGGAAAGCTTTTGTTAATGCTTTCAAAAAAGTGCAAGTTGAAAATGGAGATACAGAATTAGCTATCCAGAGTATCGAAAATAAAGGTGATGGTGTAGTTGTCATTAAAGTTGCTGTTCCTGATAATGCTGATAAAGAAAAGATTCACAGCGATTTTACTCAAAATTATCAATTAGCATTAGCAGCAGTTGAAGAAAAATATAAAACACTTTTACAAGCAAAGGATGAACTTTTAGAAGAAAAAAATAAGCGAATTGAGGATAATAAACAACAATACTCAACTTTGAGAAATATAACTGAGTTATTAGCAGATAAACAGATTAGTGTTGAAAACAAAATCATACAGGAAATTAAGCAGATGAATAACAGTAATGATTCCAGTCGTAAAATTACATTTGGTAATGTCGGTAGAGATTTTATACCCAGTGGACAAGCTTTAAGTTTAGGCGACATTAGTGGTACACTCACAACCACTATTAATGAATTACCATCTGCACCCGAACCAGATAAACCGGGAATTAAGGAATTATTGACACAACTGCAAACAGCTATTGAGGCTGATGAAAATTTAAGTAAAGAAGATAAAGATGATGCTTTAGAAGAAGTCAATACTTTAGCAAAATTGGCTCAAAATCCTCAAGATGAAGAAATGCCGAAAAAGGCAAATAAGGCAGTGAGGATGTTAAACCGAGTTTTCCAAAACATACCAACTGCGGTAAGTTTACTTGACCTTGTAACCAAAATTTCTGGATTTTTGGGTTTAGGTTAAAAATGTCGATATGATGGGAGGTAGAACCTCCTAGAAAGCATTCCCAGTCAGAGACTGGGAACGAGGTTTTTCCCCTTTTTAAGGGGGGTTAGGGGGCAATACTGTTCGGTTAAGGATTTTTGTAGGTTGGGTTGAATAAAGTGAAACCCAATAAACCCTTGTCAATGTTGGGTTTCGTTCCTCAACCCAACCTACGTGATTTCGTGGTTTTGAGCTTAACCGAAAAGTATTGGGTTAGGGGGGATCAAAATATAATTTTATAGTCACGAGGTATGAATCATGACTTCTGTAACTTTACAAATACCAAAATCATTAAAATTCACAGATGATGAATTTGTGGAAATAGTTGATGCTAATAAAGATTTGCGTTTGGAATTATCAGATGAAGGGGAATTAATTGTTATGTCACCAACGGGGGGAGAAACGGGGGAGAGAAACTTAGAATTAAGTGGACAAGTTTGGTTTTGGAATCGCAAAAACAATTTAGGAAAGGCTTTTGATTCTTCCACCGGGTTTAAATTACCTCTTGGTGGTACTCGTTCCCCTGATGTGTCTTGGATAAAAATAGAAAGATGGAATGCACTCACACCGGAACAAAGAAAAAAGTTTCTGCCTTTATGTCCTGATTTTGTAATTGAGTTAGTTTCCGAAAGTGATGATTTAGAAGATACGCAAGCAAAAATGCGTGAGTATATTAATAATGGTTTGCGTTTAGGTTGGTTGATTAATCCTAAAGATAAACAAGTAGAAATTTATCGCCAAAATCAAGAAGTAGAGGTTTTACAATCTCCTACAAGTTTATCTGGAGAGGATGTATTGCCAGGTTTTATTTTAGATTTACAGCCGATTTTTAGTTAAATATATAAATGTTTAGATCCCCCCCTGCCCCCCTTAGAAAAGGGGGAGAAATTATTCAAATTATTCAAAGTCCTCCTTAGAAAGGGGGAGAAATTATTAAAAGTCCCCCTTTTTAAGGGGGATTTAGGGGGATCTATTGTACAAATTAATAACTACTTGCGAACTCTCTTTCTAGCTTTAGTAATGCTTCCACACGCATTTCAGTTGCAGGATGACTGGAGAATAAATTACCTAAAAATTGTCCAGAAATGGGATGAATAATTAATAATGGTTCAAAAGCTGGATTAGCATTTAAAGGCATTTGTCTAGCAGTAGATTCTAACCGTTGCAAAGCCCTAGCTAAAGCGCGGGGATTACCTGTTAATTTGGCTGCACCAGCATCAGCAGAAAATTCTCTAGTGCGGGAAATTGCTAACTGAATAATTGTTGCGGCTATGGGTGCAAGCATAACTGTCACCAGCACTCCCAAAGGATTACCACCTCTTTCATTATCTCTTGAACCGCCACCAAACCACATACTATAACTTAACATTTGTGCGAGGAAAGAAATCGCACCTGCGACAGTAGCAGCAACGGCTTGGGTTAAGGTATCACGATTAATAATATGGGTGAGTTCGTGAGCGATTACCCCTTCCAATTCGTCCTCTGGTAAGATATTTAAAATGCCTTCAGTAACGGCAACAGCAGCGTGTTCTGGATCTCTTCCTGTGGCGAAAGCATTAGCAGTTTGTCCAGGAACAATGTAAACTCCAGGCATGGGAATACTAGCACGGGCAGACAGTTTTTCTACAATGC
This sequence comes from Sphaerospermopsis aphanizomenoides BCCUSP55, assembly GCF_001586785.1. GTDB lineage: Bacteria > Cyanobacteriota > Cyanobacteriia > Cyanobacteriales > Nostocaceae > Sphaerospermopsis_A > Sphaerospermopsis_A aphanizomenoides_A. Next base: position 19,546 of record NZ_LUFH02000070.1, read on the forward strand.
GATAAAGTCCCGGTGCTTGGGCTTCGCTTACAGGTTGGGCGTTATAAACTGCCAAGGCAATTTTATCAGATTGATACCAAGAAAATAAGTTTGTAACTGCTGCTAAAACTATGCCTATAATTAAACCTCCAGTACCACCAATTACCCAATAACTAATTGCAATTAATAAGCCACTCAGTGCTGCTAATAAAGCAGCAGTTTTGAATTGATTTCCCATATTTATATCTCCTGTTAATGCTGCATAATTTTGTTTGATTTTTACTAAATAACAGCATTAGTTTAGCTATGTTTTTATTGTATAGACTTCAACTTTCAGGTACAGTGATGAAAACCTATTATCATGGTACGGTTTTCCGATTAAATTGCCAAAATACAATCAGCTGATGCTGGTTCAATCTCTAATATGCTGCAAGATCCTAACCTGCGCCAAGCATTATCTATTAGTCTAGGTGCGATCGCTGGTGCTTTAAGCCGTTATTATTTAACATTATGGTTTGCCCAAAGATTTGGTATCAGTTTTCCCTATGGAACTTTTTTCATCAATCTCAGTGGTTGTTTAGCAATGGGATTTTTTACTACTTGGGCTGTGGAGAAGGTAGCAATTATTTCTCCCGAATTACGGTTAATGGTTGCAACGGGTTTTTTAGGTGCATATACTACTTTTTCTACTTACGGTTTAGAATCTGTGGCTTTAATGCGTAATGGTAATTTATTGACTGCAACTAGTTATTGGCTTGGTAGCGCCATTCTCGGAGTTATTTGTGTACAGTTAGGTGTAATTATTGCTCGTTTTTTTAAGTAAGTCATTTGCTAAATTCTGATTTTCATGAGAGAAATTACGAGCATACAAGTCATATTTTAAACTATTCTCTGGAGATGAAAGAGTTATAGCTGAAGGCAAGAGGCAAGCGGCAAAAGACAAGAGTGAAATCCTTATTATTACTCAGTTTCGGAGATTCATCATGTCCTAACCACATTGGCTACTGCTATATTACTCAGTTTGACTCAGGTTCATCACGATAGGGATACCTGAATTAAACTGAATTTTACTGAGTTGAACTGAATTTTACTGAATTTAACTAAAGTTGAAAATTCCTGATTTTAACTCAACTCTTCATTTCTCAGAAAAAGCATACTTGAAGAATATCGTCAGCGTTTCGGTTTGAGGATTTATTTCCATCCAAAGTTTGAGTTTACCTACATAAAATGGAGATTACTAAATAATGTCTACTTTCACTCAGTCAAAATACAATTTTTTTGCAAATCCCAAACAATATAATACACAAAAATATACATCAGTTTTAGACGCAGCACAGGGTATTGCTCAACCTTTTCTGGCTGTGCAACAACAAAACACAGGAAATGTAATCAACGTAGATTCAGAAACTAATTATATTGTTATCAACAATCAAAAGTATCAAGTTATTAACAAGTATGAGAATCCAGAAGGGCTACCAAAAAGAAATGATCGCAATTATTATATAGGTCAGGACTATTATTTTGAATACGGCTTACTCCATGAGTCTGCATGGCCTATAGCATTTCCTAATATCACTTACTCTCGATCTCAATTCACCTTTACTTGTGAAGTAGATTGCGTAGGTTATGGTTGTCGAGTATTGTCAGCAGTTGGTTTAAATGGACAAGATGCCTACTCTGAACTCATTGACAACATACACCGAATGCATGAAATCCACTTTGCTGAACGTGGTGTTGTTGCCTCGGCTTTTGAATTTGCGATAGCCTTTCCTTTATTCCCAACCATTAATGAAGATGAGGAAGATTCAGGTTGGTATTATGTATCGGGCAATGTCGATAGCACATATTTTGAAGAGAAAGGGCTAAATTATTATGGTGTGCCTAACGGTGATTTTCGGCAGGCAAAAGCAGGAGATATATTATCTTTTGGATATATTGGTTATGGCGCAAATGGGCATTTTATGGTGCTTCTTGATAGTCCATTACAGTTGTCCCCAAACAATGTACCAGATTACTTAAGGAAAAACAGTCAAGAAATAAATTGGAATCAATATAATGTTTATGCTGTAGATGTATTAGATTGTTCAGGCATGAATGCCCACTTTAATGATTCTCGCCGCACAACCAGTGGAATTGGTACAGGTACGCTGATTATTTTAACAGATAAGAATGAAGATATACCTATTGGCTTTATTTTTGGGCCTAGTCCCAGCCGAAACGATGTGTATGGGAAATCAGGTGCATATATAGAAATGATATCATCCCTTGATGAATCAAGCCATGTAGTTGCGATTACAGTGGGCAGATATAGGGCAAGATAGACTTACACAACTGCTCAGACTTAATGAACCAAGACATACAGCACTTCCCGGTATAATGAGGTAGATTTTATTTCAAGACAGAAGGCAGAAGTCGAAAACCAAGAAGATTAGACTGTACCTCATCACAAAGGAATCTGCTGTATATCGCAAGTGATTATGCGGACATGATATGACTCCTAAATTAATAACCAGCAGCATCTCCAGCAATGGGAAAAGCATAATCTGCAAATAGGTCATAATTATTCTGTTCACCACTTGTTTCTTGATCAAGAACTTTGATGACTTTGTTATAAATATCTTCTGCTTGTTGGGGAGAATTGCCAATACTTGTTAGTCCCAATTTACCAAACTGAGACAGACAACCCATGAGATGAAATACTGTCCCTGTTTCAGTTCCAGTATCAAAATGTAATCGGTGATGGGCAATAATATCCATTAAATCATTGGGTAATAATCCCCGATAGCGGTCTTTTTGTAAATTATCTGTGGCGACGTAATATTTGGGTTTTCCTTGCTGACTGTAAAATAAACCTGTGGACAAATCATAGCGTCCATTGGTTAATAATTTCAAGGTCATGAATGGGTGAGTTGTACCACCTTTGCGGAGGTTAATTTCAATGGCTTGAATATCCCATTGACCATTACTTTGCTCAACAACGACAAAATCAACACCAAATCTTTCTATTGCACCTTTTTCTGCTAGTTTTCTACCTACTTGTAAACCTAATTGTTGTAATTGTATTCGATAACTTTCATCAGCAGGAAAGCGACAGCCAAGATAAATTTGTCCGTCTGGTCCTCCGAGAATTTGGTCATGGGTAGAAAGAATTTCTACTTCTCCATTTGGTGTGATGCGTCCTTGCACACTGGGAGAAAATTTGATTTCACCTTCTACATAAGCTTCTACTATTGCACCTAATTCTGGGATACGTTGGGAGAAATTAGCCCAGGTTTCTTGTGTAGCTTGAAAGCGCATATTTGAGAAGCGATCGCTAATGGCTGCTACTCTTTGAGCATGAGAATTTTGACCTGGTGCAACATTCATCAACGGACGCAGATCCAAAATTGCATTTCCTTCTCCAGAAATTCCCTCATTCAGTTTAACAACCATCCTTTGTAATGTTGGTTGACGTTCCCATAAATCAGCCGCTACTGTGGCTAAATCTGTGGAATTCCAAACTAATTCGCTACCATCTGGATGAGGTACACCGCTTTGAGCAAAAATTTGCCGACTACCACTTTTTGTCCCCCAAATTTGTAAATCTGGTGCAGCAGCATATAAGGGTACACCCAATTTTAGTGATAATTCTGCTTCCCAAAATGTGGAATTGTAACAAGCCATAAAAGCTTTATCTAGTCGCAAAGCTTGACGAATTCTTTCTATTAACCGAGGACGTTCTAAAATTTTTTGGCTGAGGGGTTTTAGGGAAGAATCATAGGTAGAAAGTAATAATAAGCGATGACGAGCATGAGAAAATGGGATTCCGGGTAGAAGTTGTAGGTAATAATCAATGATACTAGGATGTAGTGGCATTGAGGTTACATAAATTAACCTGGTGCGGGGATTTCTTAATCGAATTAACGAAAAAAGTAATCTTTCTTCATAATGTTCACACCCTTCTACTTTTTGCAGTTCTCGTTGATCGATGCTCAAAGAAGGAATAATTAAAATATCGGCTTCGCTGTTGTCAAATAACTCACTAGTTTTCCAGCGATCGCGCAAAGTTAATTGTAAATTGCGAAACTTCTCAATCTGCTCTAACTCGGAAATATTCATTGTCACCATAACCCATACTCCGAATAGATCCCAATTCTGTGCTATTTCAGGTATATCCTACGCAAGACTGGAGATGGTGAGTTTTGATGTATCTTTTTGTAAATTTATCTACTTTTCTCTGTTCCGTTTCCTCAGCTATAAGTTCTTAACTACAATAGAATTGGTGAGATTATTCATCACAGGGCTTACGCAACACAGAATAAAAGTAGCGGTAATTCATGAATTACTGCTATGTAATAATAAGGTTTTTAGCCACATCTTGCGTAAGTCCTACATCATTCAAAATCTATATGTGGAAATTAATAATTAATATCCCTTAAGAGTGACCACAAACATTGTTTCTTTATTTCCAGAGAACGATAAATACCAAATAAATAATAGTTAAATTGAGAGCAGATGATAAGAATAAATCTTTCATCAATAGAGAGTTGTGTACTTGTTTTCAGTGGTTGGATTAAGAGCTTGTGTAGATGTGAGGAGTAAGCCGCGCACATTTGCCAGAGATTGGTGCGGTTGGCAAATATCCAGAAACAAAAGTATGAAATTGAAAAGGACTGATGGAAGGTAAAACCAAAAATAAACCTTGGATTGAAATTTCGATCCAAGGTTTATTTTTAGTAATTTTAATAATCAACTTTGAGGTGAATTATTATGCCAGCGAAAAAAACATTACAACCACCCCAGACACAGGAATCTCCTGGTTTAGAATCGGAAATGAAACCAAAACCCAAAGCAGAAGATGAACAACATCGGGGGAGTGGTAAATTAAAAGATAAAATCGCCTTAATTACTGGCGGAGATAGTGGTATTGGCCGTGCTGTAGCTATTGCATTTGCTAAAGAAGGAGCAGACGTTGCCATAGTTTACTTACAAGAACATCAAGATGCCAACGAAACCAAAAATTTAGTTGAACAACAAGGACGCAAAGCTGTATCTATTGTTGGCGATATTACTGATGAAAAGTTTTGTCAACGAGCGGTAGAACAAACAGTAGATGAGTTTGGTAAGCTCGATATTCTTGTTAATAATGCTGCTGAACAACACCCTAAAAGTAGCATTGAAGAGATTACCCAAGAGCAGTTAGAGCGCACTTTTAAAACTAATATTTTCTCAATGTTTTTCCTCACAAAAGCAGCGATGAAGTATTTGCATGAAGGAAGTGCAATTATCAATACAACTTCGGTGACGGCTTATAAAGGCAGTTCCCAACTATTAGATTATTCCTCTACAAAAGGTGCAATTGTTGCCTTTACTCGTTCCCTATCACAAAATTTAGTCTCCAAGGGAATTCGCGTTAATGCTGTAGCACCTGGACCAATTTGGACACCTTTAATTCCCTCCACTTTCCCAGAAGAAAAAGTAGAAAGTTTTGGCGCACAAGTACCAATGGGTAGAGCCGGACAACCAGAAGAAGTAGCACCAAGTTTTGTATTTTTAGCCTCTGATGACTCTGCTTATATGTCTGGTCAAGTTTTACATCCTAATGGTGGGGAAATAGTCAACGGCTGATTTTTATCAATTGATAATTGACAATTGATAATTGATAATTGACAATTTTTTGATTCCAGGTTTAAAACTTCTCTTTTTTTTCACGTCCAGGGAAGGAAGGAGAGGTAATTGTCAATTTTCCATTGTTAATTGTCCATTGTTGAATCACTCATCCCTAGCTACCTGACTTCTGGGAAAAGTTAGGGAGCTATATTCTGTCATTAGAGGGATGATTTAAGCTGCAATGATTGATAATGTATTTAGGGAATATAGTAAAATCAATAATAACTATATCTATGGTGTCACCAACAAAATTACATGGGACAGAATTAGTAGATTGTGCTAGAGCAAATGCCAAACAGGGAATTCAAATTGCTGCTTATCAATGTGGCTATGGAGACGATATTACAACATTTGCTCAAGAATTACGCCAAGCTTGTGAAACGATGAATTTAAAAGTGAAAGAACTGAATGAATTGATTACCGACCAGGATATGATATTGACAATGGGTACTGGAGAAATTATTGCTCCTGATACGGCATCGGAACTTTGAATTGACAATTGACAATTGACAATTTAATAACTTATGCCTGATGAAATTCTCAATTAATTATTTATGAGAATCTTATCAAAGGTCAACCTATCAAGAAAACTTAGTTAAAAATCCCAATATTTTTTTAGTTCTTGGTGTTAGCAGTGTGCGTCGATAAGCATCCGCCGCTTTTTTAATTGCTTCGGCTTGAGTTGGGTAAGGATGAATCACACTACTAAGTTTACTCAAACCAATTTTATTGACAATGGCTGTAGTAATTTCGGAAATCATTTCTCCTGCATGACTAGCAACAATGGTTGCACCGAGAATTTCATCAGTTCCTTTTTTGTGGTGAATCTTTAAAAATCCTGCTTCTTCACTATCTGCGATCGCACGGTCTACATTATTAAAAGCTATCTTAATTGTCGTGATTTCAATACTTAATTTTTCCGCTTCTTCTGGATACATCCCCACATGGGCAATTTCTGGGTCAGTATATGTCACCCACGGCATAACTAAACTACTTAGCTGAGAACGTCCCAAACCAAAGGGAGAAAACAGTGTATTTTTAATTACTATTCGTGCGGCTGCATCCGCTGCATGGGTAAACTTCCAATTCATGCAGATATCACCAGCAGCATAAATATTCGGGTTAGTGGTTTGCAGATAATCATTCACCTTCACACCATGCTTTTGATCATACTCTACACCCACCGCTTCTAAATTCAAACCTTCCACATTTGGCGCACGTCCCGCACCGACTAAAATTTCATTCACAGTCACTGAATCTCGATGTCCATTCACAGAAAAATACAGTCTTTTTCCTTCCGTCACTGTCACCACTTCTTCTAACTGAGAATTCAGCACTAAACGGATACCTTCATTAGTTAAAACCCGTTGCAAAATTTCCCCCGCTTCTCTATCTTCCTTGGGGAGAATGTGAGAACTGTTATGAAATAGTGTCACTTCACAACCCAAACGACGGAAAGCTTGAGCTAATTCACAACCAATGGGACCACCACCAATTACCGCTAATTTTTCTGGTTTTTGAATCAAAGAAAATACACTTTCATTTGTTAAAAAACCTGCTGCTTCAATACCACGAATTTCCGGTTTTACCGCTCTTGCACCAGTAGCAATTACCGCTTTTTTAAACTTGAGAATTTGACCATCCACATCTATAGTATTATTACTGGCAAATTTTCCCGCACCTAAAAATACATCAACACCTAAATTTTTAAATCTGGCGGCGGAATCATGATGACTAATACCTGCTCTAATTCGCCTTAACCTAGCCATAACTGTGGCAAAATCAACATTAATATTTTGGGAAATATTCACACCTAAATCTTTGGCTTTCCAAATTTCACCAACTACACGGGAAGAACGAATTAAAGATTTAGATGGAACACAACCCACATTTAAGCAATCTCCTCCCATGAGATGTTTTTCAATTAATGCTACCTTCAAACCCAAACCTAAACCCGCAGCACCCGCAGCTACAACTAGTCCTGCTGTACCCGCACCAATGACTACCAAATCATAACAATCAGCAGGTTTGGGATTAACCCAAATTCCAGGATGAACATGAGCTACCAACCTTTGATTATACTCATCCATTGGTAGAACTGTAATTCTTTCAAATTCTAAATTAGACATTAATAGTACCTCTAAAGGTGTAGTATAAATTATCTTGTAATCATAGCATTTCCTAGTCTGGTGAAGCACAAAATCATCTGCGTTTATCTGCGTCCATCTGCGTTTAATTATTAAAGCTTGTACCTCATGTGAATGGTAATTGCTATCTAGTTTTAACTTAATCCGGTGTTGTATTTACAATACATATACCCAGAAGCAGATTGTGTAAGTTGTGTATTTAACATTTTAAAAAAAATTATCAATTATCAATTATCAATTATCAATTATTTCATGATACTTCTTCCTCTAAAGCTTGCTTGGCAATGCGAGTTACATAAATGGTCACAACGACTGTCAACAAAAAACCAACAATTCTCATCATCCATGTTAGAGTCGGATCTGTAGGTTGAGATTCAGTACCAATTAGGGCTAAATTTCCTGCTAAAGAACCTATGTAAACATACATAATTGTACCGGGAATCATGCCCACTGAACCAATAAAATAATCTTGTAGAGAAACACCTGTAATTCCCAAAGCATAGTTTAATAAATTGAAAGGAAATATAGGAGACAGTCGCGTTAATAAGACAATTTTTAATCCTGCTTTTCCTACAGCTTTATCAATAGCCGCAAATTTTTTGTTACCTGCAATTTTCTCAGCAACCCAGCTTCTTGCTAAATAACGTCCCACTAAAAATGCTGCTGTAGCACCGAGAGTTGCACCTATGAATACATACAGAGAACCCCAACCTACACCAAATATAACACCAGAACCTAAAGTTAAAATCGATCCTGGTAAAAATACCACAGTAGCGATTATATAAATAGCAATAAAGGCTATTGCTCCTATAGAACCTAAACTATCAATCCACTGTAAAGCATTTCTGAAAATACTTTGAAAATTGAAAGAGGATGTATTGAAAGACGGCTGTGCTAAAGCCAAGTCTGTGTGTAATAAACAAACCATGAGTAATGCAGAAGTAATTAAAGCTGTTAATTTCATAAATTTATAGAAGCTGTTATTTAGATGAATTCTAGGTTTAATATTCATGACTGGTGAAAATGAAAAAAATCAGATTGACTTGTACAAAAAAGAATAACTATATACTTTTATTCAGAACTTGGCGAGCAATTTTAGTAATATAAAAAGTCACAGCAATTGTAGATATTAGACCAACTCCTTGCATCACCCATTGCCAAATTTGCGTTTCTGGACTAGTTAGTTGATGAGATGTGTTAATCATAGCTACATTACTAACTAAAGAACCCATATATACGTACATGACAGTACCAGGAATAATGCCAATAGAACCTAATATATAGTCTTTGAGGCTAACTTGTGTGACTCCAAAAGCATAATTTAATAAATTGAAGGGAAATATGGGAGAAAGACGAGTCAATAAAACAATTTTCCATCCTTCTTTAGCAACGGCCTGATTAATAGCCTGAAATTTAGGATGTTTCTCAAGCTGTTGACAAACCCAATCACGAGAAAAGTAACGTCCAACAATAAAAGCTAAAATTGCTCCCGTAGTGGCAGCAATTAATACATATACAGAACCCCAAAATAAACCAAATAAGCAACCACCTTTTAAGGTTAATACAGAACCAGGAATAAATAGTAAAGTTGCCAAATTGTAAATCAGAATAAATGCAATTGGTCCCCAAATACCTAGGCTTTGCACCCAAATAACTGAGATTTGCAGCAGTTCTTGTAGGTTAATGATTTTGCTGACAATTATCAAAGTTGCAACTAAACAGCCAATCATTAATAGTTTAAATTTGCTATTAAATCGGTATTTGTGCTTCGGCATTATGGGAATAACCTGATTTTCACCAATTACCACACTCCACGATACGCTAATTAAATGAGAACTGGCTTAAATCCTCCTAAATTTTTCTCGACGATACCAACTGCGAATTCGTTCTGGTGACACACCGAGTAAGTAGGCAAGAATTATGATTTGGTTAAGCAAGGTAGTGATGAAAATTCCTTTTTTTAACCATCTGCGTGGTGAAGTGATCACAGGTACTTTAAGCAGTGTAATTTTTCCCAGAAGTTTTAACCGTTGGATGAGTTCAAAGTCTTCCATAATGGGTAGTTCTGGAAAATTACCGATGTCATTAAATGTTTGTTTAGTTAAAAAAATAGCTTGGTCGCCGTAGGGTAATTGATAAAAGTGCGATCGCCATTTTACTCCCCACTCTACCAATCGCAAACCCCATGACGGTGAATCTATCTGCAATGCAAAAGCACCAGCTACAGTTCCTGGTTTTTGTAATGCTGTGCGAATCATAGTATCAAAATTAGTGGGTAAGCGGGTATCAGCATGGAGAAACAACAAAATTTCCCCACTTGCCACTGATGCACCTATATTCATTTGTACAGCGCGACCAGGAGGAGAAGAAAGAACTTTGACATCTAATGCTTGGGCGATCGCTGGTGTATCATCTGTTGAACCACCATCAACAACTATGATTTCAACATTTGTACTGGGTTGAGTGCTGGTAATTGCTGCTTCAATGTTATTTGCTTCATTGAGAGTAGGAATAATAATGGAAATTTTGGCATGATCCCAAGATGAAAGCATAATTAGGAAAAAAGAACCAGTGATTACAGGTAATGAGCGACATCATATATAGCAGACTTTACAAGTCAAGAGTGAAAGCTGCTTGATGCTTCAAGTATTTCTCCATTCCCTGTTTGTTTGCCAAATTGCTCAGTATTTTTGCTTATATACTGACTGAAGTAGACCTCCGGAAGTGCTGCAAAAGGTAGAAGCTATAATTAGACTCTACAGTTCCAAATCTTACAAAGCTTTGTCAGTCAAACTTTCAGAAGCATTGTCACCAGATCAGACCTTACTTCCCAACAGCCTTTACATAAAATTTATATTTGTCATATTTTTATCAAGACCAAGTAAAAATACTATTGGTACTCTTGCACTTCCTCAATATACGTAGAATAGTTAATTCAGAGAAAAATATAAACAATCAAATATTAACTCCCTTAACCATCCAGGGTAATCACACAAAATGAAAAACAAATTCTCAGCTTTAATAGCTTCTGCGGCGATCGCACTTGGCGGCTTTGGATTAGCCATGACTCCAACCTCAGCCCAAGCAGCATCTTTAACAACTTACTCCTTAAATACCAATAATGATTATGATGCTAATGCTGATTGGTATGATGTTGGTTTTACAGTTAATGGTAATGGTACAGTAACTTTTAGGATTGATAACAATACTTCCACTAATCCTACTAACAGCACTTTCATATCCAAGGTTTATTTTGGAACTGACACTGGATTCTCTGACTATTTTCTCGAAGGAAATACAACTTCCTCTATAGTTGGTTCTCCTAACACTAATTATAAGTTTGAGTGGGATCCAGCAGGACAAAACAATATAAATAACTCTGCTGGATGGGGGGTTGAAGTTCTTGCTGACAATAAAAATGGAAGTGCAAATAGTGTAATTAACCCGGGAGAATTCTTAGAAGTAACCTTTACTTTGAAAGATGCAAGCACTACAGAACAACAGTTGATAGACGCTTTCTTAGCTGACCCTCAAGAATTGGGTGTTGCTTTCCACGTCCAAAGCATTGATAATCCTGCGACTACAGCTACTGAAGGTTATAGTGAATGGTATCAAGCATTGCCTGGACAAACTCCACCCCCACCACAAGCAAGAGTACCCGAACCCGCTTCCTTGTTTGGTCTAGGTTTAGTAGCTACTGGTATGGTAATGGCTCGTCGTCGTCGCAATTTTGCTAACAACTAATAGTTAATAAAGCTTTGCAGCTTGCACACAAAATTGTTAAACATTGTAGTCGAATAATAATGATCAGGCCGCCGTGGGATAATACCTGTAGCGGCTTATTTTTTTACCCCTCTTCAAACCCACCCGGAAATCAATTTCTGGGCTAATAGTTCAAGTGCGTTTTAACGCACTCTGATTATGATCAGCTCACAATTTATTTTGAAAATAGAATAAATACAGGTTAAATAGTCGGTTTGAACCGACTTTAGCTTTTAGACAGGGAATTGATTCCCTGGCTTCTGGGATATCAATTGTTTTAACAACATCATTTATTTAGCAGTAAGCTATTTTAGTGCGTTTCTTCAAAATCTACAATGGCTACTGTTAACGACAACTACCTAAAACTAAAAGCTGGTTATTTATTTCCCGAAATTGCGAGACGGGTAAATGCTTTCGCGCAAGCTAACCCCGATGCAAAAATCATCCGTTTGGGTATTGGTGATGTTACCGAACCCTTGCCAGAAGCTTGCCGCAGTGCGATGATTAAAGCAGTGGAAGATATGGGCGATCGCTCATCCTTCAAAGGTTACGGTCCAGAACAAGGTTATGCTTGGTTACGGGAAAAAATCGCTGCACAAGATTTCCAAGCACGAGGCGCAGCTATAGAAGCCGATGAAATCTTCATTTCCGACGGTTCTAAGTGCGATACAGGCAACATTTTAGAGATTTTTGGCAAAAATAACAAAATCGCCGTTACTGACCCCGTATATCCCGTTTACGTCGATACTAACGTCATGGCGGGTAACACTGGAGATGCTAACGAAAAAGGCGAATATGCAGGTTTAGTTTATCTCCCTGTCACCGCAGAGAACAACTTCACCGCAGAAATACCCAAGGAAAAAGTAGACTTAATTTATCTCTGCTTTCCCAACAACCCCACCGGTGCGACTGCAACCAAGGAACATTTACAAGAGTGGGTAAACTACGCAAAAGCTAACGGTTCAATTATTTTCTTTGACGCTGCTTACGAAGCATTCATTACCGATCCCAGCCTTCCCCATTCTATCTATGAAATCGAAGGTGCGAGAGATTGTGCGATCGAATTTCGTTCTTTCTCCAAAAACGCAGGTTTCACTGGAACTCGTTGCGCGTTAACCGTCGTTCCCAAAAACCTCACCGCCAAAGCCGCAGATGGTTCTGATGTAGAACTGTGGAAATTATGGAATCGTCGTCAGTCTACCAAATTTAACGGTGTTTCTTACATTGTCCAAAAAGGTGCGGAAGCGGTTTATTCTGAGGAAGGACAAGCGCAAATTAAAGCTTTGGTAAGTTTTTATTTAGAAAACGCCAAAATTATCCGTCAACAACTCACCAATGCAGGTTTACAGGTTTACGGTGGGGTGAATGCGCCTTACGTATGGGTGAAAACTCCTAATAATTTAACCAGTTGGGAATTTTTTGATAAGTTGCTGCAAACCGTGAATGTTGTGGGAACTCCTGGTTCTGGTTTTGGTGCTGCGGGTGAAGGTTATTTCCGTATTTCTGCGTTTAACAGTCGGGAAAATGTGGAAGAAGCAATGAAGCGGATCACTGAGAAGTTTAAGGTTTAGTCTGTTGTGGTGGGCGATGCCCACCTGACTTTTTGTTAGACTTGAGCTATGAGTATGTTAGTTGAGAGGTGAATTTATATGAAATTGATCATCAAAAATTTAGGACCTATTAAAAATAATACTCAAGCCATTGATTTAAATAAAGATTTTTTTGTATTTGTTGGCAGAAATAATAGTGGTAAAAGTTATGTTGCTCAATTATTATGGGCGATTTGTAATCAAGATTTAATTAATAAATTTGCGATGGAATATTTAGATATAATTGATGAGCAAATAGCAGGAGGTATAAATATTAAAATTACGGCTGAAATATTGGATAATGTTTTAAATAAATACATTGATTTTTTACAGCGAGAAGTCCAAAAAGAAATATTCAATGTTAGTAATCAGTCAGAAATACTAAATAATATTGCTATCGCGTTTGATTATCAAATATCTGAATTCCAAGCGCAAGAAGTCAAAATAATTATCACTTATAAGGAAGAACAAGAAAACACATTAGAATATAT
>NZ_LUFH02000071.1 GCF_001586785.1 Sphaerospermopsis aphanizomenoides BCCUSP55
GTGATGGGGTGATGGGGTGATGGGGTGATGGGGTGAATAAATTTCTATCTGTCACCTGTCACCTGTCACCTGTCACCTATTACCCTATTCCCAACTTTCCAGCTAAAGCGGGTGTTAAAGGTAAAAGAGTGGCAATCATCAAGAATAAAGCCAAAAGACCCAAAGCGGCTCTCGCGTCGTCGGGTTCAGAGATTTCATTCAAACTGGGACGTTCTAAGTCCCTTTGTAAGAATAAAATTACGATTGCCCAATACATCGCCAGAGTATTACCCAGAGATACCACAGCCAGCAAAATTAAAGTTGCAAATGTCGCCCGTCCTGCGGTTTTACGTCCATAAATTGCCTGGACAATACGCCCTCCATCCAGTTGTCCCGCTGGCATTAAGTTTAAAGCTGTGATCACTAACCCCAACCAACCAATGATGACTAGAGGATGAACATTTACCAAAGGTGTTTGTAAGGCCGAACCCAGGACAACCCGTGCCAAACTGCCTACTAAAATAGAACCTTGGAAAAATTTATTGGGTAATTGAAATAAACTACCTGGGTGGGAAAGTAACAAACCTGTCACCAGCATGATCAAAGAGACAATACCACCAAAAGCTGGCCCTGCCAAAGCAATATCAAATAATGCCTTACGGTTGGGTAATAGAGACTCAAAGCGAGTAATTGACCCAAAAGATCCAATTTGCACTGCTGGTAGGAAAAAAGGCCAACTCAGACGGACTTGATGCTTACGTGCCAACCACCAATGACCAATTTCATGAGCGATCAAAATTGTAAATATTCCCAAGCCAATGGGTAAAGCTTCAGAAACTCGTGATGGGGTGGCGAATAGATCAAAATTTAGTAATAAACCTGCTGCTTCTAAATTGGTGGCAATTGTTGCTACCAAGAGAATCACCGCAAATGCCTTTTGTGGTAACTGCATCGGCCGTGGGTCAGTGCGACTAGGCAGAACAATCATCACAGGTTTACCATCTGTGTTTTCTACTAAAAACAGGCGATATTTATCACCTAAACGGCCTTGCAAACTTTTGGTAAGCCGGTTGTGAACTTCTTCTGGTTCTCCCCGCAAGTTACCTTTGAAAATTGCTCCTTCTTGATAGGGGATGGTTTCTGTGGCGAAAAATGTATCTATACCGAAAATACCTTTAATGGCATTTAAATCTTCTTCCGGTATTGTGATTGCTTCCAGTTTTACTTCGGTAATAACTACTGGATTATTATTTTGTGTGGCTTCTTGTGTAGCTTCACTTGCAAGTCTTTCTGTTGCCCGTTGCTTAAGAATGGCATCTTGACCAGCATTGCGTAACTGTCTACCTAAGAAAATATACACGCCGGCAGAAGCAACCACTAATAACAATATTCCCGCTATATTGAGATAAATTCCAGCGGCAAACAAGCCAAAAAACAACAGCCAAGGAGCCATTAATACTACAGACTGTAACCAGGCTAAGATACCCAGCTTACCAAAAGGTCTGGCGCGATAAAAGCCCCAACCTAAAATTCCGAACGCTACCAGCACAACTGCTGCAATTATAGGAGTTTCTGATGAAGTAAACATCTCCAAACCTTTGCTATTGAGATCAAGCCAGAACAAGTCCGGTTTTCATAGATATAGCAGGTGACAGGTGACAGGTGACAGGTGACAGTGTCAACAGGCATAAATTCCGCGCTCACTGCACGTACTCTTCTCAAAGAATACTATATATTTGTAAATATTGAGCTTTGTTGACAAATTACATTTTTTATGATATATTCGCTGTTTTTAAATAAAAGCCTTTCCCTTTAGCAAGAGATAATTTTCAATTGTTTATTATTCATTGTCAATTGTTGACAGCCTATTATAGCAATTCCCATTCCAGTGAGGTACAAGAATTAATAATTAAACGCAGATGTACGCAGATAAACGCAGATATTTTTCTACCTCATTAGAGTCAGAAACGCTATATTGATGGTTTTCTTCTTTCTTGGTGATGGCTGAATGCTTACATATTTTAGTTACGAAATTTTGGCTGAGTCATGGGAATTTCAATCACAAATTCTGTACCTTCTCCCACGGTAGAATGACAAGATAAATTACCTTGATGTCTATCTACGATGATTTTGTAACTAATAGAAAGTCCCAAACCTGTGCCTTTACCAACTTCTTTAGTTGTAAAAAAGGGGTCAAATAATTTGGGTATAATTTCTTTTGGTATTCCTAAACCATTATCCCAAATGCGGATAGCTAATCGAGAATTATCAATTTTTTCAGTAATAATCTGAATTTCTCTTTTATTATTAAGTAATTTTACATCTTCTAAAGCATCAATGGCATTACTCAAAATGTTCATAAACACTTGATTTAATTGCCCCGGATAACATTGAATTAATGGTAAGTCTCCATAATTTTTAATGACTGCTATTTCTGAATAATTTGGCTTGGCTTTCAGACGATTCTGCAAAATCATTAAGGTACTATCTATGCCTTCGTGAATATTAGCTTCCTTGAATTCTGCTTCATCTAAACGAGAGAAATTGCGTAATGACAGGACAATTTCTCTAATCCTGTCCGTTCCTACAAGCATTGAATTCAGCAGTTTTAGTAAATCTACTTTTAAAAAGTCTAATTCGATACTAGCAATTTTTTCTTGAATTTTTGCTGGCGGTTTAGGGAAGTATTGTTGGTATAACTCTAGGAGGCTGAATAAATCTTTTACATAATCCTGAGCGGGGAAAATATTACCATGAATAAAGTTAACTGGATTGTTAATTTCATGAGCAATACCAGCTACCATATTACCAAGAGAAGACATTTTTTCAGTATGAATCAGTTGGATTTGTGTTTGCTGAAGCTCCCTGAGAGCATTTTCGAGATTTTTAGTTTGTTGTTGTAGCATAATTTCTGAATTTTTCAGTTCGGTGATATTTGTTGCTACCCCTAAAATTTGCTTAACTTGACCATTGCTACTACGATTAAAAACTGTGTCCCGACTATATAACCAGCAGCATTGACCATTTGCTTGTTGCATTCGATATTCAAGTTTTAATATTTCTCCATCTGCAACATTGGTAAATTTTTGGAAATGTTCTAAAACATTTTTTTCATCTTCTGGATGAATAATTGTAGACATTAAATGTACTCCCATTTGTTGAATTTCTGTTTGGGAGTAACCAAGCAAATTAGTAATTTCCCTGTTCACGTAAATGTTACGCTGCTCTTCTAAATCAAAAATATAAATAATGTTGGGAGAAAAATTAGCAATACGTTCGATAAAGTGCTGACTTTCTTGCAGTGCTTCTTCCGCTTTTCTCCGCTCGGTAATATTCATGGTTGTCCCTACGATGCGATAAGCCTTACCGTCGCTATCTTTGATAGGATTGAGAGTAGTTAGCCACCAAGTAGGCTCATTTTTGATGGTGAGAAATTCTTCGTAGCTAATGGTTGTACCAGATTCTATACAATCTTGATAGCGTTTACGTACCGTTGCTCCTTCTATTTCCCCATGTAAATGTTCTGGTGGTTTGCCCATTAAATCTGCTTGACGGAAACCTGTTAATTTTTCTCCTGAAGGATTATAGCCAGCAAAAGAAAAATCACCATTTTCTAAAACATTAATTACAAATATAATGTGGGGAACACCTTCATAAATACTGCGAAGAAATGCTTCTTTTTCCTGTATTTGTGCTTCCGCTTGTTTTAATTCACTAATATCAAAGAGACAACCATACCAAATTATAGTACCATCAGGTTGACGTTCTGGTTTAGCTATAGCTTTCACCCATTTTTGATGAACAGAAGGGGTATTAAGCCGCCACTCAGTTTTATAATTTTCTAGGGTTTGAGCAGATTGTAACATTGTTGCTTGGATGTCTACAATATCATCAGGATGAACAGAATTAAATATTAATAATCCATCTTTTTTAAGTTCTTCAGGTTCTAATTCTAAAAATTCTCGACATCCAGAAGACACATAATAAAAAGACATTTCCCCATCAGTTGATAAATGAAGTTCATACATCATTCCTGGGACATTATCTGCTAATCTCTGTAACCGAGCTTCACTTTGATGCAAAGCAGCTTTACGTTTTTCAACTTGATTTTCTAATTCTTCATTGAGTTTTTTTAGTGCTGCTTCTGCCTGTTTACGTGCCGTAATATCTAGCAAGACACCACAAAAAACAATTTCTCCTTCTGCGCTTCTGGTTGGTGTTGAATCTCCTTGCCACCAAACAATTTCACCATTAGGTTTGATTAATCGTCCTTCATAATGCCAAGGGGTAGAATTTTCGACAGCTTCTACTCCTGACGCAATATAATTATTAATATCTTCTGGATGGATAATAGCGTGAAAGTGATTTAAATCTTGCATGACTTCACTAGCTGTAATTCCCGCCAATTCCCAGATATAATCACTAATATAATCTACTGTCCAAATACCATTGCGGTTGGTGAATTGAAAAATTGCTCCTGGGAGATTAGTAGCAATATCTCTTAAACGTCTTTCACTATTTGCTAAAGCTATTTCTGCTTGTTTACGCTTGGTAATTACCTCTGTGAAGATGATAATTCCACCGATTTCATTTGGGTTTTGATACCAAGGATGTATTTCCCATTTTACCCATTCCATTGTGCCATCAGCACGAAAAAATTGATCTTCTTCACATTTCTCAAATGCACCTTTTAAACAGCGTTGGTGAATTTCTCGCCAACATTGGGGAAGATTTGGGAAAATTTCATAGTGACTGTGTCCGATAATTTCTTCATTATCTAAGCCATAATCTTCTCGCCAGCGACGATTTGCTAGTACATAGCGCATCTGAGAGTCAAGTATAGCGATCGCTGCGGGCGTATATTCCAAAAATAAACTCATCTGCTCATGGTTATACTTGACAGGAGCAGATAACTGGCCTTGACTCAAACTGTCTACTGTTTGACGTAGATGGACGAGTTCCTGTTGTAGAGATTCATAGGTATTTTTATCTACAGTGATCAGATCACCAGTCATAGTTTTGTTGTTTGCCTGTTCAGAGTCGGAAATTGAGTTTATAGTTCTAACAAGCATAGACATTTATCTCATGCTGTTTATTTGTCGGGAATAACCCCGACTGGGCGGACTACAACGCCCCCTATATCTAGACTAAACGCTGTCGGGACTACTTTTCTGAAAATATTCAAACTACCATCCACATCGGCATAAATCAATTAATGGCAATCATAGATTGGGCGAAGTTTTACAACACCATTTCACGAAAACCCTGATCCAAATCACTTCCCCTACACTCCAACTTCTCCTGCTTGCTATATGTATCAATTTTAAAGTGAAACGGTATTACTTTTTATATAGGACTCCTATTTGATGATTGATAGCTTGCGTGGCGTAGCCATACAAAACTCCGTACACCTAAATCTTCTACAACCCTTTTGCCTTTTGCCTCTTGCCTCTTGCCTGCCTACACAAGTATTTATGGCTTACGCCACGCTGCGCTATCAGGAATCAAACCGGATGCCTATAGTTCCCCATTACGGCAACCAAATAAAATCATTGGCGTGAATATTTCTTCTCATAATATTTTCATAATTTTAGCCAATTGATGCGGTAATATTTGAGCGATAGTTTTGCACCCATTCAATAAATGTTGATGAGAGAAATAAAAATCTTGTGATTTATGTCTTGGGTGCATTTTGCTAACTGCTAAATGCTGACTGCTGAATGCTTACGGTTTTTCTTGTCCTTTTACCCTGACTTTTTAAGAGCAAAATCCAGACAAGTATAAAGTCCTATATAATTGAACTTTGGGTAGATTGTAAAAAATTATCAATATTGTATATTTATATGAACTAACACAAAATGTTTTTGAGTGCCTCATGCTAAATGAGTAATTTCCAGAGCAACTGAATATAGATCCAGATAGAGTTTTAAGTATTCATTCCGGCAAATATATATTACCCATGACATCCCCTGAGTCTAAAACAGATATTCCAGATATTCCCCAGTCATCGTTTCCGCCACCATTCAAATCACAACGGTGGCTCAGATTATTGATAGCTTTAGTCCTGATCATTGGAGGTGGCGGAGCTATAGCTTGGAAATTGCTCACTCCTCATCACCCAAGTCCAGCCATAGCTAATGCGCCCCCTCCTGGAGTCAAAGTAAAATTATCTACAGCAAAAACAGGTACAGTCGAGGATACAACAGAGTATATTGCTAGTTTAGAATCCAGGCGCTCAGTTAATCTCCAACCCAGGATTCAAGGTCAAGTCACTCAGATATTTGTCAGGTCAGGAGATCCAGTCTCAGATGGTGCAGCCATCATGCAAATAGATGCTCGGCAGCAACAGGCCGCAGTTAATAGTTTATCCGCTGCTGCTCAAGTAGCAAAAGCACAACTAGAAAATGTTCGTGCTACCCTCCAATCTCTGGAAGCAGAGAAGATCGGCAAGGTGGCTGATGTCAACTTAAACCAGCAGGAATATAACCGCTATTCTCAGTTAGCTGTTCAAGGCGCTGTATCTATTCAAACTAAGGATTTGTATGCTAACAGGTTAGCTACAGCAAAAGCTGAACTCAACGCTATTAATTCTCGGATTCAAGCCCAAAAAGCTACCATATCCCAAGCAGAAAAATCCTTAGAACAAGCTGACGCAAATATTAGACAACAACAAATTGAACTTCAGTATTACAAAATCACTGCTCCTTTTAGTGGCACAATTGGAGATATCCCTGTCAAAGTAGGCGATGTCGTCAATATTTCTACACCACTAGCTACTATTACGCAAAACCGACCTTTAGAAGTGAAAATCCCTGTGCCACTGGAACGCGGACTACAATTGCGTCAGGGACTACCAGTAGAACTAATGAATGCCCAAGGTCAAACTTTAGGGACTACCAAAATATTTTTTATCTCTCCCAACATCAACAATAATTCTCAATCAATACTTGTGAAAGCACTTTATGATAATTCCGAAGGTCAGCTGCGAGCAGATCAATTAATTCGCGCCAGAGTGATTTGGGATCAGCGTTCTGGAGTTCTCGTTCCCACTACAGCTGTATCTCGGATAGCTGGAGAAAACTTTGTATTTTTAGCCCAAACAGAAAAATCGACCCAAGGAAATTCCCAATTAATAGCCAAACAAAAACGAGTGAAATTAGGGGATCTTAAAGGTAATGATTACCAAATAATTGAAGGATTAAAAGCAGATGAAAAAATCATTGTCTCAGGTGTACAAAATCTCAGAGATGGACTACCAATAATTCCGGAAAATTAGGTGGCAGGTGACAGGTGACAGGTGACAGGTGACAGAAAGAAATTTCCC
This sequence comes from Sphaerospermopsis aphanizomenoides BCCUSP55, assembly GCF_001586785.1. Classification (GTDB taxonomy): domain Bacteria; phylum Cyanobacteriota; class Cyanobacteriia; order Cyanobacteriales; family Nostocaceae; genus Sphaerospermopsis_A; species Sphaerospermopsis_A aphanizomenoides_A. The sequence continues at coordinate 7,304 of NZ_LUFH02000071.1, forward strand.
TATTCCTTAATTACCAATTACCAATTACCTGATTACGAATTACGTTCGCAAAGCGTTTCCGAAGGAAATATTACGAATTACGAATTAATTATGTTTGTTGATTTTTTTATTAAGCGACCTGTATTTACCAGCGTCTGTGCTATTCTCATTTTGCTAGTAGGAACAATCAGTATTCCTACACTGCCTACAGCACAGTATCCAGAAATTAGTCCGACGCAAATTATTGTCACTTCTAACTATGTTGGTGCTAGTGCAGAAGTTGTTGAAAACACTGTCACCTCTATTCTAGAGCGTCAGATTAATGGTGTCGAAGGCATTAAATATATGACTTCGAGTAGTAGTAACGACGGTACTAGCACCATTACAGTAACTTTTGATGCTTCAAAGAATAAGGATATTGCCGCAGTTGATGTTCAAAACCGGGTTTCTTTGGCTGAACCGCAGTTACCAGATGCTGTTAAACAAACGGGAGTTACTGTCAGTAAACAGTCTAACAATATCTTGTTAGCAATTGGTTTATATAGTGAAAATCAGCAGTTTGATACTGTCTTTTTAAGTAATTATGCTGATTTATATATAGCTGATGCTCTGAAACGCATTAAAGGTATAAGTGAGGCGCGAATTTTTGGTGAACGTCGTTATGCGATGCGTCTATGGCTAGATCCGAATAAACTAGCTAGTCGGAATTTGACTACCAGTGATGTGGTTGATGCTCTCAATGAGCAAAACTTTCAGGTGGGTATAGGACAAATTGGACAACAACCAGCCACAGATGGTCAAATGTATCAAATTGACTTGAGGGCAATTAGTAGGCTGACCGAACCACAGGAATTTGATAATTTAGTGATTAAAACTGCGGCTGATGGTAGTTTGATTAAATTGAAAGATGTCGGTAGGGCAGAACTTGGCGCTCAAAATTATAGTTCATTTCTGAGATTTAAGGGTCAAGAAGGTGTAGGGATAGGTATATTTCCGACACTGGATAGTAATTCTTTGGAAGTTACCAGGTCTGTAAAAAAGGAAATGGCGCGACTTTCCCAAAGCTTTCCCCCAGGGATGAAATATGAAGTTGCATTTGATACCACAACTATTATCGAAGGATCTTTAAAAGAAGTAATCAAAACTCTTGTAGAGGCGATCGCTCTGGTTGTTCTGGTAATTTTTATTTTCTTACAAGATTGGCGCACTACTTTAATTCCTGTTATCACTATTCCTTTGTCTTTAATTGGTACTTTTGCTTTCGTTAAAGCCTTTAATTTTTCCATTAACACCTTAACGATGTTTGGTTTAACTCTAGCAACAGGAATGGTAGTTGATGACGCGATTATTGTTGTAGAAAATATCTCCCGATTAATTCAAGAAGAAAAACTACCTCCCCGCAAAGCAGCTTCTGTCTCTATGGTTGAATTGACAGGGGCAGTAATTGCTACTTCTTTGGTATTAATGGCTGTGTTTGTACCTGTAGCCTTTTTCCCTGGTTCAACTGGACAAATTTATAAACAATTTGCTCTGACTATTGCTTTTTCTATCGCTATTTCTACTTTTTTAGCTCTGACTCTTACACCTGCTCTGTCTGCTTTATTATTACGTCAAAGCCCCCCTCCTCGTGGTATTTTTGGCTTGATATTTGGCTTTATTAATGGTTTTTTAGCAGCCATGCAGCGTGGATATGAAAGTGTTTTACAAAAGTTAACGAGAATCAAGGCTATTGTTTTAATTGTATTTATCGCCTTAATCGGTTTCACAGGTTGGCTTTATTTGAATGTACCTACATCTTTTCTTCCTGACGAAGATCAAGGTTATTTCATCACTATTATTCAAGCACCAGAAGGTTCTTCACTGCAATACACCAGCAACGTGATGAGCAAAATAGAAACAGAAATTTTGAATATCCCAGAAGTGACGGGAACTTTTGCTGTTGGTGGCTTTAGTTTTAGTGGTAATACTGCTAATAGTGGCATAATTTTTAGTACACTAAAATCTTGGGATGAACGGAAAAAACCCAATCAGTCAGTACAGGCTATTATTGGTCAGTTAAGACAAAAATTTTTCAATATTACGGAAGCTAGTGTTTTCCCAGTTAATCCTCCAGCAATTCGCGGTTTAGGTAGTTTTAGTGGTTTCCAGTTTCAGTTACAAGATGTAGTGGGAACGAATAGTTTAAATTCCATGTTGGCAGTTGTCGGTCAATTTATGATGCGGGGTAATCAAACTCCGGGACTGCAAGCTGTGTTTAGCACTTTTAAAGCTAATACACCGCAAATTATTATTGAAGTAGACCGCAGTAAAGCCAAATCTCTACAGGTTTCTATTGACGATATTTTTAGAACTCTACAAACCTATATGGGTTCAAGATATGTCAATGATTTTAATTTTCTCTCACGCACCTATCGGGTATATGTCCAAGCAGATTCCCAATTTCGCTCTAATCCCAATGATATCAATTCCTTATATGTGCGTTCAGAAAATGATCAAATGATTCCTCTGAGTAGTTTGGTGAAATTGACTTCAACAACCGGACCGCAAACTATTAATCATTACAACTTATTCCGTTCTATTGAAATTAATGGTTCTCCTGCTCCTGGTTTCAGTTCTGGACAAGCAAACGCAGCGATGGAAAAACTAGCTAAGGAGATTTTACCCACCAGTATGGGTTATGAATGGTCGGGTATTGTAGCTGAGGAAAAAGAATCTGGTGGACAAGCACCAATAATTTTTGGTTTGGGTTTAATTTTCGTGTTTTTGGTGTTAGCTGCTCAGTATGAAAATTATGTTGATCCTTTGATTATTATGCTCTCAGTTCCATTGGCTATTATGGGGGCTTTAGCATCACAATCTTTACGGGGTTTAAGTAATGATGTATTCTGCCAAGTAGGGTTAGTAATGTTAATTGGTTTGGCCAGTAAAAACGCGATTTTAATTGTGGAATTTGCTAACCAGTTACGAGAACAACAGGGTTTCTCAATTACTAAAGCTGCTGTTGAAGCTGCACAAGGCCGTTTACGTCCAATTTTGATGACTGCTATTTCTACTCTGTTGGGGATTTTTCCTTTAGCAGTAGCTACTGGTGCTGGTGCTGGTAGTCGTCAATCTCTGGGTACTGCGGTGTTTGGTGGTATGTTTGTAGCCACTTTTTTAAGTTTGTTTATTGTGCCAATTCTGTATATTATTATTGGCAAAATTCGTGAGAGGCTGCAACCTAAACGTCAGTATCCGCTTTTGGAAGAGAGCGAAAAAGATCAGGTTTTATATAGATAAAAAATTCTGGATTTTTAGATCCCTGACTTCTTAAAGAACCCAGGGATCTAAGTTAGATCAAGTCTGGTAAATTAGTGATAATTCACGCATCTGTGAAAAACTCCAAAAACCTTTCTCCCCTGCTCCCCTACTACCTGGATGATAAATCGTTAATGGGACACGAAATTAGGGTGGATCTAAATTAAGCCCCGAATTTTTCGGCAATTCACTGATTAGTTTTTCAATAATGTAATCTCCAACAATTGCTTCTGAACATTTATCCTGCCACCAATTTAAGGATTTATGGTGCATTTCTAGCAAGAGTTCCTTATTCTCCAGCAGGTTTTTTAATATTTCTGGTAACTCTTGCCAATCTTGAATTTGAATTACAGGCGCTCCATCTAAATACCATCGTGAAGGTAAAGCTTCAGTTACCAGAATACAACCATATTTCATACCTTCAAACAAACGAGTTGTTTCAAAAGATGTGCCTCTGGGAACAAGACATATTTTTGTGTCCATCATGATTTCACAATAGTTGCGCTCATCTTCACTAGTTCTATTGTGATAACCACCAGTAGTTGATAATTCAACTTTAAATTCCGGATATTGTTCCTTGAACTTATTTAAAGTCGATAGCATGAGTTTTCGAGACAAAGTTTTTGGTGTTCCTAACCAGGATTTCAAAGACCAGACAGGATATTGTTTGTGGATTACACTTCCTGAAAAATAAGTATCATAAAGACGGTCTTCGATATTTTTGATAGGCAGATTCTTGGAGTTATTGTAACCCAAAGGAATATCATAAATGGGAGGAATCTTTTCTTGATTGAATACCAAACTTAGGAATTTATGCCAATGATAATTTACCCAACCCGGTACACCAACAACTAAGATTCTTAAAAATTGAACTAGTGTCATCAAGTTTAATAAAGAAGGATGAAGAAGAGGGTTACATCCGAGTATTGCGCGTGTGCCTAAACACTTAAATACAGCCTTTACCTTGTGAGCATACTTGGGAATTCGATACCATTCATCTCCGAGTACAAAAACTACAACATTCTGCCCATAAGATGGCAGTTCATCAATTTCATTCCAAGTGATATAAAAGACTAAACCACTGATAACTGAACTTTTCTCTATAGCCTGGAATACTTTACCAAAATAAGTAGTTAAACAGAAATCAATCGGTGGTTTAGTGTCGTATATATCCCAAAGAATTGGTTTTTGATCTTTGCGGATGTAGAGATAATACTGGTTAGCAAGAGCGTTAATTACAGACATCTACGTTTGGAAGATTGATCAGGATTTAGGTGAGTATTTAAGACAAGAAATACTGTGACAATTTTTGATTGTGCTTGAGATTGGATGAAGTTTCACTCAATAGCATTCACACTGACATAATGTTTAGTGAATTATAAGCAGTATTTCCTAAAATGTCATTATTTTAATTTTTCTATTCTTTGTTGTGTGAAACAGGAAATTTATGCTATTTGATTTTGTGAAAAATATTTGGGTGCTTTGGTAGTCTTCCATAACATTTTTTATAAAAAATTTATCTTTTATTGGCTGTAATTGTTGAATTTAATTGTAATTTAAAATACTCAGAGTTACCCGTTGACAAATTATTTTCCAATATGTGATGTTGTAGAAGTTACATATTTACTTGGTTGTAACATTATTGACTGCAATAAATTATCTGAAGGTAAAAAAGATGGCACAAAAAATTATCCACGGTACAGTTGGTGACGACGGAACTAAAAAAACTGGTTCAGGATTTAATGTGGAATCACCAGAAGTAGGAACTTATTCAATTACTTTTTCACAGCCTTTTGTTGAACCTCCTACTGTGGTAGCTACTTTAAAGGATTGGGGTGCTGATAATCAAATAATTGTCAAAGATGTCACTACCGAAAAATTTCAAGTTGCTATTTGGGATTTGGGAATTAAACAACAATCAGGTACAGGTTCGCCAGAACTGACAGTTACTAAGGAAAAGTCTGCTTTTAATTTTATTGCGATTGGTGAAGATAGTTAAGTATGAACATTTTCTCATAACTTAACTCAATTTGCTGGTTATGCAGCCGAATGATAGCACAAAGTGCCTATATTTGGTAAATGTAAACCAGCAATTGACAGTTAGATTAAATGTGATCTTAGAGAAAATTACTGCTATACTAATTTGATTAATAAGGAGTTAAAAAATCCTTTTTTAGCTACTTGTATCCACAAAATCTCAAATTTAATTGAGAAAATTCGATATTAGCAAAAATTTAGTCTGCATTATGTCACAATTGGAATCTTCATCGCCCCAACCTGTTAGTAATAATTGGTACTTGTTAAGTGTTCGTTCTAAAAAAAGACAATCATTTTTAAAGTTTTTGAATCTGTCGATAGAACAAAATAACCTGCAAGAATTATTTGTAGATATAAAAGTTCCTCAAGATTCAGTATATGAAGATATTGTTTTACTGAATTTAACTAATTTTAGAACAGCCTATACCTATCTACAAAAAGTTGAATTCTTCCAGAATATAGAACGCAAACCATTACAATCATCACAGGTGAATCGGATGTTGGGTATTATTTAAGTACAACACAAGCTCCTCGATTTATCTAGGAGCCTCTAACTAGCACAGCTAGGCAATAGTAAAATATGACAGAAAATATATGGCGCGTTAAAAGCTCTAAACCTTATTTAATCAGGGTTTAAAAATGTATTTATTGAGAGTATATTGATGTAAATGTGTAATGCAATTTATCAATGTTACTCAATGTGAAAATATTAAAATTCATACTATACTTACTTTGTTCAGTAAATCTCATTAGCTATTTTAGTATTGGTTCTATATCGGCAAATCCTATTCCAACGAATCAAAACAGGGATTCAGTCTTACTGGTTATAGAACCAGCCACTGCTGTTAATAATTTGGCAAACCCACGCCAATACTATGGTAATGAAGTAGAAACTAAGTTGTTTGTTTTTTTATCACTAGATGAAAACTCGAACTTAGTTCCAGAATTTGCAGAAGAAATGGCAAATCTTGATATTTTTCCTCACAGTGAATTTCTTTCCCAACAATTCAAGTCCAAACCAATACTAATAGCTGCACCCGAAAACTTCAATCCTGAGCTAATAATAACCCCAGAACCCATATCACCTCCAAAATCTACTACACCTGTGCAGCCATCAATAGTTTTAGAAACTATTGAAACAGGCTTCCGCAGCGATATTAGTAATGTTCAACAGCAGAATCAAATTATTGAACCAGTGTTTCAATTCCGTTTAGCTAATGGAGAGAAAATTCGGGTTAAAACTGGATTTAATAGTTTTCATCAATCTCAACTTGAACCTATTACTAATATCCACTTCAGGTTGGTTGGCAAGGAAAAACGGGTGAATATACTATACAAGCAGCCGCAGGAATTGATTTATTTAATCGGCTACCAATTGCTTTTAATTTAAATGCTCAGATAGATAGACCAATTTTTGTTAACCGCACTCCCAATAATCAATTAAAGTCAGCTTTATTTTTATCAGCAGTGCTAGAACAAGGTCTTTATAAAACAAGTATAAAATCATTAGAAAATCAAATTACATCTTGGCGCTCTGGTTTAAATATCTACTGGCAAATTGACCCTAATACTAGTTTGTTGTCACTATATCGTGTTGGTTTATATAATGATGGTAACTTTGAACAGCAAGCTTTTAATCGCCTAGAACACAAGTCGGGTCAATTTTGGTTAGCTGCTAATTTGTTTGCGTGGAAATATACTCATGACCGCCAAGATACGAGTGGTTATTTTTCACCACAAGGATTCCTCTTATATAACGGTGAACTAGGTTGGGGAGGAGATATTTTCTCTTTTTTAAGTTGCCGATTAAGCACTACTTTAGGACAACAAATCCTCAATGGTAAAACAACTAGAGGTAATACTTATCAAACCCGTTGTACAGCCACAATATCATCAAATATAGATTTAGATTTTGGTTATAGCTTCAGCAATGTTCGTAACCTAGATACTGGGGATAGTCCTTATAGTAATCAGGTTTTAACGGGGCAACTAAAGATCAAATTCTAAGAGGATTTGATATGATTTCCGTTCTGACCTGTAAAGATTGACAAAGGCTACTTTAGATTTGTAATCTATGGCTTGTTTGACATCTAAACCCCAGAGTTTGAAACCATAAGCTGCATAGTTTTCATAACCCAATCTTCCTTCTTGATTGTACTGTTCTTGACCGTTAACAACGGCAGTACCATACATTTGCCCGTTTTTGGTCAGACGCTTGACTCGCCAATGTTTCCAAACGGCTTCTGTTGGCGATCGCATATTTGGATATTTTGCACCGACAATTTTTAGCCAAATTGCCATTCTACCCAAATCTAAGGCTGACCAACCAATTTCTTCTTTTTTATCTAATTGACCGTAATTTACAGGTAAGAGAGTTTTGGCGTTATAGACTTTTGTTGGGTAATTCTCCTTGATATAAAGGCATAGAGGCCAGAGTTTTTAACATTCTACTCATTTTGCTTTCAAACTCTTGCACAGTAATGATGTTTAGTTCTCTAGCACTGACTAAAGCTGCGATCGCAGCGGCTTGATCCCACATCGTTACAGAAGCAAAACCATCCACAGAATTAACTAAGCCAGTTTGGTCATTCCAGTTATTTTTAAAGTATGACCAAGCTTGACGCGCCATGATCAATTCTTGGTCGGTTAATTTACCAGTTCCCGCATTAACATCAGGAGTTTTACTTATTTTTAATACACTTAAATTAATTTCTTGACCTGGTAAAACTATTGATTTAGTATCCAGTTCAGCAATAGTATCAGTTTCTTTAGTAGCAGGTGTGGGAGATGGGGTAATTTTTATTGTTTGGACTGCATTAGTTATTGCTAGTTGCTTAGACCAAGAATTTAACCCGGTAATTGCTACTATAGCTGTAACAACTCCGCCAACTGTAGCTAGAATAGATAATTTTTTTGGGGGAGGTTCAAAATCAGAATTCATTTTATTGATTCCTTATCGCAGGTGACAGCAAGAATAGGAATTTAGGATCGTAAAAAATACATTACCTAATAATGTAAGTATGTACGCAAATTTTACATGGCAACAACAGTGTTTTTACTGAACTAACTACAAGTGATTAATTTTTTGCAGAGTATTTGTAATGAAGAGTTTTTTTAGATTAAATGATAATAATTAGATATTAATAATCTCTACAGAAAAAGTGCAGATATGAAACAACCCGTACAACAAGATGAAGCAGCGCGAATAGAAGCTCTGTTACAATACAAGATTTTGGATACTTCCCCTGAAGTTGCCTTTGATGATATCACTCGTTTAGCTTCCTATATTTGTGGGACTCCCATAGCCTTGGTAAGCCTGATTGATTCTAACCGTCAATGGTTTAAATCTAAAGTTGGTTTGGAGGTATCAGAAACACATCGTGATTTAGCTTTTTGCGCTCATGCTATCCATCAACCTGATGTATTTATTGTTCCTGATGCTACTCGTGACGAAAGATTTGCTACTAATCCTCTAGTGACATCTGATCCTAATATTCGCTTTTATGCAGGTGTTCCTCTAATTAATGCCGAAGGTTATGGTTTGGGTACTTTGTGTGTAATTGATGAAGTTCCCAGAGACCTATTACCTGCACAATTGGAAGCATTACAAATTTTAGCTCGCCAAGTAGTTGAACAGATGGAAGTTCGACGCAATTTAGATAATGTGTTATTGGTGAGCAATGCAATTAAACAAAAGAGGAAAGCCAATAGAAAATTCTTTGTTCAAATTGCCGGATGGTTTGGCTTGACATCATCAATTTTGTTGATGATTGGGATGTTTTATTATAAAAATGTCCGCGATTTTATGTCTACATATCACCAGCAGCAACAAACTTTAGCACAAATAGATGCCCAAGAAGAACTACTATTTTATTTTCAGGAAGCTGAAAATGGATATAAGAATTATATGCTGACTGGAGATCCAGTTCATTTACAGGCTTATCAAACAGCAGTCACTCAGATTAACCAAAAATTACAAAGTTTGCACAAATTTAAAATAACTAGCCCTAGTATCCAGACACAAGTTGCCAATCTTGAGACACAAATATATACAAAATTATCTGCTATTAAAGAAAATATTGAACTACGCAAAAACAATAAGCCGGAAATAGCATTGCCGGGTTTTATCACTAATCAGGGTGAAACTTCCAGCAATTATAATTATATACATGATATTAAGCATCAAAACATTAGTTTATTTAAGCAGCAATCTACGGAATTAAATAGCAAAGCACAAAATACAATTCTGGCTTTACAAATATCTATTGGGTTATGCATTTTTATATTTTTAGTCATTTATTTACTCATATATGGGGAAATTACTGGACGTAAATCTATAGAAGCATCTCTGAAAAAAGAGCGTAACTTTATCTCCAGCATTCTGGATACAGCCAGCGTTTTAGTCATGGTTCTCGACCCCCAAGGGCAAGTAGTTCGCTTCAATCGAGCTTGTGAGAAAGCTACAGGTTACTCATTCAATGAAGTCAGAGGGAGATATTTCTGGAACTTATTCTTAGTCGCAGATGACCGTATATCGGTGCAAGCTATGTTTGAGCAAATGAAGTTAAGACAAGGTCTAAATGAGTATGAAAACACTTGGGTAACAAAGGAGGGAAATCATCGGCAAATTGCTTGGAAAAACACTACTCTTCTTGATCAGCAAAGTCAAATAGAATATATAGTTTGTACTGGTATAGATATCACTGAACGCAAGCAAGCCGAAATTTCTCTACAGCAACAGATTAGCGCCGTAGAAGCTGCAACAGATGGTATTGGTATTCTTGATGCTGATGGCAAATATGTTTATCTCAATAGTTCTCATCTTAGTATATTTGGATACAGTAATACTGATAAATTGTTAGGTAAAAGCTGGAAACATTTTTACTATCCAGAGACAATAGAATGGTTTAATAATTACGTTTTTCCCTTACTGATGGCAAAGGGTTATTGGCATGGTGAAACAGTTGCTAAACGAAAAGATAGCAGTACCTTTGCGGAAGAAGTATCTTTAACATTAATCCCAGATGGAGGAATAATTTGTGTTTGTCGTGATATTAGCAAACGCAAACAAGATGAACAATATCTCAATGTCCAATATGCAGCTACCAGCGCCTTAGCAGTATCTAAGAATATTCAGAATGCTACTCACCGCACCTTAAAAGGAATTTGCCAGAGTTTGGGATGGGACTGGGGGGAAATTTGGCTGCTAGACAAACCAGCGAATGTTCTGCATTGTGCAGATATTTGGTATGAGTCAGGTTTGGAGTTAAAAGATTTTGAAAAAATTACGCGAACCATGACTTTTGCCCCAGGAGTAGGACTACCTGGCCGTATTTGGTCAAGATTTGAGCCTGTATGGATCAATAATCTTAGTGATGAGCAAAATTTCTTACGCAGAGATATTACGACTCAAGTAGGATTACATACAGCTTTTGGGTTTCCCATCTACAGTGGCAGTGTTGCTATTGGAGTGATGATTTTCTTCCAGCAGAAAATTCAGCAGGAAAATGCAGATTTGCTGAAAGTGATGATGTCAGTTGGTAATCAAATTGGTCAGTTTATCAGAAGGAAACAAACAGAAGAAGAACTTCAAAACCATTACTTGCGATCGCAATTGTTAGCCGATGTCACCCTGAAAATTCGCCAGTCTTTACAAATCAACGAAATCTTGGCAACTACTGTGATAGAAGTTCAAAATCTCTTGCTATCTGACCGGGTATTAATTCTGCGTTTAGAAGAAGATGGTTCTTTTACAACAGTTCAAGAGGCAGTGCTTCCCGGCTTACCCGTAATTATGGGGCAAATTATTCATGATCCTTGTTTTGGAACAGAATACATCCAGAAATACTGTGAAGGCAGAATCCAAACTACCTCTGATATAGAAACAGCTGGTATCCAGCCTTGTCACATTGAATTATTGCAAAGATTCGCGGTTAAAGCCAATATAGTTGTACCGATTATTGTCCAAAATGAATTTTGGGGTTTACTAATTGCCCATCAATGTTATCAAATCCGGCACTGGAATACTTGGGAAGTAGAACTATTGCGATCGCTTTCTGACCAAATTGGAATTGCCTTAGCTCAAGCCAAATTACTAGAAGCAGAAACTCGGCAAAGACAAGAACTAGAAATTGCTAGGCAGCAAGCTGAGTTAGCATCTCTAGCGAAAAGTAGTTTTTTGGCTAACATGAGTCATGAAATCCGCACCCCCATGAATGCAGTTTTGGGCATGACAGGCTTATTATTAGAAACTCCTCTCAACCAAGAGCAACAAGATTTTGTAGATATAATTCGTGTCAGTGGCGATGCCTTATTGTCTCTCATCAATGAAATTTTAGATTTATCCAAGCTCGAAGCTGGAGAAATGTTGTTGGAAAATTTAAATTTTGATTTGTGTAATTGTGTGGAAGAAGTGTTGGATTTATTAGCTCCCCAAGCCCATAAAAAAGGATTAGAAATTGCAGCATTTATTCAGCCTAATGTCTATAAATATCTCCAGGGAGATGTTGGGCGCTTGCGACAAATTATGATGAATTTGATTGGCAATGCCATTAAGTTCACTAGTCAAGGTGAAGTTTTCATCCAAGTAGAATTGAAATCAGAAAATCAGGATATTGCTAATCTACATTTTACAATTACAGATACAGGTATTGGTATCCATGCTGAAGATCAAAGCAAACTCTTTCAACCGTTTAGTCAAGTTGATGCTTCCATTACTCGTCAATATGGAGGTACAGGTTTAGGATTAGCAATTTGTCAACAATTAGTAAATTTAATGGGAGGAGAAATAGGTGTAATCAGTCAGATTGGTCAAGGTTCGCAATTTTGGTTTGACTTACCTTTTGCCAAGAATGAACAGCCTTGTTGTCAGGTTTATGAACCTGATTTACTAACTAATCGACGTTTATTAGTAGTTGATGATAATGCTACTAATCGAAAAATCCTCCACCACCAAGCAACTGCCTGGGGAATGGAAGTGGATGAAGCTGATAATGCTACTGCTGCTTTACAGGCTTTAGAAATTGCGGTGGCAGAGGGTCAACCCTATGATATTGCAGTAATTGATATGCAAATGCCCCACATAGATGGGTTGACATTGGGAGAGCAAATAAAAGCCAATTCCACAACCAATAAAATGCCCCTGATTATGTTGACTTCTACTAATCAAAGAGAAGAAGTACAACAAGCATTAAACATAGGATTTGCTACTTATCTGGTCAAGCCAGTTAAGGCATCCCGGCTGTTAGATGCAATTATGAATACTTTGGGTAGCCAAACAAATCTGGATATTGAGGAAGCCGTGAAAATTAATCAATTATCTGTAATGATGCAAAATCAACAGATAGAACCGACCAAATCTCATTTAAAATTGCTGTTGGCAGAAGATAATTTAATCAATCAAAAAGTCTTGCTCAAACAACTGCAAAATTTAGGTTATTATGCCGATACTGTCGCCAATGGACAGGAAGTTTTAGAACTATTAGATAAAATTCCCTATGACCTCATTCTTTTAGACTGTCAAATGCCAATTTTGGATGGTTTGCAAACAGCAAGAGAAATTTGTCGTCGGCCAGATAGTTCCTTTGTTAACCAACGACGGCCTGTAATGATTGCTATCACTGCTGGGGCGATGAAAGAGGACAAGCAAAGCTGTTTAGATGCTGGGATGGATGACTATATCAGTAAGCCTGTAGCTAAAGATCAACTAGCGGCTATACTAGAGTGTTGGAGTTCTAAAATTTTTACTTCCGAGAGAGCAATGATTCCCGATATGATTTTTGAACCAACAGTGACAGATATCAATAAAAATTTACCTGATTCCCTCATAGATTGGCAACATTTACATGAAATTTCCGAAAATAATCTAGAATTTGAGTTGGAACTATTAGATGCTTTTGTAGAGGATAGCAAAATTCATATTACAGCAGCCCAGGCAGCAATAATCAATAAAGACTGGCAAAAAATTGATCGGGAAGCTCATCATATCAAAGGTTCTAGTGGAAATTTAGGAGCTATATCTATACATAAAACAGCAGAAAAAATAGAACATCAACTATTGAATCATGATATTAATGGTATATCTACATCATTAGCAGACATACTAGAATGCGTAGAACAAATTCAAGTATTTTTAAATCAACGGTAATTAGGTACTGCTGAAGCAATCTGCAAGAATTACCAATTTAATAATGTTTACTCATAAATAAACCTATAATGCCTTACTGCCAGAAGATAATTATACTCAGGAATTAATCAAGGCTACGACGGACTTATATAACCCTTTGCTGGGTTTTTATGAAGGTTTTTATGAAAAAACAGGCAAAACTGCCGTTGGTTTCACAAGCAGCACGAACAGTATGATTTTGCAATCTTTACTGTATGCAGCAACCAAGCGGCAGCCTCTAACTCGTCCTCATACTATGATGAATTCACCTTGGTGGCAAGCAGTAGGTAACGGCGATTTTGGCCGGGGTTTACCTACTACTCCCACTCAAAAATCCCAGTTTGTGACTACAGGTTCTGAAAGTTACTGGGTGAGTGTCAAAGATAAAAATTGACTATGTTTTACAATACAGCGCCTTCTGTTCTTCCTCCCATCCGCTCTTGAATTCTGCTCTTAGCGGCTTTGAATTGTGTAGCTAATTCCTCACTTTCTCGGCTACTCAAATTATTGCGAATAGCAGCAAACATTGTGCTTTCTTCTTGGCGAACATGATCGCCAATTTCATCCCATAATTGTCTGAGTCTATCTTTAAATTCTGGTGCAGTAGGATTGATGCTTCTCAATTGCTCAAGTGCTGGACCCCAGCGAGCTTGCTCATTATATAATTCTTGGGTATTCTCTTCACCATAGAAAGGACGTACTCTAGGATAAACAACTTCCTCTTCTGCTGCTGCGTGGGCGCTAAGATCCTTAAAAATTTGTCCAAAATATTCTTGAATTTTTTGAGGATTGTCACTTTGTAACAATTCTGTAAACAGGACATTTACCTTATTGTGATCCATACGCAGAACATCTTGGATATTCATATCCTGCTTATCAGAAGTTTGGGTAACAGCACTACCGACAGCACCACTAATAGCGGCGATCGCATCTTGAACTCTAGACCAAATTCCCTGATCTGCATCTTGTCCAGTCAATTCCCGCACACCCAAAATTTCTAAAACTCCTTTCAGTTGTTCTTGATGAGCGCGGTTTTCAAAATTGATTGTATTTAAAGGACCAATTGCTGCCATGACATCAGCACCAACTTTCTGTGCAGCTTTATGAATTGTCAGACCATTCATTACTTGTTGATGCTTCAATAATTCATGCTGAAATACTTTTTCAAAGAAACTTAATTCGTTACCTTGCATTAATTGGCGAATGGTTTGCACCATTTGTTTTACTGTTGATTCTGCATCTTTTTGAATGCCATATTGAACCGCTACAGTATCAAGAATACCTTGGTTTTTGCGGTCATCATCAAGCATTTTGCGAAGACTATCAGCAATTTCTCCATCTGCACCTTCTCGCAAAAATCTTTCTTCATTTTCTATAAACAACTGTTGCAGCAATTTCATATCTGCCAATTTGGCTGCAATAGCATTTCTTTTGGTATCATCTAAAGTCACTACCATGCTGATTTCTCCTCGCCAAAGTCATCGTATTTAGTATCAATCTCAGGTTCGCATAATCACTAGATAATTTGCATCTTTCTTTTGAACGATTACCTGATTAACTCAGGATAGAAATACAGAAATAATTACGAGCCAAAGATGTTAATTATGTCTTCTACTAAGTACCTGAGCAAAATTAATTTAACATTTTTGAAACAAACAAAAATCTCTGTATTCCTTACCTGTTAACTGTTCCCCGTTCCCTGTTCCCTCTCCAAAATATAAAATTTATTTTGCACGACTACTTACTAGAAGATATATAATTATAAATTTTTCTTCTCCATCTTCAGATAGATAAATTTTTATGGTCAATTTTCTAGATTGGCTCAAAGACAGTTAATGAGTAAATTAAGTGATAATGCCAGAAACACCAGGGATAGGAGAAAAGGCACTGAATAAAGCTGCTGAGATAGGATTATCTAGCCAGTTAGACGAAGTAGAAACTTTAGATGTTAACATCAAAACTGAACCGCTAAAACTGATTCAGGGAGAAGTTGAACAAGTAAACATTGTTGGCGAGGGTTTAGTCATGCAAAAAGACCTCCGCATCACAGAATTAGAAATGCAAATTACCAGCGTTGCTATTAATCCTCTAAGTGTTGCTTTCGGTCAAATTGAATTGACAAGACCAACAAAAGGTAAAACCCAAGTTGTGTTAACAGAAGCCGATATTAATCGGGCTTTTAATTCAGAATATGTGCGGGATAAACTGCAAAATCATCAAATCACCATCAATGGACAAGCAACAGCCATTACACCCCAGCATATAGATTTTCATCTACCTGGTGAGGGTAAAATTACCATCAATGCCAGCATATTATTAAGAGCAACTGGAGAAATTAAACAAATCGGTTTTTCAGCAGTTCCTGATATTAGTGATAATGGTAAAAATATTTATTTAAAAAATGTTGAGTATGGGGAGAGTCAGGAAATTTCACCGGAATTAACACAAGCTTTGATAGAAGAAACAAGTGAAATTTTGAATTTGAGCAACTTTGATTTAGAAGGAATGAGTCTGCGAGTCTACAAATTAGAACTAGCAAAAGGGAAATTAATCTTACAAGCTGAAGCTGATGTCGATAAAATTCCTACTGCTGAATAAGAGGATATTCAATAATGGCAACTACAGAATCAAATTCCACACCATTTCCCAATCTACCACCAATTATTGAAAGTGATGATAGAGAATATTTAGATACTGGTGTACCTAGCACAGTGGCGATCGCTGGCCATCCTCTACATCCTCTTAGTGTAATCTTTCCTATC
The DNA here is from genome assembly GCF_001586785.1 of Sphaerospermopsis aphanizomenoides BCCUSP55. Lineage (GTDB taxonomy): Bacteria > Cyanobacteriota > Cyanobacteriia > Cyanobacteriales > Nostocaceae > Sphaerospermopsis_A > Sphaerospermopsis_A aphanizomenoides_A. The sequence continues at coordinate 23,543 of NZ_LUFH02000071.1, forward strand.
GCCTTTTTAGCGGCAGCTTTAGGTAGTGACTTTGGCTATTGGTTAACGCGAGATTTTTTCTGGGCTAGGGCTTCTGTGTGGTTAATTGGACTGGGCTTAGTGACTGGTGCGATCGCTTCCGTAATTGGCATGAGCGATTTTTTACAAATAGAAAGAGTCCGCAAACGTACCGCCGGTTGGACGCATTTAATTCTCAATATTTCCATCCTAGTTTTTACAGCCTTGAATTTCTTCCTGCGTTGGGGCGATGCGGAATCAAATTTACTACCTTGGGGTTTTTTACTATCCTTAATTGTGGGAACTTTAACCAGTATTACCGGGTGGTTTGGTGCTGAACTTTCCTATCGCCATAAAATTGGTGTAGTGGGTGCAGGTAGTAAAAGATATCCATAGTTATCAGAGTTTGGATTTTAAATTTTGGATTTTAGCTTGGATTCAAAAATGGATAATGTACAATGGACAATTAACAACTACCTCTGCCTGAAAGCGAACTGAGAAATCGGATTTCTTTTCTTTTTTCCCCTTTGAAAGGAAAGGGTTTAAAGCTGGAATGAAACAATTGTCAATTATCAATTGTCAATTATCAATTAATCAATCGGCGATCGCGTTATCTTAAATCATGAAGATCAAATAGAGTGCATCTTTCATGAAAGGTAAACAGGTTTTACTTACTGGTGGTACTGGTGGACTGGGTTTAGGTGTCACACCCGCAGTTTTAGCCCAAGGTGCTGAGGTGACAATTCCCTATCGTAGTCCTAAAGATGTGGAACGTCTCAAAGGAATTCTTTCACCTGCGGATATCGCCAGAATTCAATTTATTCCGGCTAATTTGGAAGATGAAGCATCCGTAGATAAACTCATCAGCCGCATGATTAAAGTAGATGTTTTAATTCATTTAGTGGGCGGTTTTTCAATGGGAAAAACTCACGAATACAGCTTTTATGATTGGAAGCGTGAGTTAGAATTAAATCTGAATACAACTTTTTTGGCTTGCAAATATAGCCTTAAAAGTATGTTAGAAAACGGCTATGGACGCATTGTGACTGTTAGTTCTCGTGCTGGTGCTGAACCTGCGGGAAATTTAGCAGCTTACTCTGCTGCTAAGGCTGGTGTGATAGCATTAACTAAAGCTATAGCCGATGAAACCAAAGGAACTAATATCACTGCAAATACTGTCCTTCCTGGTATCATTGACACTCCCAGCAACCGGGAAGCTATGGGTGCAGACAACGCAGATAAGTGGGTAAAACCGGAATCTATTGCTGAGGTAATTTGCTTTTTAGCTTCGGAAGCGGCTAAGGATATTAGAGGTGCTGCTATTCCTGTTTATGGGAATGTTTGATAATTGAATTGTAGATTTTTTTGTGATTAATGCCCATTCAGATTAATAACTGGATGGGTGTTTTTTGTATGGTTAAGAAAACTGTCAGAATCAGGATTTCCAAGATTTAAGGATTAACAGGATGAAAACTAGGTATTTATCAACAATTACCAGCTTCCATTAGATGATTAGCGACTTGGGTTATTATTCAAATAAAGAACGAGGTAATTGAGATTGACGAATAATTGACATTAATGTACCAACTTTAACAGGTGAGTGATTAGGTGCAATAGCAGTCAGAGTAGAGTCTTCTATTTCTTTTTGCATAACAATATGACTTCCTTTTTGTCGGGCGCATCCCAAATGTGTAAGTTTATTTTTTTGCAATCTGGCAATTGCTCTAAGGCTTGATATGAATGAACCGCAAAGAACGCAAAGGACACAAAGTGAAGAGGGTTTGAAAGAGTTTATTTGTGTTGCTGTGTTTATTTTTTCAAAATTGGGATGCTCCCTTTTTGTCTAACTTCTATAAACCCGTTATCCTCTAAAATTTTACAGATTTCTTTCCCTGAAAATACTCGTAATTTACCCAACAGAAACCTCCAAATTAGTAATGAAGACTTCGCTTTTCAGACGATTTTTTATTTCTGAAGGTGAAGCAAACTCTAAAAATAATTCAATTGCTTCTTTTAAATTATCTTTTGCTTCCTCAATACTGTCTCCCTGACTGGCAATATCTAATTCTGGACAAAGGGAAACATACCCATTATCTTCTTTTTCAATAATGACAGTAAATCTCTGTTTAATAGTTGGCATTGACTATGTAAACTCCTGAATGTCTTTTATTATTATACTGCTTATTGCTCAAAAAAGCTTGGTCAAGTCACCCTAATATGCTACAATATTGGGTAAATTTTCATCAGGTGATTAATGATTGGCTGAAGTTGTTTATTTGAGTTGCTAATTATGCTGAAGATAGAGTAAATTTAGAATTGATTTAATAAAACTAAAAAATCACCTTTCCATTTTCCAGCAGTTTTATCAAAAAAACGTTAGGATATCCTAATTATTCAGGTGTTGGTATTGTTTATTAATGGGGAAAAATATTTTTTATTTTTCAAATACCTTATGTATATAAATATACAGATTTTACTAATAGTTAACTCAAGTATATATAAAAAATATCACGCGACATTGTTATTAGGTTGCCCCTTCGTAAGCCCAAAGCCCAAAGGAAAGGAAAAATCCCTATAGCGCGTAGCGTCCATAAAAACTCATAATAGTTTACACCGACGTAAACAGTAAGCTTTGATCATGGTAAAGTAGATAATCCTAAAGCACATACTTACTCACCGAACGGCGATAGCCAGGTGAATAAGAATTAGCTTAAACACAAAGGGCGGCGCTCCACCGCCCAAATGCAAGGCTGTTTTACCTGTTGACAATGGCGCGTGATGATTAAAGTATAAAACATTGAAGGTATAAAAAGCAAGTTTTTTAGAAAGGAACAGGATCATCTGTGTCACTAAAACAAAATTCTTCTGGTTGCCAATTTGTTAAATAATGTAAAAATTCTAATAGTTCTGCTTCCGTTAATTGTTGTAGAGAAGCTTTATGATAATTTTCCTGTAAATGTTGGCGTTTTTTAGTTTTATTAAATCTCAATTCCTTGAGTTCATAATTAATCTGTTTGACAATATGATATTGAGTAATAAACTCTTGATTAACCAATACAGATTTTTCACGTTTACGTAAATATTTTTCTTTAATTCGTTTGATCAGCTCTATAAATTTAGCACCTTTTTCTGGATTTACCATTACCACAAAATTAGCAAACCCTTCAATAGCTGCTATAATATCCTGAGATTTTCCCCAAGTATAATTTTGCAGTCCATCTTTTTCAATTTTATAAAGAACAGCGCGAAAAGTTTTAAGTTTCTCTTTCGAAATATTCAGTTTTTCATTAATGATAATACCTGTTACTTCCTGTCTATGATAATTGCGAACTACCCTAGTTTTATTTTCATTAATTTCAAAGTCTTCTTTTTTAACAATCAAATTGGTAAGTTTGAGAATATTATTGATATGCACAAGACTTTCACCAGCAGCAGAAAAAGTTAAATCATCAGCATAGCGAGTATAATCAAAACCATATTCTTTAGCCATAAAAGTTAATCTTCTATCCAACCTACGACAAAGAATATTGGTAATTGCTGGACTACTTGGTGCGCCTTGGGGTAAATAACGATCTGTCCATGATAATATATATTTAGGTTCTTCGTTTATTTCCACTTCTTTAATTTTCGGTTCAGTGCAAATCAAAGCAAAAATTGTTGAAGCTGTTTCTGAATATCCAAAGGATTTAAAAAGTCCCTTAACTCGTTTATAAGAAATTGAAGGAAAAAAATCTTTGAGATCCATATTAATAATGACTTCTTTACCTACATGAATCTGTGCATTTGTCACTATTGAACGTTGTAAACAGAACCCGTGAGCAGCCACATGTAATTCTATTTTTTCTAAAATATTATGCAATATCCAATTTTGAGCTTTTTTTAATAATTTTTTTGGGGCGGAAATTTGCCGATATCCACTAGGTTTTTTAGGTATTTGAAACCGATTATAATGATAATGTTTGCGAGAAAAAGCCAGAAAGCGTAAACCTTTAATACTAATTCCCATAGCTTGAGCAATTTCTTCATGGTAATTATATATGGGTAAGTTTTTACTTTCTAATTTCTGCTGATTAAACTGGGAATTTTGACGATGCTTTTCTCGCAATAAATCAATTTTTTCTAATCTTTTAGAAAGGAAACTTTCCAATTTCTTTAAGTCTGCGGATATCCATTCATATATTTCTTTTTCTATGTACCAAGTACCCCCATATTCAATATAAATAAAGTCAGCATTATCATTACTTTCATTATTTGAATGATGGGGATAATCTTTGCCAATTAAATCCTGAATTTTTTCAAAAATATTTGTATACTCTCCATCAAAAATGAGTGTATTAGCTGTTTTTAAATCAGCAATTGCACCCTGATCATCTCTTTGTTTCCTGCGAATTAAACCCCGGTAGTGATAAGCTTGATAACTATTTGGATCTTGAGAAATTATTTGATTGAAACACTCAAGAGCTTCAATATATTTTTGTGATTTGTAGAGGTCAATACCTCTATTGAGAATATCATTAAAGTCCATATTTTTGGTAAATGCAATTAGTTGAATATTTTGGTAAATAATCTTTTAGAATTAGTAGAAAGAATGCTGGTTTACAAATTCTCATCCTATAGCCGTCAGGAGTTAGAAGCAATGTTTGGATTAACAGAATGGCAGCAAACTCGATTTTATCAAGAAGTTGCAGAAGAAACTAAGTTAAAAACCATTCCTAGATTGTTAAATGAGGGACTAACTGTAGAACAAATTGCTCGTATACTTGAATTAGATATCGAAGTCGTGCAACAAGTAATCACAAAGCAAAATAATAAATAGACATTGGATGAACAAATATAGGGGCGATACACCTGGAAAAGCGATCGCCCACAATAGATAATTAAACCCTAACGTTTCACCGGCGTACCGCAAGGATAAGTAGCTACTTCCTCCTCACCTTCCTTAACAACCGGGTTATCCTTCGCAGCTAAATAATCTTTTTGCAAAGTATCTAACAATGCTTCCCGTCGATCATACAACCGCTTCAAAGTACGGGGTTGACATTGATTTAACACATAAGCCGTTACCAAAGGCAAAGCAATTGTACTATCGGTATAACAAACTATTGTGTTAGGTAACTCATCTGGATCAACTTTACCCCAACTCACTGCTTCCGCTGGAGTCGCACCCGATAAACCGCCTGTATCTGGACGCGCATCAGTAAACTGGACAAAGAAATCATGTCCTCGTTCTTCCAAACCTAAAACCTCGTGAAGTTGCGGTTGTGTTTGTAATAAAAAGTTCTTAGGACTACCACCACCGAGAATTACTGCTGCACTTGTACCGTCGTTTTCTCGCGCCCCATAGACAATTGCTGCTGTTTCATTCACATCAATAGCTGGATCTAACACCAACTTAGAACCCTCTAAAGCTAAAGCCGCCACATTCATACCGATGGAACTATCCCCAGGAGAAGAAGTATAAATGGGTACGCCACATTCATAGGCTGTAGCTAATAAGCAAGAATGCTGTACACCCAATTGCTTTTCTACTTCCCGCACATACTTACCCAACAAATAATGAAATTCAGCCGTTCCCATCCGCTTTTGAAAAGGTTCAGCTTGCAGCACTTTACGGATAAAAGCGTCAGTTTCTAACAGCACATCATAGCCAAAGATAATGTCATAAATACGGATTGTTCCTTCTTCCCGTAATTTGACATCATCTAAAAACGGACTACCCGCAAACAATTCAAAACCCAAACCGTAGTGCATATCATGGTAAAGATTTGCACCAGTGCTAATCATCCAGTCAATGCAACCATGACGAATTAAAGGCGCAAGGGCGGAAACTCCAAAACCCGCTGGTGTCAAAGCCCCGGAAAGACTCACACCCACTGTTACACCTGGTTGAAAGATATCCTGACTCAGCAGTTGACAAGCTTCCCGCAATCGGGCTGAATTATAAGCGGTGAAGTAATTATTAATCAAATCAACCACACCAATATCGGCTGACATGGGTATGGGTGCAATTTTTTTACCTTGCTTTGTTGACATTTTTGGGAAATCCTGAAGAGTAGATACACTGAATATAATGTTATCGCATTCAAATCTACGGAAGTGGCTAAAACTAGAACCACGCTGATATAAAATTAAGATGATTAGATAAGCTGATTTTTAAGTATTTTGAATGCTTTAAGCGATCGCTCTTTTCAGTTTATAATAAAGTCATCCCAGAGGATTAAGTCAAAAACCGATGCCAACCATCACAGATGTTTCTACTTTGATTGTTAGCACACCAGGTACTTGTGGCGGCCGTCCGCGAATTGCTGACACTCGCATTACTGTTCAGTATATTGTCAATGAAATTAAATCTGGTATGACTCCAGAAGAAATTATTGAAGATAAACCTTATTTGACAATTGCTGGTATTTACACTGCGTTGGCTTATTATTATGCTAATAAGGAATTACTAGATAGTGAATTTGGTCGATATCAAGAAGAATGTCAGCGACGCGAAGGAGAAGTGCTTATGTTTAAAAATCACCAAAAAAATAAATTCTGACAGTTTTGAATTATTAAGATCGCAGCTAACAGAATTCATATCATTTTCAGGGTAAAATTACTAAAGACTAAAATATTATAAGTTATTCTCCTAATTGTAAAAGTTATTTATCAATAGGATTTATGAAAAACGACACACCAGAAGAATTAAAATCTGATCAAGAACTTTCGCGGTTGATAGATGAGGTAATGTCATCATCATCTTTGAATGATGAAAAATATCGGCAAAAAATGCAGCGGCGGAAAGAAATACAAGATCAACGCATAGCTAAAGCCATACCGGAAAAAGGGTTAATTATTGTCAATACGGGACATGGTAAGGGGAAAACCACTGCGGCTTTGGGGATGGTGATGCGATCGCTTGGTCACGGATATAAAGTAGCGATCGTCCAATTTATTAAAGGTGCTTGGGAACCTTCAGAAAAGCGGGTTTTCAGCCATTGGCCTGAACAACTGGAATTTCATGCAATGGGTGAAGGTTTTACCTGGGAAACTCAAGACCGCGATCGGGATTTAGATAAAGCTAATGCTGCTTGGGAAAAGTCATTAGAATTTATCCGCAACCCAGATTTTAAACTAGTATTATTGGACGAAATTAATATTGCACTTAAACTCGGTTACTTAGAAGTTGAACAAGTATTAGCAGGTTTAGCCCAAAAACCACCAGATAAGCACGTAATTCTCACAGGTAGAGGCGCACCACCGGCTTTAATTGAAAAGGCAGATTTAGTCACAGAAATGACCTTAATTAAGCATCCTTTCAAAGATCAAGGTATTAAAGCCCAAGCGGGAATTGAGTATTAAACTTAAGAATTCAGGAGTCAGGAGTCAGGAGTCAGGAGTCAGAATATTTGATAAATCAGTAGATATTCAAACAGTGATTTTTGGCGTAACTGTTAACAAGCTGTTAGCGTAGCTTGGCGTAGCCATTTGCTGACCGCTAATAGCTGAATGCTTACCTGAAATCTTGACTACAAGCATTCAAAATTTGCTTGTCATTAGCACTGACAGAATTTAACTGATGATAATCTTGCAGTGTGACAGAATAGGCATAAGTAATAGTATCTTCATCAGTTACTTGAGGTATTCTACTAGCTGTAGAAACTTGAGTTGCACCACTTTCACCTGGTGAACTTTTTACTGTCATGGCCAATTCTCCTGATTTAGCAAGTGTACCTTGAAAACAGCTAAATTCAGAACTGGGCATATACAAAGCACCAATTACCCTACCTTGATGTTTTTGAAAGACAATATAGCCTTGTCCTAGTTGGTTTGGTGTTGGGGACTGACCATAAAGATAAATTCCATCTTTTTCAGGGAATTTTACAGGTGATTTTCCTTGTAATTGTCTTGTGCTTGTGGAAATATTATTAATCGTTACAGATTGAGATGATAAATTGTTAGGAGCGACACTATTTATTTGTACTTGATTGTTTGGTTCTCTAATATCGTTCTGAATCGACAAAGGAGAATTTTCTCGACTTTGAATTTGATTTGTATAACCTGGTAAATCCGCTGCAATAGCTGTAGATTTTAGGTTAATTTTCGTCTGATTACCAATTACACCTAAACCCAAAATCCCACTAGCAACAAGTAGTCCAATAACAGGGAGTTTGATTTGATGTGAGGGAATGATTTGGAAAATATTGTTAAGCACCTGATTTCTCCTGTAATAAAACTAACTACTTATCTGCAATTAACTTGAATCTTAACTAAACACTGATACTTGGTGATTCCCTCAAAGGTTTTATATATATTATCTGGAGTAAAAAAGTATCAAAAAATGAAGTTTTCGTGAATTTTGGTTGATAATATGAACAATATCATTCCTTAAAATTTTCTTGCTTCACCCAAGGGATTCACTCTTTTGGGGGATGGCAAATATATTTTTCAAATTCTGATTTAATATTGGGGATATTTTGATTTTGACATTTTGTTTGTACATTTCTCAATGGGTGAGAACAGGTAAATTGTTGATCTAGATCACTTGATTTACTTTCCAAATGTGATACACATTCTTGATTTCGACCTTGCTGATCTCTATCTAGTGACTAACTACAACAGCAAACCTGGAGATTTCGGACGAGAACAGGGAAATTTATTGGGTAAGTGAAATGCTAATCTCTGATATGTAGTGAATCTTCACTCCTCTCAGTAAAAAGTCTGAATCAGTTTTGCTACTCACCCACAGCGAAATCCAAGCTATGCGGGAATTAATGCCCGATTATACCCCTGGAATAGAAGCCATGAATCATTTAGAAAAGCACAATGGCGATATGGAAACGGCTTCCCACTTATACTAGGATATATTACGCTAATATATGCAAAATTTCTTTGTGTTACGGTTTAATAAACAAAATTGTAGGTTATACCAAATTAATATGAAGTTGCATAAAATAAGATATCAAAAATCATTTAACGCAGATAAACGCAGATAAACGCAGATAAAAATTGATTAATCTTGGTATTGGGTAGAACCTAGAAAACTGAAGGATAGTTAAAATCAAAGTATATAATTTAAGATTGAGAAGAAGATTGAGAAATTTCCACCTTGATATTCTTTGGTAAGGATTTTATCTATGACTCAGATTGTTTTAGAAGATTTAGATCCCCTGATTATCGAGAGGCTAAGAACTCGCGCTGAAAAACATGGTAACTCTTTACAGGCAGAAATTAAGGCAATTTTACAACAGTTAACTGACGCTGAGGCACAAGACACAAACCTTTCTGAAGATGAAATAATTCAGAAGAAATCAGCTTTAATGCTCAAACAAATTGAAAATAATGCTCTTTTAAGTGGTAAAGAAATTAATTTATTTAGCAATGATGCTTCAATTAGAAATGAACAAGAATTAGTGGACATCAAAAATAAATTAAAAGAATTTAAAAAAGAAATGTCTCTAGGTAAATTATCCATTAGAGGAGCAAGAGAAGAAGGAAGACGGTATTAAATCCGAATGTAGGCTAATTTTTATTATAGATATTTTTTTTAATAGTCTATTGGGGTAATTTCTCTAAAATATCCCTCGCAATATTTGCCCTATATTCATC
>NZ_LUFH02000072.1 GCF_001586785.1 Sphaerospermopsis aphanizomenoides BCCUSP55
TTGGCAGTGTGAAACAGCTGGGGTGGGGGGGGAAGGGGAGGCAGGGGAGCCAGGGGGGGCAGGGGAAGCAGGGGAAGCAGAGGAAAAATTTCTTCTTTCTTCTTCCTTAACTACTGAACGGGCGGGGAAACCCCGCCCCTACTCCTAAACTCCTGAACTCCTTGAACTCCTGCTTTCTGTCACCTGTCACCTGTCACCTGTCACCTCTTCCTCCTGAACTCCTTTCAAAATGAAGTTAATGGTTTTTGCAATTCAAGTTGCAGTTCTTGTTGATTTTGTAAGATGATACCGGGGTAATCTCGATTAATTACGATTTGTTCTGAGGATGGGTTTGTGTCTTCCCATAAAACCCAACGACTACCTAGAGGTAATTGAGATAAGGTGAGAGGGTTTTGGGTAAGCCAAATGACAGGATTGTTTTCTGGTAATGTATTCGTTTCTTCTAGGGGGTTGGTTGCGGCTAAGGTTTCCAGAACGGTAATATCGCCTTTGACTAAACCTGTGGCTGCTGTCCAGAGTTGGACTTGTAATTGTTGTCTTTGGGCATAAAAATACAAGGATGCTGCGGCAATTACGGCTTGTTCAAATTGTTCTTGTTGCCAATTGGCGGCGCTATCAACGGCGATGATGATTTCTTGTCCACCTGTAATAATTTCTAATTCTCTTACTCGTAATTCTCCGTAACGCGCACTGGTACGCCAATGGATGAGACGAGTGGGATCACCTAGACGATAGGGACGGAGCGATCGCACTAAGCCTGTTGTTGATAATTGTAAGGGTTTACCACGGGGATCATTTCTTTGACTGTCATCTTGACCAATTTCATCCACTAGGGGACAGTTGGTAAGGGGTAATACTGTGGGATAAACTATGGCTCTAGCTATACATTCTCGCTGCCGCCGACACCAAAATAAGCCCCAAGGCGCACCTGTAGCCAGTTCTACTGTTTGCCATCTGTACACTCCTCGGCGTTGGGTGGGGTAATAGTATTCCCAACGGTAAGTATTTTTTGTTTCAATGGTATCAATAGGTTTTTTGATTGGTTTGCCTAAAATGAAAGGCAGTATATCGGCAACTTGCAATAAAGTCACAGGCCGCTGGGTGGGATTATGAATTTCTATTTCAATTCTCAGTTCGTCTCCCACAGTGACTGGTGGGATGGGTGAACGTTTGACAACTAAATTTTTGAGCGATCGCGGTGCTAAGAATACTGATACACCTAAAAGAGCAAGACACACACCACTAATCACATATAACCAACCTGCCATTGTATTAATAGCAGCGCCTAAATAACAAATAGCCACACCTGTTAATACCCAACCGCCGTAACTGGGAGCAGAGGCATGGGTTTCTAGCCAATTGGTGATGTTTTTAGTAATTTTCATACTTTATTTTTTAACTGCATATATTTTAATTCTAAATTTTTCCTAAACAACATCTGGTTGGCAAATTTCACATCATTATATATTCATCTATAAGACCATCAATAAAACCTTATAGATTTAGAGATTTAGAGATATCCTGTTATTGCAGCGCGAGTTCAATATTATTAATGGCTGTTATTTTTCTCATTTGCAATTTGACAACTTTCTGGAAATATTTGCAATAACCAAGCCAGTTAACGGACATGATCATACAGTAGATTTCAGCAGTAAAACCCTTTTGGTGCAAGGGTTTGTCATAAAAATTTGTACCTGATTGATCTGCAATATGCCGTAACTCTTCTAGGAATCCTATTTGATTTCGGAACCCTATATGTTTAACCTTGATATTATCTGCGGTGCAAACTAGTACATAATCTAGGACTCCTATATCAGTTAAATCATAACGGTAATTTATAACGGCAATGGATAAAAATTAAAACATCAAAACAAATTATGATAATTTATGATCAATCCTAAATCAGAAATTTCAAATTGATATGCCTTGGTTTGTAAAGATTGAAGCAGGTAAAGTGGATAAACCAACCTTTGATCAATATGTACCCGCCCACACAGCCTACGTACAAGAATTGATAAAGAAAGGACACAAAGCCAAAACAGGCTATTGGGCGCAACGGGGAGGGGGCATGATGTTGTTTGAGGCAGCATCAATGGATGAAGCACAGGCGATAGTTGCCGCTGATCCCTTGATACAGAACGATTGCGTCAATTATCAGATTTACGAATGGCGAATTGTTATAGAATGACACACAATTACAAACTTTTGGTGCTATTATTGTAGATGACCTGGATCTATGCAACTTCAACGCCCAAATCTTGTCAGGACCGGAAGGTAGCAGCAATAAGGGATGCTTGTGGTAGGCGTAGTCTCCGGGTCGCCCCATTTTTAGGAGTGCTTTGCAGCAATGCCTGGTTTTGGAGATATTGTTCAAAAAGCTTTTTACCTTGGTGTAGGCTTGGCTTCTTATGCTGGTGAAAAAGCAGGGGGGAAATTAGCCGAACTGCGATCGCAAGTCCAAAAACTGGCTGATGAGATGGTAGCGAAGGGCGAAATGAACACGGAAGAAGCTCGTCGTTTCGTAGAAGATATGATGAGACAAGCCCAACAGCCCCAAACATCTGGTGAGACAACTGAAAAAACAGCTGCTTCTGAACCTCGTCGCATCGAAATCTTAGAGGTAGATGAAGAACCAGCTGTGAAAGAGGCACCAAAGGAAAACGTCGATCTTCTACGTCAACAAGTTCTAGAATTGCAAAAACAATTAGAACAACTCAAACGCGATCAGTAAAATCTGACATTTGATTTTGCGATCGCTACAAGTTGTAAATTTGGGAACGACGCTACACCCAAAACTAGTTTGATAGGCATTAGTGTGTACTCTAGCAGTTACAACCAGGTGTCAGAAAGCGTCATCTTTATAGCCAGCAAGACCGTTAAGCTTATGGAACCGTGGCAAAAAGACTTAATTGATATCCTCGAAACTGTGGCTGATGAAGTAGAAAGCTTCTTCCAAGGAATTAATGACATGGTAGATGCATTTTTTGAGCTAACGGAAGAAATTACCGAACAGGTACACAATAGCATTACTACAGATATTGACCAGTATTTACAGGAATTAGCCGAACCACTTCTGGAGGTTTACTGGGAACTAGAAGATGTGGTAGCTGATGTAGATCCTGGTTTTCCTTATACAGTAGAAGCGACAACTGAACATCAACCAGCTTGTGTAGGTTGTAGCAATTATCATGGACAAGTTTATGGTGGAAATTTGCTAGTTTGTGCGATGCACCCCCACGGTTGGGATGACGCAAATTGTCCAGATTGGGAAAAAAGTAATGAGTTCTGATTGCTGATTTATGACTAATGAATGTTAAATTAGTGTTTATGAATCTCTGCATTTTTCTAGAATAATTTTATGAGTAATTCTTTACCAGAGACTGTAACTCCAGCAAGTCAAGAAATGAAATATGGTGAACGGGAGATAGCAGAAGGACAGCTAATTACATTTCCTAATCCGCGTGTGGGTAGACGCTACAATATTGATATTACTTTGCCGGAATTTACCTGTAAATGTCCGTTTTCTGGTTATCCAGACTTTGCAACTATTCATATTTCCTACATCCCTGATCAACGGGTGGTAGAGTTGAAGGCTTTAAAGCTGTATATTAATAGTTACCGCGAGCGATATATTTCTCACGAAGAATCAGCTAATCAAATTTTAGATGATTTTGTTGCTGCTTGTGATCCATTGGAAGCTACGGTAAAAGCTGATTTTACTCCTCGTGGAAATGTGCATACTGTTGTGGAAGTAAAGCATCAAAAATAAGTTTTTTAACTTAGGTTTGTAGTGAGGACTTAAGTCTTTACTACAAAGATTTTATTTTATGGAAATGACAGAATTTAATTCTCTATTGTTTTGGCGATAGTTCCTACTCGCATATTGCAGCCATCTCTTCTGAATGCTTCAGGTATTGTCTTTCTCAATTATCTCTTGTCACTAGCAGTAAAACAAAACTCCTTATCATAATACAAAATCAATTCTGCAAGAGGTCTTTTACAGATAACTTTTAGAAATTTTCTCATATCTTGTTTAACAATTTAATTTTTGTTCCATTGATTTCAATTTTTCCCTCTTGACTTAATTTATAAAAAGCACGAGAAAGAGTTTCAGGAACTGTCCCTAATAAAGCAGCCAATTGTGCTTTTGGTAAATCAAGTTCTACAATATTAATATTACCATTACGTTGGCTCAGTTTTAACAAATAATTACTCAATCTTTCTGGTACTTCCTGAAAAGACAGACTATCAACCAAATGGGTTAATTGTCGCAGATGTCTAGCGAATGTTGATAACATAGCTACTGCTAAAGTTGGATGTTGCTGCAAAACGATTAAAAATGCTGTTCTCGGAATAAAGACAACTTCCGTATTTTCTACTGCTGCTGCTGATGCGGGAAAATTTCCACCATCAAAAGCAGGTACTTCAGCAAAATATTCATCTGCACCGAATATATGGAGAATTTGCTCTTTGCCAGAATTACCTATTTTGAAAACTTTAATTCTGCCAGATTGAACAATAAAAAATCCTGTCGCTTCGTCTCCTTCCCAAAATAGAGTTTCGCTTTTTTTGTAACTTTGAGGAATAGCAATATTAGCAACTGCTTGTAGTTGTTCATCGAGGATATTTTGAAAGATGGGTGTTTTTTGGAGGAAGTTTTTGACTACTAGGACTTTTTCGGTGAGAGTCATAAATAAGAGTGTATTTATTGATAGTCATACTATTTGATTTATAAACTATTATTCTTATTCCCAGTTTTCATCTCTATAAGATTGGCTACTATGACGAATATGAATAATGGCAACAACATATTCTTCAACTACAAATAAAACTCGATATTTTCTTTGTTTTCCAATCCAGAGTTGTCGAACTTCAGAACCTATTGCTTTGGCTTCTGGTGCTATACTACAACGCTTAGGAAATTTCTTTAATGATTCTATAGCATCTTCTAGTTGATAATACCAATTGTTTGCTACTTCAGGACTTGTATTATCGCACATCCAACGATAAGCTGTTTCGATTTCTTGAAAAGCAGTAGGTTGAATAATAACTGCATAATTCATGGGCATAATTCATGGGCGTGGAGGAATGTTAAACTTATGCTTTAAAGTTGCTAGAGCTTCTTCTGCTGGTATTCCTTCCCCTTGCTTCAATTCATCTAATCCTTTGCGAATACCTACTATTGCTTCTAAATAATCAATTCTTTCTAATAGTTCCTGATATGTAGCTAGGGATGCTTCTGGTGTTGTTTTGAGCGATCGCAAAAAACTTAAAACATCCTCTAGTAGTTCCTGGGGAGTATTATCAATTTCTTGTAAGAGTAATTCTTTGATGGTCATTATAGTTGAGGATTAATAGTTGAGGATTAAGGTTTATTCTTTGATTATAGCAATTTAAGTAAGTATTCAGCGGTCAGCTATCAGTAATCAGTCATCAGCGAATAGCAATAATACTGAACTTTTGATAACCTTATACTTGCAAAACTTGACCAAACTTTACCAATACACTTGACTTAAGTCAAGGATTTCCCCAATCGCAATGAATACGCTAGAAGCATAGAGATTTGAGGAACGAACTATGTTCTGTAACCAATGTGAACAAACTACCCGTGGAGATGTCTGTCATCAGTGGGGTGCGTGTGGTAAAAGTCCTGAAGTTGATGCTTTACAAGATTTATTAGTACATTGTTTGCGCGGACTTTCCCAAGTTGCACTACAAGCTAAATCTCTAAGTATTGCTACTCGTGACACAGATGAGTTTACCTGTGAAATGCTGTTTGCTACATTGACAAACGTGAATTTTACCACTTCTGATTTTATAGCTTTTGTAAATCGTGCGATCGCACTACGCGAAAGTCTAAAGTTAAAAATTCAAGCCACAGGAAATAAAGTTGTAGAATCAAATATTAATAAATTCCAACCTGCCAGCAGTTTACAAGCACAAATTCAGCAAGGTAAAGATTTAGAATTTGAATTTATCAGTCAATCAGCGAATAATGTTGATATTTTCTCACTCAAACTGACTGTATTATATGGTCTAAAAGGTGTTGCTGCTTACGCTTTCCATGCCTTGGAATTAAATCAGCATGATGAAGGTTTATATACATTCTGCCATCAAGTTCTAGCTAATTTAGATGCTCAAGATAAAACTTTACAAGATTGGTTAGATTTAGCCCTCAAAGTTGGAGAAATGAACCTGAAAGCCATGCAGCTTTTGGATGCAGGAAATACAGAAACATTCGGTCATCCCACACCCACAACTGTAAATTTAGGACATACAAAAGGAAAAGCGATTCTTGTTTCTGGACATGATTTATTAGCATTAAAAGCTATCCTGGAACAAACAGCCGGAACAGACATTAAAGTTTACACCCACGGGGAATTATTGCCAGCACATGGTTATCCCAAGCTAAAACAAGCATACCCACACCTTTACGGACATTACGGTACAGCATGGCAAAACCAAACCCACGAATTTGAACACTTTCCTGGTGCGATCGCTATGACTACTAATTGTCTCATGCCTCCCCACGAAGGTTACAAAGACCGAGTATTTACTTTAGGCCCAGTGGGTTATCCTGGTTTACAGCACGTGAGTATTGGTGATGTTTTCCAAATTATCAACAAAGCTTTAGAATTACCAGGATTTACGGATGAAGAAGATAAGGGAACAGTAGTTACAGGCTTTGCTAGAAATGCGGTTTTAGGAGTTGCTGACACAGTTATAGATGCTGTCAAAGCAGGTAAGATTCGTCACTTCTTCCTCGTTGGTGGTTGTGATGGTGCAAAACCAGGACGTAACTACTATAGTGATTTAGTAGAAAAGATGCCTGATGATTGTGTTGTCCTAACTTTGGGTTGTGGAAAATTCCGCTTCTTCGACAAAAATCTTGGTGATATTGGGGGAATTCCCCGCTTGTTGGATGTGGGACAATGTAATGATGCTTACTCTGCCATTCAGATTGCTGTAGCTTTAGCAAATGCGTTTCAGGTAAATGTCAATCAACTGCCTTTGTCAATGGTACTGTCTTGGTATGAACAGAAAGCGATCGCAGTTTTGTTAACTCTACTTCATTTAGGTATCCAAAATATTCGCATTGGTCCCACACTTCCCGCTTTTCTCTCAGCTAACGTCATCAAACTCCTATCAGAAACCTATCATCTCCAACTGATCACCACTCCAGAACAAGATTTAGCTGCTTGTCTTGGTTAAATGCCAACATCCCGCTTTTTAACAGTAACTGCTACACCTAAAGCAACTACAGTTGTAATACCATTTCTTTGTGAGGCTGCGCCGAATTTTGTAACCTGGTCTTTTCCTCCTCTGTGTTCTCTGTGTCTCTGCGGTTCGTTCCTTTCTAAATTTGGCGCATCTTTATACAGAATTGGTATAAGTATTCAGCTATCAGCTTTTATATATAGGCAGCTTGGGAATAAAATCAAAATTTTGCTCCCATTCGATAAATGTTGATGAGAGAAATAACAAGCCTGTAATTTATGTCTTTGGTACATTTTGCTGACTGCTGTTAGCTGACGGCTGAATGCTTATCTACAGTTTTATTAGGCAACATTACTTAACCCATTAATTTTTGATAGATTTTCGACCAATTAATTTATTAAAGAATTGAAAAATATTACCTGCAAAAGAAGTTATAAAGCGGTAAGTTTTGCGAACTTTATTTAAAAATGAATAAGGTACTCGTAACCGCAAAGGATAGAAAATAGGCAAATATATCAAATAATAAGCTCTTTTCAGATCATCCCATTTTGAGCATCTTTCCTGGTGAAGAAAATCAGAAATATCAACAACTAAACCCCGTCCCTCAAACATCATCACATTTTTGCCATGAACATCATGAGGGAACAGTCCACGAGTCCGCGCATAGTCCAAAGCATAATCAATATCTTTAATCACTTGAGGAGGAATACGCAAACCCCTGTGCAGACAGTCATAAAGGGTAACACCATATAATCTTTTTAAGACTAACAAGCCTTGTTGAGCATAAAAACACTCAGAAAAAGCCGGATGAGAACCAAGACGACTGTAAACTTCTAGTTCTTCCTCAAACCCAGGACGACCAGGTGCGTAAATTTTAACCACCAAGTCTGGATAATCAGGATGATAAACTACTGCTGCATAGTTTCCTGTACCTAGTAGTTGCCAAGGTGGAGGAAGATAGCGCACTTCTGCTGGGTTGTGAGGATGAACACTTTCGACAACTAGCTGTGGAATTAGTTCTTGCTGGATATTTGCGATTAGAGACTGAATTTGGGATTTATCCATAGATATACGCACCATTTTGAGTGGTATCACATATAAGATACACCAATCAATTGCTATTATGCCCTATGAAGAAGAAATTATTTTTTTCCTGAGTCAATCAGTTGGTCTAAAATTCCCAAAACCTCTCTTTCAAAAGTCACTTGAGCGCGATTGGTCTTACCCCCAAAATAAAGTTTTTCACCTTGTTGTAAAGCCCAAATTTGAGAATGGGAAAAATAACTCATCACCACACCCAACATTAATAGAGCAAAACCAATATAAACTATAGGTATACCGGGGTCATATTTGATTTGTAACCCTGTGCTACCAAGGACATCAACAATTTTGAGATTGATCCCATTTACAGGTATTGACATTCCGGTACGCACAGTATTAATCAACTTACCTTGAGAATCATATATTAATACCATGCCTTGTAAATCTTTGGCTAAGAGGGAAACACCTGCACTTAAATCAGGTTTTGTTGGTATCCAAGTTCCCCAAATTCTGCCTTTACCTTTGGTGTCTAATTGTGCCATTGGTAATTGAAAAACGGGACTGTTATTTAACTTCACCTGAACGGCAGAAATACCCCAGTCAGTTTGATAAAAAACTACACCATGATAACGCAAAGGTTTATTTACATAAATTTTCTCATGGTTTACTTCTTGCCCATCATGATCCAAAACAGATAAATCTGAATAAAACTGATCAATTCCTCCTTTGGGTGTGTAGTCAATCCAAAATCTATTTACCTTGACTGACCAATCTTTCAGTACATCCTGAGAAGACCAAGCACCAGCATCAATAATATTTTTAACCTGGAAAGTGTCACCAGAAGCAATCATTTCTTGAGCCATAAAACCCGTCATTGACCCCCATATTCCTCCCAGTAAAATCATGACGATGCCAATATGGACAATGATTGGTCCAATACGTCCGATGATACCTTTGCGGGCATAAAGAATATCATCTTTGTCTTGTTCTTGAAATATTTTATAACGGCTTTTTGTTAACAGTGGTGTGAGTGAACTGACAGAAATCTGATCTAATTCTGCACTCAAAGCTAATTTTTTAAACTTCCTTGGTTCGTCGTAATATTGCCATTTTTGGGCTGCTTTTAAGGCTGGTAATTGACGAGTAAAAGTACAAGCTGTTAAACTCGTACCAAATAAAACTAATAAAGCCAAAAACCACCAAGTTCGATAAACGTGATCTAAACCCACAACTTGAATTACTTTCCAAGTGAGGAAACCAAATAAAGCCGGATGTTCTGGATAGTTAGCTTGGTAAAAAGCTGGTGTTTGTCCTTGTTCTATTACCGTACCACTAACGCTAAATAGGGCAATTATTAATAACAAGATAATTGCTAATCTTAAATCTGTCAGCACAGGTAAAATTTCCCGTCGCAGGAAGCGAACAGGAAGAGAAAATAAATTGAATTCTTGAGATGTTGAGTTATCTACAGTCATAAGTTAGAAATGTAATGTCAGGACTCAGGAGTAAGAATAAGATAGCAATAATTTCCAGACATAATCATGAAATTCATTAACTCATCCGTCTTCATTTGCGTTTATCTGCGTTCATCTGCGTTTATCGGGAGTTTCCCAAATATGTAAGTTTCTTTTTTTGAAAGAAAGGCAATTGCTCCAAGGCTTGATATGATTGTCCGCGTAGCGTGCCGGAGGCATTACCGCAAAGGACGCAAAGAACACAAAGGTAAGAGATGGTGAGAGATTTTTTAGTGTTGCTGCGTTCATTTTTTCAAAATTGGGATGCTCCCCATTCATCTGCGTTTACTTATGCTCTCTCTAAAAATTCATTTTCATAGTATTACCTATAAATTACCAAAGGGAAGACGAGAAAGCAAAGAAAACACACCGAATCCTACTAATAAAGCACCGCTAACTGGATTAATCCAACCAGACCACCGACGCAATTCTAATAATTTTTTAATTGTGGCAGTAAACGTACCTGCTAAAATTAATGGGGCGACATATCCGGCAGTGTAGGAAATTAGTAAAACAGCACCTAAAAGCAAATCTTGGGTATTAGCAACCCAACCTAATAAACTGGCTAAAACTGGTGTGCTACAAGGAGAAGCTACTAAACCAAATGTTAACCCGATAGAGTAGGAACGAACTCCCGGAGGTAAATCTTGGGAAATCCAATTTGTCTCACCGAAAGAGGGAAATTGTAAAGGTAGGGCTTCTAATAAATTCAAGCCCATAATAATGGCAATAATGCTAACAATTATTGGTAAACCAATTCCTACTTGACCGTATACTTTCCCCACTACACCTGCGATGATTCCTAAACTTGCCAATGTGGTTGCTAATCCTAAAGCAAACCAAGTGGATTGTGCAGCTGCTTGCAGTCGGCTTTTTGCTTCATAACCGCCAATATAACCGATAGTAATGGGCAGCATAGATAGCATACATGGTGTTAAACTTGTGAGCAAACCAGCAGCAAAAATAATGCCAACACTGATGATGCTGAGGTGAGTTAGTTGGTTAACAACAAGGGTGTTTGCGAATTGTTCAAGTTGATAAATTTGCGTTTGCAGATTCTCCAGCATGGGTATGTTTGAATAGGAAAGGCTGACTCTGTTTACATTCTAGCTTAATTTAGTGGGTTGTTTCTCCCCGTCACCAACTGTGGGAAGAAACCACATCAATATGGAAAGATAATTTTTAGTAATATCAGTTTTTGCCAAAATAGTTCTATCTGAATCCCGTTCTCAATAGCTAGGGCTTATTCTCAATAATATTGAGAATGCTGTCAATAAATCAACGAGATTTGGAGATTACAGGATTGATATTTTAGTTGTTTTGTGTTTATAATATTTTTGTGTATGATCCAAGGGGATGATATTACCTTTAATAAAATTATAAGTGATCAGATAGTATTCCCAGTCTGGAGACTGGAAACCAAAAATTAATCTGTGCTTAAAATCCTTTAAATCCTATTCTTGCTGCCATTTTCTGTTCGATTTGAGTTAAGCTCATTTTGGATATCAATTCATTAGTTTGGCGTTTAGTTGGGATTTGACTCAAGAATATTCCCACTAAAACTAAGCAACCACCAATATATTGTGCTTGAGTAGGAATTTCACCCAAGATTAAATAAGCTCCCAAACTACTTATAATTGGTGTAACTGAGCTAACTAAGGTAGTTGTAGCCACGGAAGAAGTTTTAAAACCTTTGAGCCAGAGTAACTGACCTAACACTACAATTACCGCACTATATAATAACATCCACTGCCACAAAAAAGGTGAGAACACATCTATAAAATGTTGCTGACCATAAAGTGTTAAGGCAATAAAGAAAAATATTACTGTTCCTAAAGCAGTCCGAAAAATACTGTAAATTCCTACAGGAATTTGGGAGAGATGTTGTTTAGTAATAATTGTGGCGATAGCTACAGCAACAGAGGCTATAGCCGTGAGAATTTCTCCTAGTCCAATAGTCAAACCACCCATGTTCAGCATAGATTTTTCTGGTGGCTGAAGGATAATAGTCAAGACCACACCAACAAAAGCTAAAAACGCTCCTAGAACTTGCCAACGAGTTACCCTTTCTTTTAAGCACCAGACTGATAAAGCCAGTGTAAGAGGTGGTTCTAAACGCCCAACTAAAACAACATTATTGACATTTGTAATAGCTAAAGCCTGAAAAAATAAACTAGGGGCTAATGCTCCTGAAAGAATGGCTACTATGGCGAGATAAAACCAATTTTGTTTAGACAATTGCTGGAGATTAGCTTTGTTCCATTGTCGCCAATAAATCATTACTAGAACTAGTAAAGCACAGAGATTACCTACAAATAAAACATTGCACAAAGAAATAGGATTACGATTTTCTATTAAATGTTGCGTGCCAATTTCTGTTAACTTACGAGTTACAGCACTAGAAATACCAAAAATCAGAGTAGCTAAACAAAGATATATTTGTCCGGGAATTTTGTCAACTAAATTATGCCATTTTTTTGGTTGAGTCACCATAACTGCAAGCTATCAAAGCACAATACATCATAGTATATTTCCTAGATGAAGTCTGAGTGAAGTATTTCTGAGAAAATGCTGAGTAGAGGTTTAATTATTATTTCTAATAAATTCAGAAAATTTATGGCTAGGCTTCAGATAGGGTTCAGTATTGGATGGGATGCTTTCTATAGTCGAAATTAATTCAGGACAAACCCATGAAATTTACTTCTTCTTTACTTGCAACCGTGGCTTTAGCTGGTATCGTTACTGTTTGGGATGCTCCCCTCAAAGCTATTAATCCTAGTTTAGCTCAAGTATCAGCCCAAGAAGTCAAGCAAATGCAGAAAGCCGAAATGAAAGATTCGACTGGCTTATCTGCTCAACAAAAGATTGAGATGTTGATGAAAAATAAAGGTCAGTTTGGTAGCGGTGATCAATTACGTCGTTTCTTTTTTGGTGACTTAGAACCAATTGCTGTACAACCAGGTGGTGCAGGGATGGTAGTTAATCTATACAACAAAGCTAATAACGTGACAATTGCTTACTGTGCTACTTATGATGTAGTAGTAAATATCAAAGAAGGTAAAGTAAGCAGATTTCAACCCAGCGAAGTCAAATAATTTATTGTATTTCCAGATCAGGACATTTTAGGTCTTATTCCTAAACTGTCCTTTTTAACAATTAAGAAAATTTTTCAGCATTGGATATGACACTCAAAGATATAATCTTACTCTTACACCCAGTAATTGCTGTAACGGTAGTTTTTCCTTTAATTGGAATAGTTTTAAATCGGGCTTTACAAGTGCGTCAACGTCGCTTAGAAACTATAGCAACAGGTAAAAGCAAAATTCCGCCAGTTGCAGGACAAGAACATATTCAATTAGGTCGTTGGTTAACAGGTGCTGTTGTTGGTATTGTTTTAATAGCACTAGCTTATGCTATTTTTAGTAATGTTTTAGAAAAAGAAGTTTGGCTAAAATCCTCTTTTCAAGTAATATTTATAGTCTTGATTTTTGCGGCAACTATAGGCTCTACAATTTTACTATATAAAGCTAAAGCTAAAGATAAAAAATGGCGTGGTGTGTTTGCTACTTTGACAGGTATGGGTTTAGTAATACTGGGTTGTCAAGATGGCGTTTATCGTCTAACCGAAAAATGGTATATGTCCCATTACTATTATGGCATAGCGGCTGCTTTATTAATGATTTTTTCTGTGGCAATTTTACCAGAGATTTATAAAGATAAAACTAATGTTTGGCGTAAAGTCCATATTGCTGCTAATTGTGCTGCACTCTTATTATTTTTTGGTTTGGGAATTACAGGAACTTTATCTTTATTAGAAATTCCCTTGACTTGGCAAAAAAATTATATCAATCAATTATATCAAAAACAATGTGAAGTTAAGACTTGTGTAATTACTAAGCCTGTCATACCTAATAAACCTTGATATAGCCATTCCCATTCAAGTGAGGTACAAGCAGTAATAATTGAACGCAGATGGACGCAGATAAACGCAGATAAACGCAGATAAATTTGTACTTCATTAGACTGGAAAACGCTATATAGATTTATTCATTTTGTAACCAGTCTTCTAATTTTAACTCTGTAATTCTGGATAAATCAGAATCATGGGAAACTAAGATTAAATTGTGAAATATAGCTGTAGCTGCAATAATAAATATATCCGCTTCTTGAATGGGTAAACCTCTTTGTTTTAAATCTGCGTAAATTTCTGATGCTTTTTGAAAAATTGCCATATCATCTAAGAGTAATACTTGGTATTCATGGGATAAATTTTCTAAATCTCTTAATTTTTTAGTAGCATTGACAGCTAACAGTCCTCGTTCAATTTCATAGTAAGTCATAGCACTCATGAACACTTTTTCTTGTTGAGTGCGTAAATTATCTAATTGCATAATAACTTTTTGATTATTTTTGAAAATCGCCGAAACAATATTCGTATCTAGTAGATATTCCATTGATTTATTTCCGTTTTACCGCTTCATCAAATATTGTCATTTCTTCTGGTGTGAAATCATTTAAAGTTCCTGCGACAGAATGCAGGACTAAAATACCATTAATTCTACTAATTAAGTCTTCCTCTTCCATTACCTCTATTGGTGGTATTGTATTGGGTTTATTGAATAGTTCATAAATGTAATTAATCATTTGTTCTTGTTCCAACCTTTCCTGATACACAATATTATTAGCAATTAACTTCTCTACAATGGCGGAAATGCGTTTATAGGTTGTTTGTTCGGTCAGAGATGTGTGACTCATATTTTTTACCTCTTTTTTGGGAATAGGTACTATTTTAACACATGATTAAAACCCTGACTTCTATCATAAATCTAGTTTCTAGTCCTTAAATATCCTCTCCAGTAATAGTCATCAGTGTTTCTTTATTGACTGCTTGGATTTTCACTAATCTATTCGCTTGTCTTTCAATTGTCTTCTCAAAAATATTCCTGACTAGTCTCCCATTGCCAAAATTCTTATCTTTTTCGTTATACAGCTTAGTGAAATTATCAATTAATTTTTGCTTTGCTTCTTCAGTGAGCAGAAAATGATTATTTTCGCAATTTTTTTTCAAATATTTTTAACAACTCTAATGGCTGATAATCTTGAAAATAAAAGTATCTATTAAATCTCGACTGTAAGCCAGGATTAGCATTAATAAACCGAGACATTTCCTCACTATAACCAGCGACAATTACAACTAACCTATCTCGATAATCTTCCATTCTTTTCAATAAAGTATCTATTGCTTCCTGTCCAAAATCTTTACCCGAACCTGCTGGTGCTAATGCGTAAGCTTCATCAATAAATAAAACTCCATCTAAGGCTGATTTCACAACCTCATCTACCTTCAACGCTGTTTGTCCCACATATCCTGCAACCAAACCTGACCTATCAGTTTCTACAAGATGTCCTTGAGAAAGAATTCCTAATGCTTTGTATATTTCACCCATTAACCGTGCAACAGTTGTTTTACCCGTTCCTGGAGGTCCACAAAAAACAGAATGTAATGAAACAGAAATATTAGGTAAACCTTGTTCCTGTCGCATTTTCTGAACTTTCAAAAAATTGATAAAAGTTTTAATATCATTTTTGACATCTTCCATTCCCACCAAATGATTTAGCTTATTGATAACATCATCCAAACCATCAGCTTGAGAACCAAAATTATCCCGATGATTATTCCCAGAGATATTTAACTCTCTCTTCATGCGTTGTAATTCAGCTTCAATTTCCCAATCTCGAAAATTCATAATTTATATTGTTTGAGTAAATACACACTTTCTGTTTTTAATTATACTTAAAAAATTGAATCTCTTCCCAAAAACCCTCTCACACAACCTCAGCGAACCTCCGCGCATACCTCCGCGTACCTCTGCGTTAAAAAAACGCCCGCACCTCCACACCATAAAAATCATCAAAACCAAATAAATCAAAGCTTCTCAACCTTGAGTACAAAACTAATATAGATATAGATATAATATTTACCACCTGATAAAATAATTAATAATTCGTAATTAATAAAATTGTCAAGAATACACAAATTAACTTCCTGAGTTTAGCAATTTTCAATGCTTATCTTTTTGGCTTCTCTGCATAAAGTTAAAACAACCACAAAAGACACAGGAAGAAAAATCATGAACAAATTATTTGCCACAATTGATGGTAATGAAGCAGTTGCGCGTGTAGCTTACAAATTAAACGAAGTAATTGCTATTTATCCTATCACACCATCTTCAGCAATGGGTGAATGGGCTGATGCTTGGATGGCTGAAAATCAACCAAATTTATGGGGAACAATTCCTAGCATCACCCAGATGCAAAGTGAAGGTGGTGCGGTTGCTGCGGTACATGGGGCATTACAAACTGGTGCATTAAGTACAACTTTTACAGCTTCTCAAGGTTTGCTATTAATGATTCCCAATTTGTATAAAATTGCGGGAGAATTAACAAGTTTTGTGCTTCATGTTTCTGCACGTTCTTTAGCTACCCACGCTTTATCTATTTTCGGTGATCATAGCGATGTCATGGCTGCAAGAAGCACAGGGTTTGCTTTATTATGTTCAGCTTCTGTACAAGAAAGTCATGATTTTGCGTTAATTTCTCATGCAGCAACTTTAGAAGCGCGTGTTCCTTTTATGCACTTTTTTGATGGGTTTAGAACTTCCCATGAAGTGCAGAAAGTTGAATTATTATCTAATGAAGATTTACAAGCACTTATTCCTTTAGAATTAGTTTCAGCACATCGTCAACGCTGTTTAACTCCAGATAAACCAGTGTTACGAGGAACTGCACAAAACCCTGATGTTTACTTTCAATCTCGTGAAGGTGCGAACCCTTTTTACAATGTTTGTGCCGAAATTGTCCAAAGGATAATGGACAAATTTGGTAAAAGAACAGGACGATATTACAAACTATATGAATATCATGGCGCACCAGACGCAGAACGGGTAATTATTATCATGGGTTCTGGTTGCGAAACTGTCCATGAAACTGTAGATTATCTGAATAACCAAGGTGAAAAAGTTGGAGTTTTAAAAGTCAGACTTTTTAGACCTTTTGATGTGGGAAGATTTATAGAAGCTTTACCTAACAGTGTCAAATCTATTGCAGTTTTGGATAGAACCAAAGAAGCAGGAAGCATAGGAGAACCTTTATATTTAGATGTGGTGACAGCTATTCATGAAGGATGGAAAAAAACCACATTCCCAAAAATTGTGGGTGGTAGATATGGTTTGTCTTCTAAAGAATTTACTCCCGCAATGGTAAAAGCAGTATTGGACAATCTTGCTCAAATTTCACCTAAAAATCATTTTACTATCGGTATCAATGATGATGTGAGTTCCACATCTTTGAATTTTGACTCCAACTTCTCTACAGAACCTGATAGTGTAGTTCGTGCCATGTTTTATGGTTTGGGTTCTGATGGTACGGTGGGTGCAAATAAGAACTCAATCAAAATTATTGGGGAAGGAACAGAAAATAACGCCCAAGGTTATTTTGTTTATGACTCGAAAAAGTCTGGTTCAATGACTGTTTCTCATTTGCGTTTTGGACTGGATAAAATTCGTTCCACTTACCTCATCGACCAAGCTAATTTTATTGGTTGTCATCATTGGGGGTTCATTGAAAAAATTGATATCCTCAAAAATGCTGCTGCTGGTGCAACTTTCTTGTTAAATAGTCCCTATCCAGCAGATAGCGTTTGGCAACATTTACCCCTCAAGGTAAAACAGCAAATTATCGACAAAAACCTGAAAGTCTATGCTATTAATGCCAGTCAAGTGGCAAAAAATAGCGGGATGGGTAGAAGAATTAATACTATCATGCAGGTGTGTTTCTTTGCTTTAGCTGGAGTATTGCCAGAAAAAGAAGCGATCGCTAAAATTAAACAAGCGATTGAAAAAACCTACGGTAAAAAAGGTGCAGATGTTGTCAACATGAATTTAAAAGCTGTTGATAACACCTTAGAAAATCTCTATCCTGTGAAGGTAGGAAAAGTGCAATCTGTTCCAGAAAAAACCAAATCTTTACAACAAAACATCCCTGAATTTGTAGATAAAGTTTTGGGTAAAATCATGTTATGGGAAGGTGACGACTTACCTGTCAGTGCTTTACCTGCGGATGGAACTTTCCCCAGTGGAACTGCGAAATGGGAAAAACGCAACGTTGCAGAAGAAATACCCATTTGGGATGAAAATGTCTGCGTTCAATGCGGTAAGTGTGTGATGGTTTGTCCCCATGCTGCTATTCGTGCAAAAGCTTATCCAGCAGATAAATTAGCAAATGCACCTGCAACTTTCAAGTCAACAAACGCGAAAGATAAAGACTTTGCTACCCAAAAATTCACTATTCAAGTTGCACCAGAAGACTGTACAGGTTGTAGTCTTTGCGTGAATATTTGTCCTGCGAAAAACAAAGCAGAACCAACCAAAAAAGCTATTAATATGAGTCCGCAGTTACCCATCAGAGAACAAGAACGGGAAAACTGGGATTTCTTTTTAAGCTTACCAAATCCTGACCGCAGAAAGTTGAAATTAAACCAAATTCGGCAACAACAACTGCAAGAACCATTGTTTGAATTTTCCGGTGCTTGTGCGGGGTGCGGAGAAACACCCTACCTTAAATTATTAACACAATTATTTGGCGATCGCTCACTCATTGCCAATGCTACCGGTTGTTCTTCCATCTACGGTGGAAACTTACCCACCACACCTTGGAGTCAAAACGCAGAAGGAAGAGGTCCAGCATGGTCTAATAGTTTATTTGAAGATAACGCCGAATTTGGTTTTGGTTATCGTTTATCTTTAGATAAACAAGCGGAATTTGCAGGCGAATTATTGCAACAATTAAGTAGTGAAATTGGGGATAATTTAGTTAATTCCATCCTCGAAAACGAGCAGAAAACCGAAGCAGATATTTGGGAACAACGGGAAAATATCGCCGTTATCAAACAAAAAATTGATAACCTTTTGGCAACAACAAAAGACCCCAATCTAAAATCTAAAATCCAAAATCTCAAATCCCTCGCTGATTATTTAGTCAGAAAAAGTGTGTGGATAGTAGGTGGTGATGGATGGGCTTATGACATTGACTTTGGTGGAATTGATCATGTTTTAGCCAGTGGTAAAAATGTCAATATCTTAGTCATGGATACAGAAGTTTATTCTAACACAGGCGGTCAATCTTCCAAAGCCACTCCTAAAGCCGCAGTTGCTAAATATGCCACTGGTGGTAAACCTGCACCCAAGAAAGATTTAGGTTTAATGGCCATGAATTATGGTAATGTTTATGTTGCCAGCGTCGCTTTAGGTGCGCGTGATGAACATACATTAAAAGCATTTTTAGAAGCGGAAGCTTTTGATGGTCCATCCTTAATTATTGCCTACAGTCATTGTATTGCTCACGGTATTGATATGACCAGCGGTTTACAGCAGCAAAAGGCGTTAGTAGACTCAGGAAGATGGTTGTTATATCGCTATAATCCGGCATTACAAAATGAGGGTAAAAATCCCCTACAATTGGATATGAAAGCACCTTCTGAATCAGTGGAAAAATCTATGTATCAGGAGAACCGGTTTAAGATGTTGACGAAGAGTAAACCGGAAATTGCGAAACAATTGTTGGAACAAGCGCAAGCTGAAGTAAATGCACGTTGGGAGATGTATCAATATTTGGCGAATAGGTAATTGGTAATGGGTAATTGGTAATGGGTTTTTACCTATTACCTATTATCTAATCATTAATCACAAATTTTCATCCACTAAGTTTGACAATATATGCAGCAAAAAATTTAAATCCTTTTGGGCTTAAATCTCATTAAATGAATTGTTTAAAATATTGGAAATATTGGAACTGCTATAAAGCAATTACCAATATTAACCATTTCCTTATTCCCTATGTTTTGATACAACATAGTTTCTTCTTGAACGCCTTCTTTTCTAGAAAAAGCATCAGCATATATTTTAAATTCAGATTCTGCGGCAATACACCTCTGTATTGAACCACCTATAGTATCAAATTTTGCTTCTTCTACAATATTTCTAATGACTTCTATAGGAGAATGCCACCATAAAAAATCCTTTTCAACATATTCTGCTCTTTTCTTCTCGATAAGTTGGCGTATCTGTTCCCTTTTATCACCAAGTAGAAGTAAATTGCTATCATCTGAGGTATTTTCTTCTTTAACTACAATATCTAATGTACTATTTTTTGTATCGGGATATAAATGAATTATTTTAAATTCAGAGCTAACATGACAAAAACCAAATATTGCAAGTTCACAAATGGCACCTGTAGGATTAATTATTCCCACTTCAGTAGTCATGCGTTTTAGCAAACTTGCCACAAAGTTAGCAATATCCAATATTGAAGGAACTTCACCTTCATTAAAACTAGCACAATTTTGAAGCAGATAAACTAACGTTGCATAAAGATTGAGTCCTATTAAGCTACTTCCAGAATATGCCATTCCTAGAGAATGATCAAAATATATTCTGTCGTCAAAATCACTAATGTTTCTACATTTTATGTACAAAGGAAATAGTTTTGCTCCCGAATC
This sequence comes from Sphaerospermopsis aphanizomenoides BCCUSP55, assembly GCF_001586785.1. Taxonomy (GTDB): domain Bacteria; phylum Cyanobacteriota; class Cyanobacteriia; order Cyanobacteriales; family Nostocaceae; genus Sphaerospermopsis_A; species Sphaerospermopsis_A aphanizomenoides_A. Next base: position 20,329 of record NZ_LUFH02000072.1, read on the forward strand.
TAGGAGTATAGAATAATTATTTCCGCTCAGATATGAATTTTGTTTTGATATACGAGTGTCTGAAACTGCCCATATTTGATTGACACCTCTCTCTTTGTTTAACCAACACACAACTGTAGTCATTTATTAACTCCATATCACATAACTTACAGCATATTTCATTCAAATGAGGTACAAACTGGAATAATAAAACGCTTGTGGTGCGAGCATCTTGTTCCTAAATGTGTACCTCATATCTTCGGAAACTTCTGCATATTCAAGTATATCAAATACAGCACTTTACTCAACCGTTTGGTACAAAACAAAATCCTATAAACCTTTCCCTATAAAGCTTGTGGATATTGAGGTATTGTAATTTCACAATAAAAGTGCTGTATATTTGATTTATTTAATTTACTGTATATGCAATTTTTACTATATTGATGGTTGTAACACCAAATTAATATGGTTCTTCGGTACTTTTTATGGAGAATCCAGTTCAAAATCAATGAAAGCCTTATTGTGTCGGCATTTCATTGAAAATATGGTCATTATAGTTTATAACCCTTGCCCCGTAAGGGTTTTGTGATAATCAATCTTCAACCAACATAAAACAGATGCAAGAGCCATTAATATGAACTTGCATAGAATAAGATATCGAGAATAATTAATTGCAGATGGACGCAGATAAATACAGATAATTAAATTTATTTCATCATTCTGTGTAGCCTCAAATTAAATTAATATAAAACCCCATAAAAAACAGGTAATAAGCTTTCACCTATTACCCAATTACCCGTTATCAATCAATGTCTCTAAATGTCTCTAATCTGACGTAGCCATCAACAAGCGATTCAAAATCACCTTACCACTGGGACTTTTTACCTCTACCCGAATAAAACTCGGATCACTTGGTCGCCAACTTACTTGATATTTTGTGCCATTATTATTCCAAGTGTAAACTTGACGATCATTAGTTCCTGAAGCCACCGCACCAGATAAGGTAATATAAGAATTACTCTTACGGTTTTCGCCATAATAGTAATAGACGTTATTATTAAACGATAAACTTACTCTCCAGTCTTTATCAGCAAATGTGCCTTTTGGATAATTGTATTTTGCTGCTAATGCAGGTTGGGTCATAGCAATATCAATAATCGCAGGTGTAGCAATACCCAAAAAAGCTGCTAAAGCAATACCTTTGTAGTTCATAAAACTCTCTTTGGTGAAGGTAAAATTATATTGTTGTATCTTTATTCACGTTAAGCAGTAGTTTCTTCGTTCTCAATATTCCTGGATGTCCATAGTTTAGGAAACAGCAAACCAGAATTTTCTTTGTATTCTACAAATTCAGGATATCGAGACAAAGATTGATCTTTTTTGCTCATGTTGGGAACAAATACCATAGCTATAAATAACCCAAGAATTAAGAAAGGTAGCCAATGTTGAGCTAACATAGCAAATGCGAGATAAATCAATACTTCTCCTAAGTAATTAGTATTACGGCATCTAGCAAAAAACCCTTCTGTAATTAGTCCAGTTTTGTACTTGAGTGTATAGTATTTCTGGGCATCACTGACAAAATGTAAAAACACGCCCACAATATTCAAAGAAATAGCAGCAGCTACTAATGGTAAAGGCGGAACATTACCACTACTGATGAGAATAAATGGTGCTACCCAATATAAGCCAAGTAAAAAAAAGGTAATAATTCCTTGGGGAGTGGGAATTTCTTGCTCCCATTGCTTATCTGGAAAAATACTATCTTTTAGTAACCACAAAAAACCATAAGTAGCATGAAGGGCAAGATAAACCCAAGCTCCAATAGTAAAATTTTGGTATAACACCATTAGTCCCAACACAAATGGGAAAGTTAGACCTTTGTGAAAATTAATGGGATGCTTTATTTTCATATTTTTCTAGTTCTTTGTTAGTTTTTTTAATGTGAAATAAAGAGAGAGATAGAAAAATCACATCTACCTCTCTCCAATAATTACTTCTTCGCAATTATCCAAACTGCGTGGATAATACCCGGAATATAACCGAACAAAGTCAAAACGATATTAATCCAAAAATCTAACCCGAAACCTACTTGCAGAAATACTCCTAAAGGTGGCAGAAAAACCGCGCATAAAATCCGTACTAAATCCATTTCAGCCTCCTGTTAATGTCCCACATCTCTACAATTAACATCACCTGCTGTAAATACGATTCCTGAAAAGATACGGTAAACCGCACTTATTAACCACCGCTAATTTTCGCTTTGTAACCAAGCTTGATTAAAATCTCTAAAATCTTCTGTTTATGATCTCCTTGAATTTCAATTTCGTTATCTTTCACAGTTCCCCCCGTACCGCATTGGGTTTTTAACTGTTTCAGTAAAGCTGCTAAAGTTTCTGGTTTAGTTTGAAACCCAGTAATTACTGTCACAGTTTTACCTTTGCGTCCAGCACGAGTAGCTTGTACTCTCACATTTTGTTGATTTGGGGGTAGTTCTTGAATTGGACGTTCTACAGCGCGTTCAAATGCAGGTGAACTACCATTACCAAATTCTTGGTAAACAAAGCGTTTGTCAGATTTGGGATGAGAAGAAGACATACAATTTAATTCAACTTTAATTCCAGGAAAATCTATGTTTAGCAATGTAGTCAACGCCACAGTATGGTATTGAGGGAATGTCTTGAAAGTGATTTGTGACGCAGCAAATCTATTTTCTCCACAACCTGATTTTTAACTCTGTTATGTCATTTTAGCCAATCCGTGACTATTACTAACAAATATCCCACAACAAAGAGCTTAATTACACATATTGTTAGTTTCAGCTAGGCTAAGGATAAATATATGTGATCCCGTTGAATTTTCTAAAGATTAGAGTAATATAAATTACCGAAAAGAGTAATTTGACATATAATTATCCATGTTAAAAATTGCATTCTCAGCATCTGATGATACCGGAAAATTTTCCGCATCTAAACAACTTCGTCTGATGGGAGCGATCGCTGCTCTAATCTTAATTAGTTTGCTAACTTCATCTGGTGGAGAGCCAATTCAGCATACCATTTCTAACAGTTGGGAAGGGTTTATTTGGGGTATAGCAGATCCCGTCATTGGCTTAGATCGGTTAGCTGGTATACTTGCCCTGGGTTTACTTTCTACCAAGTTGATCCGTGGTACTTGGATAAGTATATTCTTTGTCTTTTCTTCCTTATTGGGACAAATACTGCATTTGTTTCAGCTAAATCTCCAAGGTGCAGAAATCATAGTCGCCTTATGCACTATCATCTTTGGTGTATTGTTAATAATACCTACGCAAATAAGTTGGTTAGGTTGCGCTTTTCTCAGTGTTACTGCGGGTTTATCTCAAGGTTATACCGATAGCCAAGCCATCATGGGTACACAAATACTAACACTAGTTCCATATCTTATAGGTGTTACCCTAACTCAAATCGCAATTGTCATGTCTGCTAGAAAAATCGGTTCAATTATTACCCAGAACGTAATAAATCAAATATTACCTAAAACTCTTCGCTGGGTTGGGTTAACTTTTTGTGCAATTGGTATTGTATTTTTGGGCAATGCGATAATCTAGGATTAACACCATACTTTTAGGGTTGTTTTGCTACTTTGATGATCACTAAAGCTGGTAATTGTCCTTAAAAAAATTAAAACAATTCTGCACAATTAACCACTTAGTATTATTTTTCCTGACATCCCTAATTCTCCTGATGAAAAAGTCAATATGACTACAAGAAAACACCTAATTACACAATCTAGTCTTTCACAATCATTTGTGTGCGTGAACAGTTACAAGTCAACAAATTAAACAGCAAGACTCAGGAATTTTTCTGTAATTCCAAAATCTCAACTAACACAGTTTATTGCTGATTATGAAATTATTTGATGAATATTAACGATATTACTATGATGATTTCTCAAAATTGGGGCGGTCAGGAAATGATTTCAGTAAGCATCGAAGCTAAAATCAACAGATTAGAATCTATTGTTGAGCAAATTGGTGAAGCTGTACTCTCAACTACTGAGACAATTGAACGCCTTGCTCAAAGATTAGATGCTTTGAGTTTACAAGTAGAAGCTCAGGGAAAACAAGTACAGCAGCAAGGGTATCAAATTTTTGCTCTGTGTGATGCCGTACAGAGTTTAGCTGAATCCCAGAAAGATTCATTACAAGAAATTAGTCAATTGACACAAACAGTAGATAAAATTGTCTCTTTGCTGCACTGTTCAGATGAATAAAGATAAACTTTTAATTCAAACCTTTAACTGAGTAATTGCAATATTACCAGAAAAACATATATCTACATCACTACCAGGAGTGCGATCTCGTTTACCATATTCACCTACATAATAAAAATTATCACCATCTATTCGATAATTCACAGGTAAAGGTTTGGTACAAGGTTGACAAAAAACAACTTCAGGATCAGCATCTCCCGGTAGTAGATGGGGTAAATTCACATTCCAAAAGCTACCAGGTTCTAAAGGACGTTCCAGCAATTCTGCTAATATTTCCGATGTCCATTTAGCGGCTAAATCCCAATCATAATTTAGCTTGGCTTTGCGATACTGAGAAATGGCAATTCCCGGAATACCGTGCATCGCAGCTTCTCTCACAGCCGCAACAGTACCAGAAATGTAAGCATCCACTCCTAAGTTTCCACCAGCATTAATACCAGACAGCACAAACTTGACATCTTTACATATTTGTGTTATGGCAATTCTCACGCAGTCAGCAGGAGTACCAGCAATTCCATACTCAACTTCCGAACGACGTTGTAGGTTAATAGGGCGATGGGTAGTAACTTGATGTCCACAACCAGATTGATGTTCTTGTGGTGCAGCGATAATTACATTTTTACCGTTTACAGCTTGGAGTAAGGCTTGGATACCTGGTGCGTCGATGCCATCGTCGTTAGTTAAGATGATTGTCATCCGATTTTAGATTTTAGATTTTAGATTTTAGATTTTAGGATAAAACTTAGACAATAAAAGACTTTTAACTCTGTCATCTGTCACCTGTCACCTGTCACCTGTCACCTGTCACCTGTCAATAATTATCCCTAGATCAGATGCTTTTGACATAGTTTGTGTAGTATTTTGATTGCTAGAGTGTCTTAGGATTCATCCCATGAAACAGCTACTCAAGCAATTATTTAGTAGTCACACATACCTTATCCGTCTCATTTTACCTGTATTGGTAATAATGATGATGGCTATTTCTGTCTTTGCCACACCAGCTTTTGCTACAGGAGTATATCAAATACCCAACCCCACACCAGACACCTGGGTTGTAGATGAAGGTGATGTTCTGAGTCGTTTTAATGAAGGTCAAATTAGCGGCGCTTTCAAAAATTTGGCGCAAGAAACAGGTAAAGAAGTAAGAATTGTTACCGTTCATCGTTTTGACTATGGGGAAACACCAGAAAGTTTTGCCACAGGACTCTTTACAAAGTGGTTTCCTACTCCCGAAGAGCAAGCCAATCAAGCTATTTTGGTAATTGATACTCTTACCAATGGTGCAACCATTATCAGCGGTGATCAAGTTAAAACTGTCTTGACTGATGAAATAGCTAATAGTGTGACTGAAGGAACACTAGGTGCAGCATTACGGGCTGGTAATAAATATAATCAAGGATTGTTAGATGTGCGCGATCGCCTAGTTGCGGTTCTCTCCGGTAAACCTGATCCCGGTCCACCGGCAGAAAAAGAAACCGTACAGGTAGAAGGCACATTTAGTACAGCCGAAGATACCAGCAAAAACAAAGATAATTCCACCGCTTGGGTCGTAGGATTATTAATTGCAGCCACCGTCATCCCAATGGCAACTTACTATATATACCAAATCAACCAGCCTTCAAATCAGGGTTAGATGATTGGGAATTGGGGATTGGGTAAAAAATTATACCTAGTCCCTAGCCCCTAATACTATATTTAAGTACCTGCTAATTCTGACGGCATCAGCAAAAAATTTGCTCAGGTATTGTTATTGACTACAGAGTTATGATAAATTTTCTATGTGCTTATAAATTTAATTAAATCCTTGTGTTGTAAATACTTTTTTGATTTGGAATAGACATATTTATGAAAACATCTTCTTTATACAAACGATTAAGTCTAAACACTGCACTAACCTTAGCAACCATAACTTTAGGTTTATCTATCGGTAGCCTTAGTGCTTTTGCTCAACAAAAACCTACCATCTCAGTACCAGACTTCAAGAATGAAACCAGCTGGTGGTGGTGGAAAAGCGGCACATCTCAGCAGTTGGCAGATGTCCTGAGCAACGAATTAACATCAACAGGAAAATTTACCGTTGTTGAGCGACAAAAGTTAGGATCAGTCCTTTCAGAACAAGAGCTTGCTGAACTTGGACTAGTTCGCAATGGAACTGGTGCAAAGAAAGGAGAACTCACAGGTGCAAGATATATTATTTTGGGTAAAGTAACTTCCTATGAAGAAGATGTGGAAACTCAATCCAGTGGTATAGGTGGTGGGTTTAACATAGGTCCTTTCAGTGTAGGTGGCGGCAACCGTAAAAATAAGGAAAAAGCTTATCTTGCTATTGACCTGCGTGTTGTAGATTCCACCACAGGAGAAGTAGTCCATGCTCGTACCATTGAAGCCCGTGCTACCAATGAATCTGAAAGCAATGCGGGAAGTGTGGGTATCAGTGGTCTCAACATTGGTGGTGATAATCAAAGAAGTAGTAAAGCCCCTGTAGGTAAAGCACTGCGAGCAGGTTTGATGGAAATCACAAATTATCTTAGCTGTGTGATGGTTGACAAAGGTAGTTGCATAGCTGAGTTTGAACAGAAAGAACAGCGTCGCCGTAATAATACTGAAAAAGTCTTAGAATTTGAGTAAATAGCATCATCAAATCAACAATGATAGCTATTTTCAAGATAATGCCGTGATTGAGGATAGGAGGATTTTAACAGTGGTGAACAACACTCATAAACAACTGATAACTGTTAACTGACTACTATTCCTAATCCTGTACGTACTCCTTCCCTGTTACCAAAGCACCTTCAGCACGGGCAAATTCTCGCCCCAAATAAGCAGCATGGTCTAGCAAGCTAACAGGACAAGGTTGAGTTTCTTCAAAAATCTTCACACACAATTCTTTTGCCGTCCGGCCGCTAAATACTGTAGTGTTAGTTCTTTCCACCTTACCTCGTGCCGGAATTACCTGACCTGTTTCTGGATCTACAGCCAGACCTCGCTCATCAATCACATTTGTAAAATGCTTGGCATAAATTAACTGTTCATTCCGGTCTAGGTAAATAATGAAATAGCCACTAGGATCAAGATCAATATGACGCTGAGAAAGTTTATCATCAATCGCCGTTAAATCATCCAGTATTAAATCCATACTCATTCTAAAAAGAGAAATTATTGCCAAAGTTGTTTACATTCCAGATCCAGTGTAATTCTTAAGTTACCTTTTCCTTAAAAATTACACCCTGGTAATAGATATTTATTTTCCGCTAACTGCTGACTGCTGACTACTCCTGTCAGCAAATGGTAACTCTGCGTTAATTGCCTTCATTTCCTCCTGTTCCATTTGATTGATCTCTAGGATATAAGGACGGAGAATTTGTCCTAACCGATTGTTGTAAAAGCGGTGTAGACTGTGATTAGAAGTAGCGGGAAACCCACGACGTTTTTTATGTCTACCACCTGCACCGGGATCAAAAGTTTGGATACCATGAGCGATCGCCCATTCAATCGGTGCATAATAGCAAGCATCAAAATGTAAGCAATCTATTTCTTGAAAACTACCCCAATACCTTCCATATAGTCTTTCATCCTTAAATAGACAAAAAGACATTCCCACAGGTTGACTTTGATCTTGCTCGTGGTAAGCTGCAAAAAATACCACTCGGTGGCGATAACTATTATATAACTGTTCAAAAAACTTCTTAGTCAGATACTTACTACCCCACCAACCAAACTTATCGCAGGTATCAGCATAAAATTCATACATCAAGGGAAACAGCGATTTAGGAATTTCATCCCCAGTTACTGCTTGCAGTCGTAAACCTGCCTTTTCTACAGCCTTGCGTTCTCGCTTAATATTCCGTCTTTGATTAGCATTGAATACTCCCAAGTAATCATCAAAATTTTGAAAATCAGCATTTTCCCAAATATAGCTATGGTGTAACCAAGATGTAAAACCTTGTCTTTCTAAAATAGGTCGCCATTGGGGATCAACATAGAGAAAATGACAACTAGAAATCTGATTTTGAAGACAAAAAAAGTCAATCTCATGCACCATTATGGCCGTGAGTTCTTCCTCATCTTCCCCATCTGCTATTAAAAAGCGATAGCCTTCAGCGGGAGTAAAGGGCGACATTCCCAACAGTTTTGGGTAATACTCTACCCCAATCCGAGCCGCTAAATCAGCCCACTGATGATCAAATACAAATTCACCCTGACTATGCCCTTTTAAATACAGTGGGGCAGCAGCAATTAATGTTCTATCTCGCCACAGCGTTAAGTGGTTTGGCAACCAACCTGCGTTAGCTGTAGCACTGTGGGAAGTTTCCATATTATTTAGCCAATCCCACTCTAAGAACGGGGTTTTTAAGGGCATCGCTAACGCATTCCAGGCTGCTGGAGGAATTTCGGCAAGTTGATGAGTCCAAACAACAGAAAAGTTGGATTTGATTTGTTTTACCATATCAAGAGTTCAGGAGTATGGCTGACGCTTACGCTATCAGGAGTATGGCTTACGCCCCTTTAAGCCTACGGCTTTTGTCAGAGATAAGTAGGTAGGCGTTGAAATTTATCGTTATGGCAAGGCAAAAGGCAAGAGGCAAAAGGCAAGAGGGAAGAGACTTTCACCGACTTTACATTTTGTAACATACCTCGGTTTTTTCGAGCCGACTTACTTACGCTATCAGAAGCATAAGAAGAATAAATTTACCTTCTGCACCCCATCACTTTTATAACTAGCTACTTGGAAGATTTAGCGTCATCTATGAAAACTTGGAAAGAATTTAAGATCCGGATTCGGGTTTCCAGAACTCGAAAGCACTATATGAACTAGTTGGGGAGATTTATTTTCTGTTTTTCTCTGTTGCAGCAATGTTGGATCTGATATAGTAAGTGTTGTACCGTAGGCACAAAGCTTATTCGCTCAGTTATCAGTTATGAGTTATCATTAATACTTTTCACACTGTCATCTCCCTATGTTGGTATATCAAGTTTCTTTTTAAGAAATCACAATTTGATACATTTAAAACGTTACCATCAAGTTTTCATCACTTAAGAAAATGTCTCATTTAGCTAATTTTATTGCATATCGTTATTATTGTGGTTTGCAAATACGAAGTGAGACACTCGATGGCTAAGTTCCGTCAATCTTCCTTTCGGCGAATTTTAGTAACCAGAATCTTGCTACTCTTTGTCCCAGTTTTACTAGTCGGGGAAATGGTAGCACTCAATAAGGCACGTTCCAGCCTCCTGGAAACCGCACGGCAAAATCTAACAGATAGTGCTATTAATAAAGGGGAAAAAATTACTGATGCGATCGCCGCTCTAAAAACTAATTTATTTAGTGCTAGTCAAACAAAAGTGATTCAGTCTGGTTCAGCTACCAGAGTAAAAAAATTTGTCACTCAGTTAGCCCAACAATTACCAAATCAAATTGATTGCATTCAACTCAAACATATCAAAAAAGACAAAATTATTGCTAGTAGCTGCGGCGAGCAAACAATTACTGAATTGCCATTATCATTTACCAATGACGAAATTCAAGTTACATCAATTTTGCCCCCTAAACCTGGAACAACTGGTAAACGCAATTCAGCAAATCAACTGCAATTAATATTATCAGCCCCAGTCTATAATCAACAAGGAAATTTAGCTTATGCCTTAACTCTCAAAACTACATTACACCAAATTAAAAACCAGCAAGGATCGCTAATTGGGTCTTTGGTAGTCATTGCTGAAGATGGTACTATTTTGGCTTATTCATCACCGGAAAAAGTGGGAACTAATATTAAAAACCACTCAGATATGCAACCATTTCAAGGCATAATTAAAAATGCTATTAAGGGCAAAAATGATTCCGTCAATTTAAATTTACTCAACGGTAAAGAATCAGTTGCAGGCTATACAGCAATTCCGAGTCCTATTACTCAACAAAAACAACAAAAATGGATTATCTTAGCTGTCTCTAGTGTCAAAGATGCATTACTTGGGTTAGATGAAATCAAACTCATCCTGATTGTTTTAACAGTAGGTTTAATCGGTGCTAGTTTATTGGCATCCTTATATTTAGCACCTTACTTAGCAAGTCCTGTAGAGGAACTCAGAGACTACGCTTTAAATATTCACAGTCACCACGCTGCACAACCAATTCCTAGAAACTTTAAAATCCGAGAATTTAATCAACTCGCACAAGCACTAGACCAAATGGTTGAAAGGCTCAAAGCATGGGCGGAAGAACTAGAAATAGCCTGGAAAGAAGCCAAATCAGCAAACACCATTAAAAGTCAATTTTTAGCCACAACTTCCCATGAATTGAGAAACCCACTCAATATTATTATTAACTGTGTGCGCTTAGTTAGAGATGGTTTGTGTGATAGCCGAGAAGAAGAATTAGAATTTCTCCAGCGAGCGGATGAAACAGCAATTCACTTGTTAGGTATTATTAATGATTTACTGGACATTTCCAAAATTGAAGCTGGTAAACTTTCCGTCATTATCGCACCTCTGGAATTACGTCAGTTACTACTAGAAGTCATTAATTTACAATCAGTTAATATCCAACAAAAAGGACTACAATTAAAATGTGACATCGGCAATGAACTGATCCCAATTAAGGCAGATGAGGTAAAACTCAAACAAGTTCTCATCAATATTATTGGTAATGCTACTAAATTCACCGAACAAGGCAGCATTACAATTAGTACAGATATTCGTCAAATCAATGGTAAATCTCAGGTGATCATCTCAGTACAAGATACAGGTATAGGAATTGATCCCCAGCAACAACATAAACTATTCCGTCCATTTGTCATGGTTGATGGTACAACCACACGCAAGTTTGAAGGTACGGGATTAGGATTAGCAATTTCTCGCAACTTAATCGAACTGATGGGAGGCACAATCACCCTTGAAAGTGTAGGTTTGCACCACGGGACAACAGTGCAAATCATGTTACCTTTAATTGATATATCTCTATTATCTGCATCAGGCAAAAAAGGAAATTTAGCTATAGCAGGTGACAGGTGAGAGGTAAAAAAATTTAGATTGAAGTTGCTCAAAACAATCCAAAATCCTTTCATAGAAAATCAATAACACCCTACACCTTACAGCACTTTTGGAGTAAATGAGGTACACCAATTTTAGAAAGTAGTTTTAAAACTTCAAGTGCAATCTGTTACTGTACCTCATAAACCTCGAATCTGCTGTATCTTTAATAGGGGAAAATCACTCGGCCATTAGGTCTAATGTCACCATGAAAGAATCCCTTATTTCTTCCCATAAACACTGCATCTCCTAAACCTGTAAATTGAGAATCTTTTAAAACTTCCCACAGCTTCCTAAAATCTCCGTTCATAGGCTGCATATCAAGAGCGCGAAAATAGATATGTTGGCTATTGCTAACACCACCAACACTCCTGTTTACTGCTGGTGGACGGTAGCCAGAAGTAATTCTAATTGGTGAACCAAATTTTTCTCTTACTCCTCCCCAAACTTTTGCCAATTTAATTGCATTGGCTACATATTCAGAGCTAGTAGGAATGCGAGTACAATCTTTAGTAGCTTCACCCCAAGTTAAGGGGACACCTTCCACAATGTATTGGTTAGCATAAACTATTTCGCCTCCAGGAAGTTTCATTGTCGCACCTGTGCGTGAACCAGCAGAAGCATTTACCTTGGGTTCTGAGTTAATATCTTCGTCTTGATCGCTGGCTGTTTCTTCCTTACCCTTTAACTCTAGTAATTGCTTCGCAGTTGTCACCCCCAGACCCAAAGGGAACTCTAGTTTATTATCTTCTTTGAATTCTGCAAAAGCTTGTTTGGTTATTGGTCCAACAACCCCGTCTACCTCTATCTTTAAGATTTCCTGAATTTCTTTAATCAGGTCTGGGGTGGCATCAGTTATGTATATAGCAGGTGAGTTAAGTTGTACAAACTCAGATAAAGATTTAATAGTTGCAGGTTTGGGTGAATCTGGGGAGTTTGATGTCATAAGTTTCCAAAAAAATATGATAGGTTTTCAAACTATCAAGAAACAAGGGTTTAGGGTTATGAAAGAAATCATATTTTCTGTTTACTCTTCTCTCATCACTCCGCACTATTTCTTGAGAGTAACTAGACTTGATCTGAGAATACCCTTATTGACATAAATAGTACAGTTGACACTCCCCGGTCTAAAGACACGGGGATTCTACATTCATCGTCAAAACTTGCTCAACCAGGTTTGCACCAAGTAGAGTAGAGGCTTCAACTCCTGTAGCGTTACTTTGGGGATGCCCTCCCCT
>NZ_LUFH02000073.1:0-32645 GCF_001586785.1 Sphaerospermopsis aphanizomenoides BCCUSP55
CCAAATTGATTAATATATCCCCATTTACCTCCGATTTTAGCAGGGGCTAATCCTTCTACAAAAATATCAACTTCGTCAAATTGCGGCTTGATGACAAAATTGCTGAATTTATCAATATATCCCCATTTACCACCTGTTAAATCGGCTTTCCCTTGTTCTTTATTTTCTTCTAATCTTCCACCAATATTAACTAGTGCCAAGCCTTGGGAAAAAGGTTTTGCAACCTCAAATTCTGGTGCAATGATAAACTCACCAAATTGATTAATATATCCCCATTTACCTCCGATTTTAGCAGGGGCTAATCCTTCTACAAAAATATCAACTTCGTCAAATTGCGGCTTGATGACAAAATTGCTGAATTTATCAATATATCCCCATTGTTTACCAACTTTAACTGCTGCTAAACCTGCGGAAAAACTACCAGCATCATCAAATTCTAATTTAATGACGGTTTGACCTGTTTTATCAATATATGTCCATTTATTCCCGATTTTGACTGCTGCTAAACCTTCAGAAAATGATTGAGCAGCATCAAATTGAAATTGCAAAGGAATAACAGTAATAATAATGTTACCTGTTTGGTCAAATGTGGGAGTGATATAACCCCATTTATTACCGATTTTCACTGCTGCCATACCTTCAGAAAAGGATAGAGCATCATCAATTTTTAAGTTATTGATTAAGTTAGTTATTCGCTTACCAGTTTTGTCAATATAGCCGATATAGCGATTCTTATCATTATTAATTTTTACTAGAGCTAGTCCTTCCGAATAAGGTTCAGCCGTATCATATTCAATGCGTCCGACAAGTTTACCTGTTTTATCAATGTAACCCCATTTATAACCTATTTTCACTGCTGCCATACCTTCAGAAAATGGCTCAACCCAATCAAATCGGACTTTGAGACTAATTTCCTGTGCAGCATTTATATAAGTATAATTATTATTGATGCGCCGCTGGGTAAAAGTATTCTTTTTAATTTCTTTGGCATCAAATTTTCCAGGAGGTAGAGAATAAACACTAGATTTGAGAACATTAGCTAAAGCGTCATTATTTTCTCGCAAGCCTTCATAGAAAAAGAGAACTTCCCCCTGAATACCTACGGAACGATTATATTGGATGACATTTAATAAATCTTGTCCTTCAATTCGATATGTACCTGTTTTATTAATCAGAATTCCAGGAATAAATTGAGGTAATTGTTGTTGGGTAAATTGCTCTTTTCTGATTCTGTCTAGCTCAATCTTATAATTTTCAATTTTTTCTCTATATACTTGTGGATGAATTAAATCAACTAATCCCAAATCAACCCAAGTTTGAGAATCTTGTAGGTAGTTTTCATAACCCCAAGGATAAATACTCGGAGACATGGAAATAATTAAATCAGGATTGACATTAATTATTTCTTGGTAGAAACGAATTAAAAAATTAGAAAGAATATCAGCCCGCCATCTTAACCATTGTGGATCTTTAAAATTTTCTGGCGGTTGGCGATTAAATGTCTGCTTATAGCGTTCAATAGTTTTTTGATCATAACCACCTTCAATTGGTAAAGCGATAAAGTGATCGTCTCCTTGAATGCCAGCTACATCATATTTAGTGACGACTTCTAAAAATAAACTTAAGAGAAAGTCTTGTACTTCGCTATCAAGAGAATTTAACCAATAAAAATCATTTTTAACAAGTGGATTACCAGCTAAATCACGGGCTGCCCATTCTTTTTTTGTCTGAATTATTTTGCCTCCATTTCCTTGATAGGAACTCATAAAGCCATATTCAAGCCAAGGAATAACGGCAATATCAAATTTTTTGGCTTCTGCAATTAATTCTTGTAAAGGATCTCTATCTTTAAATTCTTTGCGGTCTTTGATCTCTATGCCAAATTTTTCTTTCATTACTTGGCTACGATAGTTAGTTGAGCCGTTATTCCAAACAACAGGAAATACAACATTAAATCCTATATCGGCGAGAAATTTCATCGCTTCGGCAATATTTTGTCTGGAGTCTAAGACTTTACTGTTTGTTGTCGTGAGCCAAACACCGCGAATTTCCATAGATTAGTTAAGTTTCATGTATTTATTAATTGACAATTGACAATTGACAATTGTTTCATTTATGTATTAACGTCTCTGATTTTCATGATAAAAAACGAAAAAATTTTCTAGTTTCTAATCATTTCATACCAATTTTCATTGAGCTTGCACATTATTTTTACCCTTCCCAACCTCACCTCTTGAGGAGAGGTGCCGAAGGCGGTGGGGTTATTTATATGTAACTTCACTGTAAATTGATATCACCTATCAGGGAGAGTCAATTGTCCATTGTTAATTTTTTAACTCCCTCACTAATGCCCATCCCTCTGCAAAAGAATTAGCATCATCAAATTTTGGGGGAATGACGAATTTTCCAGATTTGTCGATATAGCCCCACTTGTTATCTTTTTGTACTCGTACCAATTCTTCTGTAAAAGGATCAGCAGCATCAAATTGTGGTGGAATCACAAATAATTCTATACCAGGTATGTACTTGAAGGGTACAGTAGGAATTTCCAGAACTCTGCAAATAAATGCGGCAATTTCGCCTCTAGTGGCGTTTGTATTCGGCTGCAAGCGGCGGCTGTCTGGGTAATTAACAATAATGCGCTTTTCAGTAGCAGCAGCGATCGCATTCATGGCATAACTGGGAATTTGCCCAAAATCGGTGTAATGCTTTTTCAAAGTCGCTATAGCATCTGCTGTCACCCCATAACCCAAGCCGGAAACTAAAGCTGTTAACGCTTGCACACGGGGGATCGGTTGATTGGGTTTAAAAATGCGATTGGGATAACCAGAGAGATAATTTGTCTGATATGCTGAAGCGATCGCCTTAACTGCCCAGTGATTGGCTGGTACATCTGTAAAAGTAATTTCAGGCCGAGATGATGGCTGTTTTGGTAAAGCTGTAAAAATAATTGCGGCAAATTCCGCACGAGTTACAGGTGCATCGGGGCGAAAAGTACCGTCTGGATAACCTTTGAAGATATTTCGTTCCGCAGCAGTGAGAATAGATGATTTTGCCCAATGGGTTTGAATATCTTTGAACATAAGGGAATAGGGAATAGCAATGTTAAAAATAAAACTTTATATAATAGTATATGCAAAACAATAATATTTCATAAACCTAAACAATAGCGAGTGCTTTTCTCAACTAATAACATGGCCTCTTCAGATAGCTTACCTGCTGGATTGTCTGGAAAGCGTTTTGGATCAAGAGAACGAATTTGAAAACACAAAAATACAGTTTCTAAAAGAAGACCACTCTCCTCTGGAGAAACTCTGACAATTGTGGGATAATCACGAGGTACATTAGCACCTTTCGTCCCAACCACTACAGTCACAACCAAGGGAAGACTATTAATTGCATCAATAGAAAGTACAAGTACAGGGCGTTCTCCACCTTGTTCTCTACCTTGAACTGGATTGAGGTTGACAAAGTAAATATCTCCACGTTGAATACTCATTGGTCACCCAAACCATCCATTTCAGTATTAGCAAACTCTTGGTTAATGGCTGCTATTTCAGCTTGAATTGCTGGATCATTAGCCATATTTGCTAGTTGTTGTTCAATACTTTCGTGTGTTAGATTTGGAATATGGCTGGCTCTTTTGTTGGCAATTTCTCTCATTGTGTTAAGTTTCATGTTGTGGATAATTCTGTCAACTAACCACAACTGCTCTTCTCTTGATAAACGGCTGACAGATTGTTCAATTTCTATCAGATGTGAGGAATTAATAAACTGTGCGTAATATACTCCATAGCCAAAATAACGACGAATTAGCTCTAACCAGATTAAGTTAAAATCACTAAATTGTACTTCTTGTTCTATTTTTTGAGCAATTTCTTTAATTTTGCCATCAATATCTTTTATAATTGTGGCGCTGAGAGAGTTTTCGCCTGTACCCCATTTTTTTTCCCGACCAAGCTCATATCGTAAGTAATTTTTAATTACTTCTAGACTTTCTGTTGTCTCTGAAACTCTGAGTAAATTACGAAACTTGTATTCTTCCACATCACCATATAAAGCTTTGTTATCTATAACAATCTGAATGGCTTTTAATAGTTCATGTTCAGTTTGACGAATTCTATGATGAATATCATCTAGTAGTTTATTCTGCTCAGATAAGTAATTCATTTTGTATTCTCCTACCAATAATAGAATTCATTACATAGCTAACATTGAAAAATGTCTCACAAGATATGATTTATTTTATTTATACCACTATTATTTATGGTAATACAAATTAATCCTTGTAAGCATTGAGCTATCAGCAAAAGAATTTATGGCATTTTTGCTGAGGGATGAGAAATTATTTTTGGTTGGGGACTCCCTAACTTAAAATCTTATCAACTCAGGCTAAAAAACAACTTTGGCTGACTGTTAACCGCTAATAACTGAATGCTTACTTTGCCTTCTTCGACTGATAACTGATAACTGACCTACTGTACAGGTTTGATATTTCTGGCTTTGTAGAAAGTTTCTAAACTATGGCGATCGCCCACAAAACGCCAATGCCAAGGTTCATAACTCACTCCTTGAGGGTTATTCTTGGGAAAAGACATTTCAAAACCAAACCGGGCAGCATTAGTTTGTAGCCACTGATAAGCTTTGGTATTTTCAAAAGTAGCTTGCAGGTTAGTTGCTGGTACTGTGCCATCTCCTATATCTACTGCATAGCCTGTATGATGTTCGCTATGACCAGGTGGGGCGCTCAAAGCGGCTCGTTGGGCGGGAGTTTGATTACGTTGAGCGCCAACATTAAAAAATAACTGTTCTTGGTCTTTCACTGAGCGAAAGCCAGAAATTGGTACTAAAATTACACCTGCACTTCTAGCTGCTTGTGTCATAGCTAGAAACCTTTGGGCGGCTGCTTGTCGCATTTTAATTTTTCTATCAGCCGTAATAGGTGATAATTCTGATTCTGGTGCTTCAGAATAGGCCAAATGTCCCAATACGGTTTCATTATTGATGACTGGAGTATTAGTTGGTGTGGAAACAGGATTGGTTGATACTGGTTGAGGCTCAACACTTTGTTTCGGTGCTGTGATAAAAAATAAAAAACCACTACCTACAGCCAGCAAGACAAATCCTACCAATCCCCCAATTACTAAAACTAGCGGTTTTACTCGCAGTTTTGCTCCAGTATCAGGAGTATCGCGTAACGCCTCTGGAATATCATCACCTGGACCTGGTGATGAATTTTGCGGTTTTCCTGGAAACCCAGCCTTTTTCAATTGTCTACTCCTGTTTATATAAGATTTTGGATTTTAGATTTTGGATTTTGGATTTTTAGATTGTGAAAAACTGCACAAATTAGTTTTTACCTTGCCATCACCTCTAATCTTTTTCTTGGTATTATTCAAAATTCCTGACTGGAAAAAAATTAATGTAATAGGTATCATTTTATATCTCTATTTTTAGGTAAAATCTTGATAAATCTCTTAGAACTATATATCAAATTAGTAGGATTAGTCCTGGTAGGAGTAATTCTAGGACACAAATTACCTGCCACATTTCCTACCCGGTTAGGTCAATTTCTGTTCTGGATAGGAGTACCCATAAGTATTGTTGCGTTTTTAAGACAAACCGACTTATCAGGGCAGATTTGGATTGCACCAGCGATCGCTCACCTTGCAATTTTACTAGGAGCATTTTTAGCTTGGTTAGTGATTCAAGGTCAAGCCTATCTGACAAATTCCCATCCCCAACCATCAACCCAAGGAAGTTTGATTTTGGCAGCAATGGTGGGCAACACAGGGTATCTAGGCTTTCCCATCACCTTAGCAATGGTGGGCAAAGAATACTTCGCCTGGGCTTTATTCTACGATTTATTGGGGTCACTGTTCGGAGCTTATGGCTTGGGTGTGTTACTAGCAGCCCGTTTTGGCAATAAAGGCCAAAATCATGGACAGATGGCCAAAGCCATTTTCATCAATCCTGCCCTTTGGAGTTTTGGTTTTGGGTTACTACTTCGCCAAATCACAATTCCCAATCTAGTAGAAATCAGCTTAGAAAAACTAGCTTGGTTTGCTGTGGCTTTATCTTTGATTTTAATTGGCATGAGACTTTCAAAGCTTGGTTCTTGGTACAAACTCAAACCAGCGGGAATAAGTATCGTCATCAAAATGCTGTTAGTCCCCTTGATTTTAGGCAGCACTCTACCGCTATTTGGTGTCACAGGTGAAGCAGCAAAGGTAGTTGTCTTACAAATGGCCATGCCTCCAGCTTTTGCCACACTGGTTATAGCTGAAACCTTTGATTTGGATCGTGATTTGGCTGTGACAGCTTTAGCAATGGGGGCGATGGTATTGTTAGTTACTCTCCCGTTTTGGTTGTGGTTGTTTTGAACAGGACTTACGCACAGAAGTTATCTGTGACGACTGGGTGTAGGGGTGTAAGGGTGTAGGGGTGTAGGGGTTTTCCTCTCCTCGACCTTGATTTTTCCATCACTTTACCCCTTTGTCAAAACCCTTGATTTTTCGTTTTTTTGCGTAAGTCCTAAGGTAATAGGTAATTGGTAAATTACATCCTGTAAATCCTTAAATCCTGGACATCCTGATTCAAACAAAATTTAAACGCAGATAATTTTGTATCTCATTCTAGGAAAGCTGTATAGTGTCAAAAAAAAGATAAACTTGAATAAGTAGCAGCAAATTAATGTCAACAATTCATGAATTTTGGTAAAATAAAAATAATTATGTAAAACCGGAGCAAAAATGATAGTTACTAATTCAACAAAGGAGAGTTAAATTATGAACGTAACCACAGATTTACAATCTTTATATCAAATTGACGAAAATTTATGGCTAGAAGAAACAATTATTTTACTAAAGGAGAAACGTTTTCAAGATTTAGATTTAAATAATCTAATTGAGGAGTTTGAGGCTTTGGGCAACCGCGATAAAAATGCTGTTGCTAGTTTATTAGAACAAATAATTAGACATCTTTTATTATTACACTATTGGACTGAAGAATATGAAATGAATGGGAATCATTGGCAAACAAAAATTATAGGTTTTCGCAACCAACTGGAGAGATTATTAACCAATAATTTACAAAATTATCTCCACAGTGAATTAGAAAAAATTTATAGAAGTGCTTTAAAATATGTTAAGCAAAAAACTAGATTTAAAATAGATTTTCCCGAAGATTGTCCTTATACTTTAGAACAACTTTTAGATGAAAATTATTTGTAAATTGAGAATCAATGTAGAGACATTTCCTATAACATCTCTACAAGATTTTTTGATAACACTTAAAATCTGGTCTTAAGTAGGTCGGTGTTAAAAATTATCGTTATGACAAGGCAGGAGGCAGAGGGTAGGAATTGGGTTTTTCCCCCTACACCCTTACACCCCTACACCCTTACACCCTTTTTCTGCCAATTCTGCGGGGGTTATATGTTCGTAATGTTCAAAAGGTTGATGAATCCAGGGGTTATCAGGTAAATAATCTACATAGTAATCTGGGGCAATAACTGAACAAGCTTTATACCAAATTACAGCGGTATGGATTTCTGCAATGGGAAACTCGCTGTGTTCTTTTAGCCAAGGAATAGTTTGTTGCAAAGTGACCCCCGAATCTACCAAATCATCTACTAACAAAATTCGGGAACCTAAACTCTCAGTAGTCATCGTTAAGTGAGGGGAAACTATTAAACCACCCCTTTCTTGTTTACCCGCACCATTGTAAGATGATGTAGCTAAAATTGCTAAAGGTTGATTATAGATCCGGGAAAGAATATCTCCTACTCGTAGTCCTCCTCTAGCCAGACAGACAATTTGGTTAAATTCCCAACCGGATTGATAAATCTTGATAGCTAATTGTTCAATTTTATGGTGATAATCTGACCAAGAGACGTAAAGGTCTGACATAAAACTCAAGGAAGTATTTTTTAGTTAGCACTGAAAGCAAATCCCAACTATTTTAATATGAGTGTAAGTAATTATGAACGATGATAATATTGAAAAATTAGCCAGTGAAAAGTTAGATTTGAAAACTAAACTAGCTTATGGTGCTGGAGATTTAGGCCCAGCTATTACTTCTAATATTGCTATATTTTTTCTGCTGGTGTTTTTTACTAACGTGGCTGGTATTCCCGCTGGGTTAGCTGGCAGTATTTTGATGATTGGTAAAATTTGGGATGCTGTCAATGACCCGATTGTGGGAGTATTAACAGACAAAACTAAATCCCGTCGTTGGGGTCGTCGTTTGCCTTGGTTATTATATGGTGCAATTCCCTTTGGTGCTTTCTTTTTCTTGCAATGGATTGTACCACAATTTAGTTCTGAACCCAGTAGTAATATCTGGCCATTGTTTTGGTATTATGTTGCGATTGGGGTAATGTCTCAAGTGTTTTTTACCGTAGTTAATTTGCCTTATACGGCAATGACACCTGAACTATCTCAAGATTACGATGAAAGGACGAGTTTAAATAGCTTTCGCTTTACTTTTTCCATTGGTGGCAGTATTTTATCATTGATTTTCGCACAAATTGTTTTTTCACAAATTAATAATCCTCAGCAACAGTATCTAGTTTTAGCAGCTATATGTACTGTGATTTCGGTTTTATCCTTATATTGGTGCGTTTATGGAACACGCGATCGCATCATGGCTTTTGAAGCCAAACGTATCCAATTGGAAGAACCAGCAGAGATGCCTTTTATTGAACAGATCAAAATCGCTTTTAGTAACAAACCGTTTTTATTTGTGATTGCTATCTATCTGTTTTCTTGGCTAGGAGTACAAATTACAGCCAGCATCATTCCCTACTTTGTCATTTACTGCATGAAACTGAAAAATTCAGAAGTGCCTACAGTTTTAATTGCAGTGCAATTCACGGCTTTATTAATGCTATTTGTTTGGAGTTATTTAAGTAAAAAACTTGGTAAAAAAATAGTTTATTTCCTGGGGATGAGTTTATGGATAATTGCTGCTGCTGGATTATTTTTCTTACAACCTAATCAAATTGCCTTAATGTATGTCATGGCTGTAATGGCTGGTTGTGGTGTTTCCACAGCTTATTTAATTCCTTGGTCAATGATTCCTGATGTGATTGAATTAGATGAATTACAAACGGGACAAAGAAGGGAAGGAGTTTTTTATGGTTTCATGGTGTTATTACAAAAGTTTGGTTTAGCTTTTGGCTTGTTTTTAGTAGGTAATGCTTTACAAGTATCTGGTTTTAAAGAAGCTGTAGTTGGGCAGAATACATTACCTATACAACCTGATTCAGCATTATTAGCTATTCGTATTTCAGTTGGTCCGATACCCACAATTTGTTTAATTATGGGTTTAATTTTAACTTTTTTCTATCCTATTACCCGTGAAATGCACGCGGAAATTATGTTGAAATTGCAAGAACGACGGGAGAAAATGGAGGATAGGTGATATGTTGACACTCTCCAGGAAGCCACGGCAATTATTGGTTCAGCGAGTCTACTGAGATTAGACCCCTTGCGGTATCTAAACCAGAGGTGGTTCTCTCCACACCAGTTGCTTCAAGTCGGGAAACCCCCTGTTAGCACCTGGCTTCCCAGCGTTGACTTAGGGTATGCCCTACCCTAGTTGAACTACTCCAAATTGTCATACTTCTTAATCTAATTTGTATGCTTGTCAAAAACTACCGTAACCTGATAATGAGAGTAGATGCAATCATCGAGAAATTGATTAAGGCAGGTTACGATTCATGGCTTATTCATGGTTTAAAGCATTTCACATTATCGGTTTTGTAGTTTGGTTTGCAGGGTTATTCTATCTAGTACGTTTGTTTATCTACCACGTAGAAGCGAACCAAGAACCAGAACCCGCAAAAACGATACTGAAAAACCAGTATCAAATTATGGAAAAGCGCCTTTACCACATTATCACCGTTCCAGGAATGATAGTCACGGTAGCGATGGCTATTGGTATTATTTCCACTAACCCAGACTTGTTAAAAGAACCTTGGTTACATTTTAAATTAGGGTTTGTGGGTATTTTACTTATTTATCATCATTATTGTGGTAGATTGATGAAAAAATTAGCCGCAGATGAATGTAAGTGGAGTGGACAACAATTACGGGCTTTAAATGAAGCACCTACTTTGTTATTAGTTGTGATTGTGATGTTGGCTATTTTCAAGAATAATCTACCTACAGACATCACTGCTTGGCTAATCTTTGGTTTAGTAATTTTTATGGCTGTGAGTATTCAGATGTACGCCAAAATTCGCAGACGCAATAAAGAAAAGATGTTGGCAGAAATGAATCAAGTTAATCAAGTTCCACAAGCGCAAAGTTAAAGTTTGAGGTGGGCATTGCCCACCATATCTGTATCGGGGAGTCTCAATTGCCATGACAAAGCAATTATTAAATAATCTCTTTAATAACCGTGTGGCTGTTCTTGCCACCATGCACCATAAAGAAAAAGTAATTACCCCATTATTACAGCAAAAATTAGGAATTAATGTCATAGTTCCGCAAAACATTAAAACCGATGATTTTGGCACATTTACCAGAGAAATAAAACGCCCAGACACACAAATTGACACTGCTAAATTAAAAGCCCAAAAAGCAAATGAAATCACAGGGGAAACTATAGCTATTGCTAGTGAAGGTAGTTTTGCACCTCATCCCAGCTTTCCTTATATTTATGCTAATAGAGAAATTATTGTTTTTTTAGATCTAGAAAAAGAATTAGAAATTATTGGTGAAGTATTTTCAACAGCAACTAACTTTAATCATCAGGTGATAAATAATTTCCAAGCAGCAGAAGAATTTGCTTTAAAAGTTGGTTTTCCTGAACATGGTTTAGTTATTTGGCTTGAAACTTCAAATCTTCAAAATTCTAACATTATTAAAGGTATAAATACACCAGAAAAATTACAAGAATCTGTGAATTTTGCTTTAAATAATTCACTAGATGGTAAATTACATATAGAAACAGATATGCGGGCGCTTTATAATCCTACAAGGATGAAGAATATCGAACAAGCTACCCAAGATTTAATCAATAAAATTAACAGTTGCTGTCCTCAATGTTCTACACCTGGGTTTAGTATAACTGACAAAATAACAGGATTGCCTTGTGAAAGTTGTCATCAGCCTACTTTCTTAACTATGGCAGTAATTTATCAATGTCAAAAATGTAATTTTATAGAAAAAAGGTTATATCCTGATGGTAAAGAGTTTGCAGATCCTGGACTATGTAGCTATTGCAATCCTTAGATAATTAGCCTGAATCAAAAGTACCAGATATTTGTATGAGCGAGGAATTAATACGGACTTCCCAAAAAAAATTTGGGGTTTTGCTTCTAAACCCCTACAGATGGCAAAATCCAAATTACAGCAGATTTGGAGTAAATGAGGTACAAAACTCAATCCAAAAGTCTTGCCTGATAAGCATTTGAAAGCTGACCGCTGACCGCTGACCGCTGATAGCTGAAAGCTGCTGTATCAATTAAGCTTCTTCTGAACGCTCAATTTTCTGACCTGGGGAAGATTCATAAAGAGCATCCAATTGTTGACGCGCATCATCCACATTAATAGAACGCATTACCAATAAAGGCTCTTTAATTAAGTTACCTGCACTATCTAATAATTCTGGATGGGGTATGGACTGTCTTTTAGCTCCATAGTAGCCAAAGCTACCTTTATTACCCGCAGAGGATTTGGTTGCATAAGAACGTTCCCGATATCTTTGGTCAGCAGAACTATCAAAACTGAACATGACCAGGTTACGAATTAAATTACCCACAGCAATAAATGCCAGGACGGTGAAAGCTAGAATGTAGAGTAGGTGTAACATAAAATTATCCTCCAGGGGCAACAAATTTTAAAGCTTTATATGGTAGTGCTTAACTTCCGCTCACTCTTGATTTACGGTGATGACGAAGGTTAAATTATCTATTTGTGATGTGATATTTTGTAATCCTATTCAGATTACGGTAACATGGGATACATTATTTTTTTATGAAAATAATGTTAAGGTTTTTATCCTAACGTTCAGATTTATAACCTATTCAATCACTCTTGTTGTGATTGACGGTAGCGCATTCCCACTTTCCAACATTCGCCTAATAATTGATGCCAAGGCATTAATGTTGCCATATCTATCCCTACTTGTTTACCAGTTGCAGCAAATAACATCTTAGATGTATTTAGTTCTGCTTGTGCCTGGTTAACTCGGCTGAGTAAATCAGATTGCTCTTGGTCACTCATAAATGGGATTTTCTCATTTTCTAATAATTCACGAGATCGCACAAACCAATATTCAAAATCCTCTAACAATGGCTCTAGGACAGATTGGAGCAATTCAGGATTCGGTAAACCAGGGTTTCCCATATATGAGAAGCATATTTCTAAATATCTTATTAATATTAACGCTATTTACGATTCTTAACAATCCTTTAATTCTTCACATATCTTATTTACAGAGTAAAATCTGTGATAAGATATACAAAATACTATTATATCGTCTGGACAGGTGATTTGCATTGATCCCTGTGGTGTATACGAGAATCTATCTAAAGAAAGAGGTTACAGGTGACAGTGAGGGAATAGGGAATAGGGAATAGATAATTATTTAGGACTTACGCAAAAGAACGAAAAAATCATGGTTTCAGAGGATAGGTAAATGGAATGAGAAAACCCCCTACACCCCACACCCTACACCCAGTCTATGACTTACGTCACGCTGCGCTATCACCGATCAATTCTGTGCGTAAGTCCTGACTCTATTTAGTTTTGCTAGAAGTTTGTGGTTGGGCTAAATTAGGAGAATCCATAGCCAGTGGCTTATTATCTGTAAAGATATTTTTTGTCAACTTTATTTTTATCACTTCGCCTAAATAACAGCCGATGTCGCCAAACCAAGAAACCCAACCAGCAGAAAAAATCTATTTACCCCGCACCAGTGAATCAGAAACATTAAAAAAAATTCGCCATACTGCTTCCCACGTCATGGCCATGGCCGTACAAAAGCTGTTTCCCAAGGCGCAAGTTACTATTGGTCCCTGGATTGAAAACGGGTTTTATTATGATTTTGATAACCCAGAACCCTTTAGTGATAAGGATTTAAAAGCCATCCAAAAAGAGATGGTGAAGATTATTAATCGTAAACTTCCTGTTATTCGGGAAGAAGTCAGCCGTGAGGAAGCAAAAAATCGGATTGAAGCAATTAATGAACCGTATAAATTAGAAATTCTCGCAGATATCAAACAAGAACCCATCACTATCTATCATTTAGGTGAAGAATGGTGGGATTTGTGCGCTGGTCCCCACGTCGAAAATACCAAAGACATTAACCCCAAAGCCATAGAATTAGAAAGCGTAGCCGGTGCTTATTGGCGTGGAGATGAAACCAAAGCCCAACTACAACGCATTTACGCTACTGCTTGGGAAACTCCCGAACAACTAGCAGAATATAAACGCCGCAAGGAAGAAGCTTTAAGGCGTGACCATCGTAAACTTGGTAAAGAACTCGGTTTGTTTATTTTCGCCGATCCTGTGGGTCCTGGTTTACCGCTTTGGACTCCTAAAGGAACTTTACTCAGAACGATTTTAGAAGACTTCCTGAAAAAAGAACAGTTAAAACGGGGTTATTTACCTGTTGTTACTCCTCACATTGCCAGAGTTGATTTATTTAAAACATCGGGACACTGGCAGAAATACAAGGAAGATATGTTTCCCATGATGGCTGAAGATGAGGCAGCAAAAGCCATTGAGCAGGGTTTTGTCCTCAAGCCGATGAACTGCCCCTTCCATATCCAAATATACAAGAGTGAATTACGCTCCTATCGGGAATTACCGATGCGGTTAGCGGAATTTGGCACAGTTTACCGCTATGAACAATCTGGAGAATTAGGAGGTTTGACGAGAGTACGCGGTTTTACCGTTGATGATTCTCACTTATTTGTTACACCCGAACAATTAGATAATGAATTCTTGAATGTTGTAGATTTGATTTTGACTGTGTTTAGAAGTCTGCAATTGAAGAATTTTAAAGCGAGACTTAGTTTCCGTGATCCAGCCAGTGATAAATATATTGGTGGTGATGAAGTTTGGGATCAAGCCGAAGGTGCGATTCGTCGCGCTGTGCAACAATTAGGAATGGATCATTTTGAAGGTATTGGAGAAGCGGCTTTCTATGGTCCAAAACTCGATTTTATCTTCAGCGATGCTTTAGACAGAGAATGGCAATTAGGAACGGTGCAGGTAGATTATAATTTACCTGAAAGGTTTGATTTAGAATACGTGGCTGAAGATGGTTCACGTAAACGTCCTGTGATGATTCACCGCGCACCTTTTGGTTCTTTGGAAAGATTAATAGGGATTTTAATTGAAGAATATGCGGGTGATTTTCCTTTGTGGTTAGCACCTGTGCAGATTAGACTTCTGCCTGTAGGTGAATTGCAAATTGATTTTACCAAGGAAGTGGCTGCGAAAATGGTAGCTTTGGGAATTCGTGCGGAAGTTGATTTAAGTGGCGATCGCTTGGGTAAATTGATTCGCAACGCCGAAAAGGATAAAATACCAGTAATGGCCGTAGTAGGTGCTAAGGAAGTAGAAACCAATTCTTTAAGCATCCGTACCCGTGCATCTGGAGAGTTGGGAGCAATATCTGTGGATGAAGTTGTGGATAAAATGCAGGAAGCAATTGCTAATTTTAGCAACTTCTAATAATTAGTTAAATTGGGTAGAACCTAGACAACAAAAGCTGGCTGGTCAAAAAGTAGTAAAACCCAACCTTGTATCTGAGAAGAAGTGGTAGAGACGTTTCATGAAACGTCTCTCAACTAGCTAATTTAACTCAGAACGACGCACAAAGGGTAAAAGGTCTTGTAAAATCGTTTCGTGATAATGTTCCTGGGGATAATGTCCCACATTATTTAATTTAATCAATTCACCATCAGGAACTGATTTCACAAAACTTTCAGCCATATCTACCGACAACCAAGGGTCAATCATTCCCCATTGTGCTAAAATTGGTTTTTGCCATTCTTTAAATCCAGTTTCGATTTCTGTCATGGCTTGGTCGAGTTGCAAATTTCTAATTGTTGACAGCAAAGCGCGACCAGATGCAGAAGTTTTCAAGAACGGTTTTCTGTAAACATCTAAATCTTTATCTTCGATGCGATAACGACTACCACCTTCTAAGGTTCTATCAACTAATAATGGGTCTTGTGTCATGACTTCCCCTGCTAAAGGGAAACCCATTTGTTGAATTTTCCAAGGTAATTTGGCAGATGTGGAAATGGGAGTATTTAAAATCGCTATGTTGGCTATTTTTTCAGGATGACGTAAGGCATATTGTAAACCAACAGAACCTAAAAATCCTTGCACAACTAAGGAAAAACGTTCTAATTTTATGGCTTGAATGAAATCATCTAAAGCTTTGATAAATGCGTCGGGAGTGTAAGCAAATTCTCGTTTTTCCGGTGTGGCAGAAAAACCATAACCAATCCAATCTGGTGCGATCGCTCTTGTTCCTTGTGCTGCTAAAGCTGGTAAAATATTGCGAAAGCTATAACTTTGGGAAACTATACCATGTAGCAATACCACTGGTAATAAGTCACTTTGACCAATGGGTTCAGCTTCCCGATAAAACCATTCTAAGGAATTTACTGTTATCTTATGTTCTTGAATTGCCACTCTATTTTCCTATCCTAAAAATGCAACAGCACCGCACAGATGCCTAAATACCCTATTCCCTTTTATCATCCTATAAATGGGGAAGAGAATTTTTACGAAAAAATCTCGGATTATAAGAGGTTAATTTGTTGACGGCTATCTTAAACTCTGATATAATTTATTTTGATAAGGAAGAGCTATCATAAAATAATTAAATAAGACAATTAAATACTTTTGTCTGAATCAGGATATCCAGGATTTGAGGATTTACAGGATTAAATTATTATATTGGTGTTATATTGGTTGTAGAATTGGGTAAATCTTCGGTGATCGCACCTACCAACCTACCCAACCCCGGTTTATGTTTGGATATTGTCACCAACATCACTGGGACAGGTCTGGACTCTTCTATTGTACGCCCGATAAATTCCCATTTACCAGTTCTGACAGTTGAAGAGTGCTTGCGCCGGAAACTACCAACCGAAACCCGTTGTTGTTGTTCCTGTTGTCTGGGTTGTTGTTGTTACGATACGCAGAACGGCAATTTCTGGGGTTATTGTTCCAAGAACCACCGCGCAGCACCCGGATGTGCCTGTTCCATCTTCACAGTCTTGTGGCTACAAGAGATGCGAATATCTTTTGACGTAACCGCCAGGTATCTCCGTGTTCTAAATGGGCGATCCAACTCTGCACAGAGCGATTAACATCTTGATCAGCAATTATACCATTTTGATAATGTTTTTGCAATCGTTTTAATCTGCGTTTGCCTCGGATGAGGTTTTCTGATCTGAGCCTAATTCTGTCTGGTAAAATGCGAAAGCCAAGGAAATTTGCACCGTGTCGAGTTTTAAAGATTTGGGTTTTTGCCGGATGGAGTTTTAAGCGTAAATTAGCTAAATATGATTCTATGGCTAATTTGGCTTCAGCTAAAACATTTTTATCATCGGCAAATAAAGCAAAATCATCAACATAACGCACATATTTATTAACTTTTAATTCCTCTTGAATAAAATGGTCTAAACCATTAAGATAAACATTAGAAAAAAACTGACTGGTGAGATTACCAATGGGTAAACCACGACGATATTCTAAAGGCGCAAGTAAGTCATCACCAGGAAAATATTCAATGGCAGATATTTGAGGATTACTACTGTTAATAATTGTGTCTATTAACCAGAGAGTATCTTGACATTTAATTTTTCGGCGGATTAATATTTTAAGAATATTGTGGTCAATACTAGGGAAATATTTTTTAATATCGCACTGCAAAATATAGCGACTAGAACGAGCAAATTTTGTGAAGCGACGCAAAGCGCGATGAGTTCCAAACCCTAAGCGGTTGGCATAGGAATCATTGATAAATGTTTTATCAATAATTGGTACAATTACATTACATAAGGCATGATGGACTACTCTATCTCGATAGGGTGCAGCGGAAATGATGCGAGGTTTGGGTTCAAGAATACTGAAAGTTTTATAAGCACCTGGTTGATAGGTTTTTGATTTTAACTCAGTTTGGATTTTTTCTAGTTCTAATTCTAAGTTGTAATTAAATTCTAAAACATTCTCTCTGAACCGCTTACCCTTTTGTGCCTTACGTGCTGCTAAGATTAAATTAGCAAAATCTGTAATTTGGGGATAAAGATTACCATAACGTTTCATTTATGAATACCTGGCTTGTCGTTGTTGTTTAATCCAACCACCCAATTCATTACCAATTTCATTCAGCAATTGTCCCACATATTGATAGCGGCGTTCATCAAATAACTGAAAATCAAATAACAACCGGGTTTGATGCCGGATAATATCTAATTTCGCATTCAATAATTCTAACTGAGCTAATTTTTGTTTAGCGTAACGTGCTAAAATCAAACCTTCCAGCAAATCATAAAGCCCAGAGACAATTCTATCACCCAAACCAAATTTATGCTTTTTGGGTAGGCGGTCTAAAATGGGAACATACCACTTGATTAAATCGTAGGTTTTTTGGATTATTGGTAAATCTGACATTTTCTGTAGATGATGTTATCAATTGATAATTGATAATTGACAATTGATAATTATTTCAGTCATTGTCAATTTTTCATTGTTAATTGTCCATTATTGAATAGCCCAACTGTAGGTGTTTGGCAGTGCTAAACACCTACAAAATATACAAAATATATGTATATTACACCAAATTGTAAACTAACAACATCCTGATAGCGAAGCTCGGCGTTAGCCGTAAATCCTCAAATCCTGGATATCCTGATTCAGACAAAAAAATTCTGACTTTTGACTTTTGACTTTTGACTTCCCGAAGGGTGTCCTGGACATCCTGATTCAAACAAAATCCCCAAAATCCTCAAATCCTGATGCTGACACTTGACAAAACCCCATACCTCATACATAATATATTTATCGTGCCAGATTTATAAAAAATAATTCCAGTCGCCAAAGGCGACATCGGGGAAGGGAAAAAGAAAAAGGGTAGAGTGCAAAAACGCAAAAGCGTAAAGAACTAAAGAGTCCTTGCGCCGGAAACTACCAACCGAAACCCGTAGGCGTTGTCCCAGTCGTCTGGGCCGTAGTTGCCACGAAACGCAGAACGGCAATCCCTGGGGTAAGTGCTCCAAGAACCACCGCGCAGCACCCGACGAGAATCATTACCATCCTCATCATTATTTCTTTTTAGCCAAGCACTGCTATCATTGGGAGCATCGTTATGATCATCGTGCCAATGATCACAACACCATTCCCAAACATTGCCGTGCATATCATACAACCCAAAGGCGTTAGCTGTAAAGCTACCTACCGGAGTTGTTTTTTGCCTATATTCACCTTTAGGCTCTTCGTCATAGGTATAAGTAGCATTATAATTTGCTAACTTATCTGTGATAGTTTCCCCAAAGTGAAACGGTGTTGTCGTGCCAGCCCTGCAAGCGTATTCCCATTCAGCTTCACTGGGTAAACGATATTTTTTACCAGTGAGTCGAGAGAGCCTTTCACAGAACTCTACCGCATCATACCACGATATTGACTCAACTGGTAAATTATTGCCTTTAAAATATGAAGGATCGGGGTTTAGTTCCCGGTTTACTTGAGAACACTTGCTTACAACTGCTTTCCACTGCGCTTGAGTCACAGGATATATACCCATCCCAAAAGGTTGTACAGTCACCTGATGCTGGGGACTTTCATCTTTATAGCGTTTTGGTTCGTTTTCCGGTGAACCCATCAGGAATGTACCAGCAGGGATATACACCATGTCTAAGGTGACATTTTCATCTAGCTTTTCTCTGAAGTAATTTTTTTTAGTTGTGTAATTGATACTTTGACGTTTAATTTCTTCTCCTTGCCTATTAACTGTTATCGTATCAAATGCAGGAGAAAAAATCATCCGACAACGCCAAGCTGGAATTAGTTCACCATCATGCTTTTTACCTTGGATACGTTCTTCAATAAAATTATTTTTTAATTCTTGAGGAATAAATTTGTTAAATGTTTCTTCGTCAACATAAAACCAGCCAGGAATCTCTCTAATAATCCGTGAAAGTGGTGTCAGGGTAAAGTGTCCTATTATTCGGTCAAGACCTGATTTATCTGGTCTATATCTAACCTCTCCAGTTGTTGCAGCAATACGAAATATTAGTGGATGTTTGTTCTTGTCGGAATTATGTTTTTCAACTGAATTGCAAAAAAATTCGACAAATTGATAAGCAGTATTACCATCTTGAAATGAAAGGCGATAACCATCACCACCTTTAGAATATATTGCATCATATATTTTATCATTTCTAAAACGATTTATGCCTCGATTAAAAGCATCTGTTACCAGTTTCTCTATCTTATTTACAAATACTTCTGTACCGTCTAAGTCTATGAATGATTCCAGTTGACTAGTAATTTTTGAAGACTCAACAAGATCGAGTTCAACTATAGTTAGTTGTAAATCTACCTTGTTATTAACATTGTTAGACATATAATTTTTATTTTCAGTTAATTTTGTTTGTGATATTTATCATCCAGTGTTTTAGGGAAATCCAA
Organism: Sphaerospermopsis aphanizomenoides BCCUSP55; assembly: GCF_001586785.1. Lineage (GTDB taxonomy): Bacteria > Cyanobacteriota > Cyanobacteriia > Cyanobacteriales > Nostocaceae > Sphaerospermopsis_A > Sphaerospermopsis_A aphanizomenoides_A. Next base: position 19,674 of record NZ_LUFH02000073.1, read on the forward strand.
AATCAAATTTTACAATAGTTATACTTGCTAATCAATGATTTGCAATAAATTACAAACTCCGATAAATAACTAAACTAACCATCAAAGAAACAGGAATTACTAAAATAGCCGCAATTAAAATATATACAGCATACTTAAAAACCTGAAACTTCAAAAATGCAATGCTAGAATTAATAGTAATTTGCCCAGCAATATCTTCATACTCTTTTTTATAAGGCTGCGTTATTTTACCTTCAAAATATTGCCTATTTATCACCTCTATTAGTTCCTTGGCTTTATATTTCCGCAAATCCCCATAGAAATATAAATTATCTGTATCCTGTGGTTGAGGAACAGACTTTTTAGATGGTCTTGTTTGTAGCCACAAAAGACGCTTTAAATCTGTTTGCGGAATAAAAGATAAAGAACAGATTAAAGCGCAAATACAAAGTAAAAAAGTGGCAAGCAGCAAACCGAATTTTAAAGAATTGGGAATATTCTTATCTGTAGCTAAAAGGGTAATAGTCGCTGTCAAACCTGCACCAGAAAAAGCCAGCAGAATCCCGTTTTTAGCCTCTGCGAACTTTAGCCACTCATTAACATTCTGGAAAATTACTATCAGCTTTTCAGAAACTTCATCCATAAAAATCGTATTTACATGATTTGGTATCTATGCTTGTAGGTGTACTGTCTTGTACTTAATCTATGACAAGTTTGTAGATTAGACGAATACAGAACCTCTTTTAAAATTATACCATGTAAATATACGGATTAAGCCCAGATTTCCATAAAATCCTCAAAAAACTGCCAGTATTCTGAAAATCTAGGGTTGGGGATTATAAGAGGTTAATTTGTTGACGGCTATCTTAAAATCTGATATACTGAATTTTGATAAGGAAGAACTATCATAAAATATTTAATTAAATATTATTTGTCTGAATCAGGATATCCTTCGGGAAGTCAAAAGTCAAAAGTCAAAAGTCAAAATTAAGAAATAAATGATGTCCAGGATTTACAGGATTAAATAAGAATTGATAATTGATAATTGATAATTGACAATTGACAATTTATTCATTATGTCTGTCCGAAAATTTAAAAAGTAGTCTGTGTCTGGCTTTGAGGATGTTTTCATGTCAGCCAGACTTCATGTAATCATGAGGACTATAGGAATCATATTTGATTCTTGAAAAACACTCCGTACACTTCCCCTGTTCCCTGTTAAGAGTTCCCTGTTCCCTCTCTACACAGATAATTTCAAAAATCAAATACCAGTCCTATAGAGATAGTTACTGTTAGTATAGCCCGTAAAAAAATGCTGATAGTTATTTCATAATCTGCAAACTTTTAAAACATATCATAAATTTGGTAAAACTAGAGAATCAATTCGTAACCTCATACTATTAATAATCTTGAGAATTCAACAATGGATAATTGGCAATTACCTATCCCTGGAAGTGAGAGGATTGGGAAATAGAAGAAATTTTCTGGTTTTTTTTCCAGGAAAGGAGAAGTTTTAAACCTTTAATGAAACAATTATCAATTATCAATTATCAATTATCAATTATCAATTGATAATCAAATTCTGCACTGCTGAAGCCGTCGCAGGTGCAAGTAAAACACCGTTGCGATAGTGACCAGTAGCTAAGACAACATTACTAAAACCTGGTAGTTTCTCAATTACAGGTGCTGGCCTACCTTCAGGACGGGGACGTAAACCAGACCAAGTACGGACAACTTTTGCTGAAGCTAAATCTGGACAAAAAGCGATCGCCTGTTGTTGCAAAGATTCCAATAATTCTTTCCTTGCATATATCTCATCGGTGACATTGGGAAATTCTACCGTTGCACCCACCCAATAATCACCACTACCCATAGGGACAAGATGAACATCATTACCAGTAATCACAGGTTGAAAATCAGGATTGCCTAAAATTCGTCCTAAACTTAAATATAAAGCTTGCCCTAAAACCGGACGGATATGTACTTTTCGATGTAACTGTGCAGTCAGGGCAGTTGAACCCAAACCACCAGCGATAATAAACCAATCTGCGGTGACATTACCCTCTGAAGTTTCAATAGATTTCAGTTGATCCTGAACTGTTGGTGTAATCTGGATTAATTGAGAAGATAGAGGTTGGTTACTTTTAACAGCCACACCAAACTTAAATTTTACACCATTGCGTTGAGCCGCATCTACCAAAGCTAATGTTAAAGCTGTAGGATTGAGTTGACGGTCTTGTGGAGAGTAGACCGCACCAATAATATTCGGGTGACTGACTTGTGGACAGAATTTCTGAAGTTTATCTCTGTCCCAAACCGCTAACTGCCAACCTTGGGATTTACGCACTTCCCGCAACTGTTCCCATTCTGTCATCACCTCCACACCACTGGTTAAAGGCCGTTCTGAATCTTCCGACAATAACATCACAATTCCCTGACGGTTACAAGGGATTTTGCGTCCCGTAATTCCTTCCAATTCAGGAAGCAAAGTTTCATAACGTTTAATGCTTTCTTGGCGCATCTGCCAAGCTTTACCCTTGACTTTATGGCTGATTACACCCATCAAAACACCAAGTGCAGCACCTGTTGAAGCTTGTGCTGGTTGGTTTTGATCGAAAACAGTTATATTTAAACCTTTAACTTGACTGAGTTGATAGGCGATCGCCGCCCCAACTACACCACAACCGACAATTACTATATTCATACCATTTATTAACAGCGAGGGGTGAAGAGTAAAGAGTTTCTCTCTTTACCCTATCACTCCATTACCCTAGCGTTTTGTGACTCAGGATTCAGAGTTATTCAGTTATCAGCCCCTTGAGTATTTACTGTTCACTGTTAACTGTCACCTGTCACCTGTCAGCTATCACCTTGTTCTGGAATCAATTGCAGAAATTTGTCAACATCTACAACAACATCTTTATAGCTGCTTAAAGCTAAACTGGTGTTACCTGTACTAGCTGCTTGGTCAATTTTTACCAGATGTGCTAATAAATCCTTGGTGATCTGTCTGCCTTTTGGTTGGTCTTGGGGTACTAAGTTAGGAATGACATAAGTCATATTTAGCCTAGCTTCTGTCATTGGGCCATGTATAAAATTGCCCACTTTAATCCATTCACTGCTGGTAATCAGAGTTTTCAGTTCTTCTGAGCGATCGCGCACAACCTTAATATCAGGAATATATTCCTGAATTTTTGCCAGTTGGGTCGGTGTGTAAGATGGAGGTGCAGTAGCAACACTAGGACTGCCACAGCTAATCAGAAACGTGGTAACAAGTACGAGAATCAGTGACAAAATAGAGCGTTGACGCACCATAAACTAAAATTAATTTACTGTTTGTTTGCGACTTTACAGTGTCACTCTATTAGCTTCAGTTGGGCGATGTCAACCGCTCCAGCAATATCCAAGCCACAAAGGTGGGTTTTGTTGATGTAACCCCACAGTTATCCTATGGTTAACTCAAAAGAACATTGTGCCTGATCAAATTCATAAACTCTTCACGAGTGCGTGCATCTTCTGAAAATACACCACGCATCGCAGTAGAGACGTTTAGCTCAAACGTCTCTAAAGAAGACAGACTTAATTTTGATTCCCCTAGCTCTTCCCAGTTCTCATCTAGGTAGTTGTTCGTTGCTGCATTAAAACTTGATAAGAATATTGGAAATCATCAAGAGTAATCCTAATAGCAGCCGGGTCTGTCTCCCCTTGCGCTCTAAAACGGCGAATTGCTTTGACAGCAGCCTGATTACACAGCAACACCAAATCTGCGCCATTCCAGCCTTCTGTCGCGTTAGCCCAATATTCCAAATCCACATCTAACAGCGGTCTTCCCTCGGTGTAGACTTGCAGAATCTCTAGGCGGCTGGCTAAGTTCGGTAAATCCACTTTCAGTTGTAAATCTAACCTTCCTGCCCGTAGTAACGCTGGGTCAAGGGCATCAGGACGATTGGTAGCACCAATCACTAAAATATTAGTTCCCGTTTCTAAACCATCCAACTCGGTCAGTAATTGTCCTACTACCCGGTTACTGACTCCAGAATCACCACTGTAAGTCCCCCGTGCCGGGGCTAATGTATCAATTTCATCAATAAATATCACACAGGGATCGGCTTGTCGTGCTTTAGCAAATAATTCCCGCACCGCCTGTTCACTAGCTCCCACCCAACGGGTAAGTAACTCTGGACCGTTGACACCAATAAAATTAGCTCTCGCTTGGGAAGCTACGGCCTTGGCTAATAAAGTTTTGCCTGTTCCCGGAGGACCCCAAAGCAAAATACCCCTGGGAGCTACAGCTTTAGTTTGGCGGTAAAGTTCTGGATAAAGTAACGCCCCTTCTACTGATTCCCGCAAGGTTTGCTTAATTGTCTCCAAACCACCAATATCTTCCCATTCCACATGGGGGACTTCCACTTCCATGCTGCGAAGCACTGCTGGCTTGATTTCTTTGAGTGCTTGTAAGAAATCCGCTTGATTGACAGTCATGGTTTCGGGAACTTGCACTTCCACGGAAGTAACCTGACGACGCAAGGCTGTGTAAGCAGCTTTTTGACATACAGCTTTTAAGTCAGCCCCCACAAATCCGACAGTGCGCTCGGCAATAAACTCCAGATTCACTGTTTCATCCAAGGGCATAGCACGGGTCAGAACTTGCAGAATTTCTTTGCGTCCATTAATGTCTGGAATCCGAAACAGGATTTCCCGGTCAAATCGTCCCGGACGGCGCAAGGCAGGGTCAAGATGGTCAGGGCGGTTAGTAGCTGCTAGGACAATCACACCTTGACTGTGGGAAAAACCATCCATCAAACTTAATAGTTGGGCAACTAGACGCTTTTCAACTTCCCCTTCCACCGCACTCCGGTCTGGGGCGAGGCTATCAATTTCATCAATAAAGATAATACAGGGGGCATTTTTGGCGGCTTTTTCAAAGATGCCCCGCAGTCTTTGTTCGGCTTCACCATAATATTTGCTAATCACTTCTGGTCCGACCAGGGCAATGTAGTTAACCCCCAGTTCTTCAGCTAAGGCGCGGGCAGTAAGGGTTTTACCAGTTCCTGGAGGCCCTACCAACAGTACACCATGTGTGGGTTCTAGACCCAGTTTAACCAGTAGCTCAGGGCGTTTTAAGGGAATAGCAATCAGTTCTTTGAGTTCTTTGAGAACATCACTCAGTCCCCCGATATCTTTGAGACTCATTCCCGAATTAGGATCAGGTGGTACTATCGGCTCGGATGAACCTGCATCAGCAGCAGGAGAAGAAGGAGAAGAAGGAGTGCGGATACGACTAGTCCCAACATCGTTACTTTTATTACTGCTACTATTCCCACGGGGAATATTGCCTGTTCTGGGAATACTGCTTAAGGGGCGGGAGTTAATCTGTACATCAGCTTTAACTTCTCCACTTTCAATTTTTTCTTCTAATGTTTTGACCAATTCTATAAATTGTTCAAATCCCTTGAATAAATCACTCATAACATTCCTCTCAAAATGAAGTAAAAAAATATTTTGGGGGCTACATTTAAAACAGGTAATAGGTGACAGGTGACAGGTGACAGTTAAGACAGTAAGAATGCAGGTTGCAAGGGGAGAATATTCTTTTTTATCCTGACTCCTGATAGCGTAGCGTTAGCCATACTCCTGTTAGCTTAAGCTCCACCCTGCGGGTGGCACTCCTGAACTCCTGATAGCGGAGCGTGGCGTAAGCCATACTCCTCAAATGCAAATAAAAGATTAGCTGCACATTTAATCCTGTCCATTGGTTCAACAGACCTGGGTAATTGAGGTAAGTGAATAATTGTTTGTTCTGGAAATAAGCTGTGATTGATTTTTAATTCTTGACTGGAGCGATTTTGCACCACATAACGTTGTTGAATTTCCATTTTTTTCAGAGATTCTGTTAAGCGGATATGTTCAGCTATAATCGCCTCTTCTGCCTGAATTACACCTACAAATTGGGTGTGATGGTGGTCTTTCAATTTCTTTTGAGCTTGGATAACTTGTTGGCGTAAATGCCGTAAACGCCCAATAAAATCAACTCGACCTAAAACATCTTGATATTTCATCCACAGCTTAAATATCCAAGATAACCAATCTCCTAAAGCTGATGGCATTGCCAAAAATTGTAGCAGATGCCCTGTAGGAGCAGTATCTAAAATAATTAAATCTTGCTCGTTACTTTCTAATAGATTTATGATGGTAATTAGGGATAGCATCTCATCAATTCCAGGCAACGCTTGAGACATAATTTGTCGCCAAGCTTCTGGCAGATAAGCAATATTTACCGTTGTGTCTGTTGCTGTTCCTTCCCCACTAATCATATCTGCCAATTCCCAAAGATAATCGGCACGAAATTGATCTAATATTTTTTCAGCATCAATTTCTTGTCCGCTTAAATTAGGAGCTAATAATTGTGGTTCATGTCCTAATTTTTTTCCAAAGGCATCTCCCAAGGAATGGGCAGGGTCTATGGAAATAACACGAATTCTTTGATGAGGATAATGATTAGCAAAAGCCCAACCCATTGCTGCTGATACTGTTGTTTTGCCGACTCCTCCTTTACCACCGACAATAATTAGTTGACATCCTTCAGCTAAGAAATCACCAAAGCTTGGTGGTATTCTTGCTGGCCATTTAATTGCTGGAGGAGGTGCAAGTTCAACTTGATCTATTTTTTGAATTTGTCCGGCTAGATGATCTAATGCTAAATTACCCAATGGGGGCGATGGCTGTTGTGGAACAATGAAAACAGGTTGAGTTGGAGAAATTTTTAAGAATTTTTGCAGGTAGTTCTGCTGTTCTGCATAGCGGTCTGGTTCTATATCAGCATTTGCCAAAATTCGATTGACTAATATTCCTGCATAAGGAACATCTAAGGTTTGTAACTGTTCTAAAAATCGCTCGGTTTCTGCTAAACACATGGGTTCAGCAACTGCGACTACTAAACAACCTGTAAAATGATTGTCTTGGAGTAGTCGTCTACCTTCTGATAATTGAAATTTGAGATCAGCTAAAAAATCATCGACTTCATCAAGGGTATAATTACCTGTGAAAGTTTCTGTGATTACCTGATGCTTCTTTTGGAATAATTCTAGGGAATTTAAAATTACATCTAAGAAATCTTTCAATCGCAATAAATTCAATGTATGTCCAGAAGGAGCCATATCAACTACTATGCGATCAAAAGTATTTTCTGATAACAAACGTTGAATTTCCAGCAATCCCATGAGTTCATTTAAACCAGGCCAGTTGAAATCCCAAACTGGGGCTAAATCTTCTCCATCAGCTAAACTTCCTCGTTCAACTAGTAGTTCTAAAAATTGACTATATTTTGCCCTAAATTCTAATAGCAGTTTTGGTGCGTCTAAAGCCTGAATACTCAAATTAGATAAATCTGCGGTTGGTGAAGCAGAATCTGTTACCTGTGAAAGTAATACATCTCCTAAAGAATGTGCAGGATCTGTAGACAGTAACAAAATTTTTTCTTCCGGGAAACGTTTAGCCCAATAACGAGCAAAACAGCAAGAAATGGTGGTTTTACCAACTCCACCCTTGCCGCTAAACATAACTAAATTAAGTAAATCGTACTGGTTCATAATTGTTTTAATCACAAAAAAACTCATAAATAAGCATTAGATAAAGTGGTAAGGAGGAAGACAATCTCCTAAACATAATTCCCAACGTGGGCAAGCTTTTTGCCAAGTTAGAAATTGTTCTAGAAGTAAAATTTTATCTTGAGAACTAACTAAAAGATAAATCCGTACTTCTTCATTTTGTTCTTGAATAACAACAGGTAATTGATTAATTTTCGTGATTAAATTAATTAAGTTTTGTTTTTCTGTAGCTTGGGCAATAGTAAAAGTTTGTTGGTTTTGATATTGTTGCTTTTTAGCTAAAAAGTAATTCCTACCTCTGGCTACCAATGGTTCTGTTTCTTCTAAGGGTCGGGGAATTAGTTTTAAAGCAAATTCGATTTTACCGTTGATTTTTTTTAGCTTATTTCTATATTCTTGTCCATGGGATTCTAGATAATTGAGTAGGTTATTTTGAGAATTAAAATATGTACCAAACCTCAAGGGTAAAACTGTGATTTGCTGAAAAAGTTCACAAATAACTCGATCATGAGATAAAGCCATCTGGATAATGTTTTCATCATTATTTTGGAATGATTCTAAAGATATCCCTGGCTCAACAATAGCTGAAAGTTGAGAACCATTAATCATTACTACTTGACTAGTAGCACCTTGGGGTAAAATCAGGGAGAAGCTAGGAGTTTCTAAAAAAGCATAGGTGTAGAAGTTTTTTAATTCCATATATTTTACCTAGATAAAACAGACTAAATTATTGGCAAAAATTAATTAGTAAAATTTCATATCTACTTAAGTAAAGAAGAAATTAAATTGCGTATTACTGAGGAGTTTACAATCACAAAAAGTTGGTTATAATTAAAAAAACTATTCAGGTACTTTTCATGAACAACATTCGTAATCGCGGTATGATTAGAGCTAAAGTTAGTACAATGCCTCGAAATAAATCTGATGCTTCCAGTCAGTTAGAACTTTATAAAATGGTGACAGAAAAGCAACGTATTCAACGAGAGTTGTATGGTATTAAAGACAGAATGTTTGTACTTCAACAACGGTTGGATGTTCTCAATAATCAAATAGAAGAAACAGAGAAAACTATTCATAAATTGCGTCAACCTCAATCAAGAACTGTTCAAAATATAGTCCGAACCAAGAAATCTACTGAACCGCATACTTACAATACTTTTGAGATTGAATATTAAATCTTGTTTAATTATTAACCCGCAAAAGCGGGTTTTTTACTTTCATATTCAAGGTAATTGACAGTTGAGGTTTTCTGGGAAACACATCCCCTTGAGGGGGTTAAAAAATTTGACAGCTTATGGTAGATAAACAAAAATCCAGATGAGAGTTTGACTGATAATTTAGAAAAATTTTACTAAGGTAATAGGACTAGATGTTTATCTTCTTCAACTTCTGCAACTTCTAGTGTAAATTGAGGTTGTTGTTGATAGTATTCCTCTTCTTCAGATTGTGCTTCTAAGCGGGCTTCCTCTTCCAAAGCTTGAATTTTTAAAAGAATTTCTTCTTCTTGAATCTCGAATTCTTCTTCACTAATTTCGCCAATATCGAAAGCAAGCTGCAAACTTAACAATCGTTTATGCAAATTTTCTTGAGCATCAAATTCAGTATTAGTCCGCTCTTGAATTTTTTCGGCGATCCAGACAACTCCACTAATTGGGCCCATAACTGGCGCTAGTAAAACTTTCATCAGCATAGTAATAATTCCTATTAAGTCTTAAAGTTCCTGTGGGAGAAAAGGAAACTTGTTGAGAGAACAGGTTTCCTCACAAATAAACTAGGTTGGTTATGGTGAAACAAGCTGGGCAAATGTGTAGGGAGCGGTAAAATTGTTGTAACGAATACGTAGCCGATCGCCAAATTTTTTGTCAATGGCTTCCACTCGATCGCTAAATACAGATTCACTTTCCCAAGGAATTAGAAATGCAGCATTGTATATCATGTCTTCCATCATAGGTTCACTTTCTACAACCTCTTTAGCTAAAGGATTTAGCTCATTGCAGAAAATTTGAATCACATTTTCTTTACGAGTCAGCAAATTGCTTTCAATTAATTGTCCAATGCCAATCACCTCTTCCATACTTAACTTTTTGCCTTCCATATTGTCGCGTTGCTGCTTCAAATCTGGATTAGATTCCATCATCTGCTGCAATTCAGATTTGGTATCCCAAATAATTTTAATACTGACTTCTCTTTGTCCTGCCAATTTTTGAAATAAATCTCGCAATTGTTCTTTATATGGTTGAATTAGTTGGATATTAATCGCTTCCCAGTCTTTAACAACTAATCCAAATCGCAAAGGTAGAAGAGTATAAAATCCTGCCTGCATGGTTTGTTCTAAAACTTTTTCATGAGTTAATAAATTGCGACGAGAAGCTAAATATTTTTCTTGACAGGCATGGGAATATAAAAAAGTAAATCCATCAACTACTTGACTATAAACAGGTTGTTTATCCAATCCTTGAATATCAAGATTATTAGGAATTGAGTCAGGAAAAATGCCGTACAAATAAAGACCACTATTCATAAGCTGCAAACTAATTAAACTAAATTTTACGATTGATAACCTTTGATGTAATGGGATTAAATTGGTTTCGAGGTCAAAACTAAATGTAATTTAGCGTGAATAAGATCCAATTGAGCTAGACCTATATCTATTTCACCGTCTACAACAATTCCCGTGTTTAAAAGCCGGTCAAGTAATTCTAAGATGGAAGGACTATTACTAGTTTCTCCTGGATAATAAGATCCAGGAGGTGGTAAAAGAGTACCAAAATCTCCTAAATTTACATTTAATTCAGCCGGATCAATTTCAAATATCTGACATAAATGTAAAATTTGTTCTTCCAACTTTTGCAAACTTTCTGCTGCTCTATCTAACTCAAATTCATTGAGGTATTCCTGCTCCATTCGCCGAATTACTTGAGCTTCCATTAGTTGACGTACCAATTCCAGCACAGTCAAAAGTAAAGGAGCTAAACCCTTTTCTTTATTAGATTTAGCAGCAGTGGTTAGTAAATCTTGAGAGTTATCAACCGAAGTTCTAACCATTTCCATGATGTCACCTACAAATTTATTATTTTTTTAATGCCCTGCAATTAATTATTCAAATTTTAGGAGTTATAGTTTTTATTCAAATTTAAATAACTCCTAAATTGCAATTAATTAGACATCAAGAAGGGAATCTATGGATAATGGAATACTTTCTTGATCAATTTTTTCAGAATTATCTTCTGTATTAGCTAAGGGAAGTTGCTCTTGCTCAATGGCAGATTTTAGGAAATTTATCTGCGTTTCTAAACTTTCTAAACGCTGTTGGAGGTGTTTGTTTTCTTCAACTAAACTTTGTGCTTTGCTACTGAGATAAGGGTCATTTTCCCACCAATTAATACCCATCTCTTTAGCTTTATCAACAGAAGAAATTAACAAGCGAATCCGAATATGTAGAAGTTCAGTAGAAGCAATAGATACAGATATATCACCAGCAATAACAATACCTTTATCTAACACTCTTTCGAGAATGTCTGCTAAAGTCGAACCTTGGGTAGATGTGTTAATAGTTCGACTTGAGTTGCTCTGAGGACGGGTTGGCAGTATGGGGGTAGAAGTCACTAATGATTCAACTCTTGAATAGTATAAAGACGATTAACTTTATTAACCAGAGATTTTTGCTCTAAGGAATGAAGAGCATTTAATATTACGTTACGTTCTAATTGTAAGGCTTTCTGAAGACCAGTTATTCCTTCGTTTTTTTGATGAAGTAAGTAATTATAAACTTCTTTTTCAAAAGGAACTACATTGTCTACATCTGGGGAAGATTGTTCAACTTCTGTTGGTAAATTAATTGCTTGAAAATCGTTCCTCGACAAGCCATCATCCATGTTAATAACATTGCTTAATGTCTGAGCCGATTCTGAAGCAACCTGGTTGAGTAAATCATGCAAAATAGTTGTACATTCGCTGATAGATAAATGAGTACGATTGAACAAAATATCCATCGCAATATCCCGAAACTCTTCATTTTCTGGTGTTACGAAAATATCGTTATCTGCACAAACTTTACCAATCATTAAACAAGACCGTAAGCCAGAAGTTTTCTCAGCCCCTGTCGCTAAACGAAATGATTTAACTAAATGCACAATAAAATGAGCAGATTCTCGATCTATATTCGTTTTCTGATTTACTATCTCGGTTTGAGTTAACTCATCTGGTTCTGGCATATTAATAGTTACCAATCTATCCATCAAAGCATCTTGTGTGGAGTGAACTCCGCAATATTCTTCTGGATTAGAGGTAAAAATAGCCCGAAATTGGGGATGAACATTCAGATATTCTGGCTGATTACTACTGGGAGGAAGACTGAGAATTTTTTCTTCTAATGCTGAAAGCAAAACGTTATTTACTTCAGGACGAGAACGGTTAAATTCGTCATAGACTAAGGTAAAACCTTCCCGACAAGCCAAAGTTAGTCGAGAATCAACCCAATTTTGTCTGAATTCATCTTCAACTTTCACAACACTGTGAATGTAGTTGTCCAGCAATTTTTTGTGGGTGTAACCAGATTCACTACCAATCAAATCCGAACTTTTAAATTCATCATCTCCAAACAGTAACATCACAGGTCTGCTGATGCAGTGGGCTAGGTGGAGGGCTAAAGTCGTTTTCCCCGTTCCGGCTGGTCCACGTAGATGAATAGGAAATCCTGAGTGGAGATAACGTAACGCCCGAAATGCTACTTTCTCAATAGCAGGTGTCACCACAAACTGACCTGGACGAACACGAAGAACGGCTCTTTTCTGATTCATATTGATGATAGTCATAAATTCAAGATGGTTAAGAAAATAAATAGCAAAAAGCAAAAAGATGCTATTTTTTGTGATTGAATGTGCTATAATTACTCTATATAGCGCATGAAGCGGAGAGCCTAGTTAGATAACTGTAGTCCAGTTAATTCTCAAATAGCTACTGGTCTTAGCTTGGCTACAGTCTAAACGTAGACTACCTATGTTTCACGCCAAACTCATTGTTGAATTTTATTATCCACCCCCTGATCTTCACGGTTTTACAACTATTAGATTAGGGGGCTTTAGTATACAGCCCAATTCTCAGACAAATCAACTCAGTTGATTGCAAGTATTAATTAAAGGCTCGATACACCAAAAACACTCACAAACAAATCCTGACGGAATTGACGCAGAGATTGCTTCTGTTCGTTAGCTTTAGCAATACGTTCTTTGGCAGTATTTGCTAAGAAGTCATCAGTTTGTTGCTCAAGTTGCTGATGGAACTGATGCAGTTGTTGTGCTTGTGCTTTGCCTTGAGCAATACGTTCTTTGGCAGTATTTGCTAAGAAGTCATTCATTTGTTGCTCAAGTTGCTGCTGGAACTGATG
>NZ_LUFH02000073.1:32755-46667 GCF_001586785.1 Sphaerospermopsis aphanizomenoides BCCUSP55
ATAACTTCAGCCAAGCTAGAGGAGGAATTAGTTTTTTCAACTGCCATTGGTTTGCACCTTATCTCATTGTTGTTGTTTTTTCTGCACCGGAAGATTGAGCAGAATAACCAGAACAATTAACGCTTATTTTCTAGTTATTCTGCGATTTAGGAATCTGCGTAAAAATTAAGCAGGTACCGCAGCGGATTGGGTCAAGCCTACAGCTTCTGCATATTTCAAGTAGGTTTCTACAGACGCAATTACAATTCGAGCTTCAACTGCGAGTAATTCAATCCCAACTAAAGAAACACGAACCCAAGCATCAACTACGATACCTTTATCTAGGATTCTATCAATAACTTCAGCCAAGCTAGAGGAGGAATTAGTTTTTTCAACTGCCATTGGTTTGCACCTTATCTCATTGTTGATTTGATCTTTATACTGATATTGTCTACCAGTTTATAGGTAATTTGACTCCAGCAAAACTTAGCAATAAATACTCAGCTATACAGACAAAAATAACCTGTGTGGGTTTCCAAATATTGATTTTATTTAGTCCCACTAAACAAAGATTTTCCTTTAATTAGGTTGTTTCTAAGTTTGTGTAATCACAGAATTTTATTCTGTTAGCGTAGCTTGCTGGAGGAATAAACCAGGTGCAAAGTCGTAAGATTATGCACTCGTCTTAACCTTCTATACAAATAACACTTATTATTGGGGTTGTAAATAGTTAGACAGTAAATATTTATAAAGTTCAGTAATACATAAAAAAGAGATATTTCTAAATAAAATAATGCGGAAAATAATTTGTTTTTATTACGTTTAGTTCTCTCTGTATTCCTCGTTCTACTATCAAGCTTATACGGATAATACGATTGAAAACCTTGAGTAAATACTACGATAAAATTTGTCTGCACTAATAAATTAAAGCTATTTTTTTCATCAAAAATGCCCCCTTATTAATAGCGATTATACAAAACTATTCTTATTTAAATGCATTTTAAATTCTTGCTATACAAGACTTTGAGTGCATTTAGTCAGAATTGCTTATATAATGGGTTTGTTTTCATGCGGTGTTCAACAATAGGCAAATTTTCCTTGTAGGACAAAGTTTTAAGTCGTTTGGGGCATCAAAAATGGTGAATTAGGTTAACTGCCTGATGACAAGTAATAACACCACCTTATTTACACGGAGTTTTTTTGTTAATACTTACGTAAACGACTTGGTTATTACCTATGTAAATTTTCATAAATTATTTGAGATTTTCATCTTTGTACTTATGTTATAAAACTGCGGTATTAAACTAAATTCTCATAGGAAAAGATAAAAATCTCAGCACCAAATCTCTAGAAACCTCTCTGTATCTGCCACAAGTTTGGGATCCCCAAGATTTGTGTAGTAATTAATGTGAAATTAAGCAATAATACGAATACAACTACTTGGTTAAATAAATTAGGATAACTCATCCAATTATTTTTTCTAGAAACTATGTCTATGGAAGGTGCTTCCGCTTCTATCCCACAGCAAGCTCTGGCTGCTCTCGTGGATACTTTAGTAAATCAAGGTCATCCACCCCAATATGCTCAAGCAATGGCAACATCTATCATTTTTCAGACAGACTTAGATTTACGGAACGCCCAGCTTGCTAGACTTTTAGCTTGGTTGAAAGAGGAAAATAATGATGTTTATCAGTCTGCCCTGGATATAGTCAAACAAACCTGCGAAGAATTTGAAAATCGAGTTAAAGTCGGTTGAGTTTTAAGGGACTTCCAGAAATTAAATTATTCAATGAGTGAGAACCAATATGAGTATGAGGTTCTTCCTCCTCTGCGCCCCCTGCTTCCCCTGCTGACCCAAACGATGGAATATTTTTTTTAGTTGGAAGTCCCTAATGCCCTCTTTGCTGAGGGTAGAACAAGAGGGAGAAAAGTTATTGGTGATGTATCAAAAATCTTTATATCCCCCTAAATTCCCCTTAAAAAGAACGTACTTTGAAGACCTTTCCCCCGTTAGAGCTTGGGGGGATTTTAGTCTACAGCCATTTTCGGATAAATGAACCACATTTTCTTGTCTCACGCAGAGGCGCTCCAGGTGCAAAGAGGAATCAAGAGTGTGGTCTAAACACATGAAAACTGCTGTAAATTGAGAATTTACAAAAATATTCTCATTTTTTTAATCGCTTGATATCTTCCTAAAGCCATTAAAGGAAAGTATTGTTGATAGAGGTGATACTTGAGATAAAAATGACAAGGAAAACCAGTTCCTGTAAAGTAAGATTCATCCCAAGTACCATCTAACCTTTGGGTTTCTAACAAGTAATTAATCCCCTTTTCAATGCTATCAATAGGCATTTTGTCGAGTGCTTCACCTGCTGCTATTAACCCAATTAATGCCCAAGCTGTTTGGGATGCAGTGCTGTCTCCTTTGCCTTTGAGGTTGGGATCGTTGTAACTAAAACAAGTTTCACCCCAACCACCATCTGAGTTTTGAACTTTCACTAACCAAGCTGCACCTTGTTCGATATTGGGGCGATATTTCTGCGGATTGATTAAAGCTAAAGCTGATAAAACACCGCTAGTTCCATAAATATAATTTACGCCCCAACGTCCAAACCAACAACCTTCTGTTTCTTGTTCATTAAGAAGATAATTCAACGCCTTTTCTAACTTATCTGCTGGAATTGATAAGTTACAAGCACCCAACATTTCTAATACTCTAGCGGTGACATCGGCTGTATTGGGATCAATCATGGCTTTTAAATCACCATAGGGTATGGAATTGAGCCACTCTTGGTCATTGTCAAGATCAAAAGCCGCCCAACCTCCTGGTTGACATTGCATAGATGCAATCCAATTTAAAGCCCGTTTCATAGCTTGTTTTTTCAGGTTCTCATTAGGCAATTTCGCCTGATGTAAAGCCATGACCACTACAGCAGAATCATCCACATCGGGATAAAAGCGGTTGTCAAATTCAAACGCCCAAGCGCCTGGTTTTCCTTGTTTATTTTTGACAAACCAATCACCATAATCAAGTATTTGTTTGTCTATTAACCATTCTCCTGCTTTGACTATTGCTGGATCATCTGGTGCAAAGCCTGAATCAATTAAGGCGCGAATTGCCCATGCTGTATCCCATACAGGTGAAACACAAGGTTGCACACAGTAACTATTTTCTGTTTCAATGGCAAAGTTATCAACTGCTTTTAAACCCCGGTAGATAATCGGGTCTTCAGCATTGTAATCTAAACACTTCAAAGCTAAGAGAGAATTTAACATAGCGGGAATAATTCCCCCCCAATCTCCGCTGGCTTCTTGTCTGTCTAAAATCCATTTTTCTGCGGCTTTGATTCCTTCTTCTCGAAAAGGTACAAAGTTGAAACTTTCTGCTAACTTAAACCCATCATCAAGGATGTTGAATATATCTGACCAATCACCATTTTTTGGTAATTGCCATTTGACATTATTCACACCTTCTGCATATAATTCGTCTAAATTGATAGGGTGATCAATTTCAAAGATTGGTTTTTTGTCAAAGACTATTAATAATGGAACTGTGCTAGAACGCGCCCAACTAGAAAGTTCATAAATATTGAAGGGAAAATTATCCGGTAACAACATTACCCAAGGTGGTAAAGAAGGTAGTCCACGCCAGTTGTAACAACCAATTAAGGCTAGATGTAATTTGGTAAAAATACGGGTTTTGCTAATTCCACCTTTTTTGATAATTAGAGATTTAGCTTTAATTAGGGCTGGATCTGTTGCGGGTACACCTAACAACCGCAAGGCCATGTAAGCTTCTACAGTGGTGCTGAGTTCTCCACCATCACCATAGAATAGTTCCCAACCTCCATGTTCTCGTTGTTGCGATCGCAGATATGTTTCAACTTTATGTAAAGGTCGAGTTTTATCTGTTCCCCAAATCTTGTGTAGCAGTACAGCTTCAGCGGTGATGGTAACATTAGATTCTAATTCTGCCCACCAGTAACCATCTGGTCTTTGAATTGACAGCAGATGTTGTTGACTAGCTGCAATCGCTTCTGTGATTTGCTTGACTTTCACCCTATCTTGTGTTTGCATCAAATACTCACCTCAGCACCAAGTAATTATTAATAACATGATCGTGGGAAGAGAAAATTCTTCCCCAAAATCAACAAACAATGTATTCTGTCTGAATTACTGAGAATTTGCAAGAGTCATGGTAGAAATTTTATCGGGGTTGATAATTTTATCTTTAGCAATTTGGTTATTTTTACTGTTGTTTTGGGGACAGTTTTGGCGAGTAGATCAGCAGTTAGAAACAAGTAAAGACATTGCATACAAAGTCTCTACAAAGCAATCTCTTCCTACGGTATGTGTGGTGGTTCCCGCACGGAATGAAGCTGATGTTATCCCCATTAGTTTGCGATCGCTCCTCCTCCAAGACTATC
The DNA here is from genome assembly GCF_001586785.1 of Sphaerospermopsis aphanizomenoides BCCUSP55. Classification (GTDB taxonomy): domain Bacteria; phylum Cyanobacteriota; class Cyanobacteriia; order Cyanobacteriales; family Nostocaceae; genus Sphaerospermopsis_A; species Sphaerospermopsis_A aphanizomenoides_A. The sequence goes on from NZ_LUFH02000073.1 coordinate 37,162, forward strand.
CTGGTAATTTCCAGGTGTTTTTGGTGGATGATCAAAGTACAGATGGTACAGCAAATTTTGCCCAAGGGGTAGCTTACGCAGTAGACAAACTTGAACAATTACATATTGTCTCTAGTACAGATTTACCTATTGGTTGGACGGGTAAACTTTGGGCTATGGAACAAGGTGTACAAGCTGCTGTAGAAATGTTTCCTGAAACGTCTTTACAACTACCCGATTATTTATTATTTACCGATGCAGATATAGAACATGATATTAGCAATTTACACCGATTAGTTACCAAAGCTGAAGCACAAAATTTAGACTTAGTATCAATCATGGTTAGGTTGCGCTGTCAAAGCTTTTGGGAACAATTATTAATACCTGCTTTTGTCTTTTTCTTCCAAAAACTCTACCCTTTTCACTGGGTCAATAACCCCAAAAAATCTACTGCGGCTGCTGCTGGTGGTTGTATTTTAATTCGCACAGAAACTCTCCAGAAAATTGGCGGACTACAAGTGATTCATCAGGCTTTAATAGATGATTGTTCTTTAGCAAAAGCTGTTAAATCTCACCAAGGTAAAATTTGGTTAGGACTAAGTTCTTTAACTTCTAGTTTACGTCCTTATGATTCCTTAGAAACTATTTGGAATATGGTAGCCCGTAGCGCCTACACACAACTAAATTATTCTCCCTTTTTATTAGTGGGTAGTGTGTTAGGAATGACTTTAGTTTATATAATTCCAGTATTGGGAATTTTCTTGGGTTTAATATTAGGAAGTTGGCCGATAATTCTCACAGGTTTACTCACCTGGCTATTCATGACATTCGCCTATTTTCCCATTATCCGGTTTTATAAATGTTCTGCTTGGTTAGCCTTTTGTTTACCTATAATCGCCTTTCTCTATACTTTAATGACTTTAGATTCTGCTAACCGTCATTGGCAAGGAAAAGGAGGTGCTTGGAAAGGAAGGGTCTATCAAAATTAGATGATTACAAGATAGTTCTTCCTTATCGACTTCATCATAGCAAATTTCCAAGCAAACGTCAACACTTAAAACTCTCTTGATCAGATTCAGGACTTATTCAAAAATTTGGGGTTCTTAACTACTAAAGAATCAGATAACTATGCCAAAGTGATGGAGTGTTGTTATTCGTTGTTTCCGGTAGTAGCAAACGCCAACTTTTACCTTCTCTTTGAATTTGCAAATAAATATCAAAGGGTTTTTGTGGCTGAGAGATTTGTTTGTTGGGTAATTTAACAGTTAAGTCATAAGTTCCCTGCACATGATAAGCAGGTAAGTTTTCAATTGTCAAAGGCTTCTGTTGAGTAATGGAAACTCGCTTAATATCAAATTTTTGGAAATCTAAATCTAGCTTTTTCTGAAGTTCTTGCTGGGTGAGTTCTAGTTGAATTGCAATTCCTTTCTGCACTAAATCATAAGTAGGTAGCAATGCTAAACCAGTACAAGCTGTAATCAATAATAACAAGACACCTGTCAAAACAACCCTAATCATGCTTTTTGTCTATTCTTCTTCCGTGATAATTATACTTTGTTTTTATATTCTCAACTTCTTAAACAAGTCGATAATTTATGAAATTAGTTTAAATTGTATCTGGGTCAATATTTAATTCCCGCAGTTTTGCTATAGTAAATGGTGAGGTTTCCAGCAGCATAGAAATCATTTCTACCTTTCCACAACCATTTTAGACATTTAATTAAGAGCATAATTTGCTCTAGATGCAGTTCTGTTTCCACGGGAGGTTCGTCACTATATAAATCACCTGAAGGAAAAATTACATCTTGGGAGATGTTTTGTTGAGACTCTAATTCTTGAGCAATGATCATAATATTGATATAGCATCAAGTAGTTGTTTGTTGATTATAGCATTTTTTGTCTGAATCAGGATGTACAGGATTTAAGGATTAACAGGATGTTTTTTATTGAAAGTCTTTTTGTCTGAATCAGAATTTAAAGGATTTAAGAATTAACAGGATGTTTTTTTGAAAGTCTTTTAGTAAGTATTCAGCCGTCAGTAATTAGTCATCAGCTATTATCTGGAATTTATGAGCATTTTTAGCGAGGAATGAGGAATTGATTTTGGTATCAGTTTACCTTAAAAATCCTTGAAACTTAGCCTGAAAAGCAGCTTTAGCTGAATGCTTACGTCTTTTATCCTGTACATCCTTTAATCCTAGTTATCCTGATTCAGACATTATTCCATTTCTTTAATTATTTTCATAGTGTCTATACTCACTGTACAAACTCTCATTAATAAATCTATGACCTGTTCTTTATAATCTGCAAAACGGTAAGTATTGAATTTTTCCGCAATTGTGGGATCTTTTGGTTTCTTTTCTTTATATTGATCTAAAATCCATTCTAACGCACAACGATTTCCCAGCTTATATTCCCAAGCTATGTTAGGAACACCTGCTAATGTGGTGACATCATCTAAGATAATGCTACCTTGATTTTTATCGGCTTTGAGTTTGGGTTTTGGTGTTTTTTGGTTGTCTTTTAAGGGAATATCAACACGATTTAATTTATAAGGTGTGACTGTTTCATAATTAATGTGTAATTCCATCAGTTGTTTTCCCCAGTTAACCCATGTTTGGAAGTTTTCATAAAACGGTAAACGGGGAAAGTCGCGTTTTAAGTTGAGTTCGTATTTGCTGCGGTATGCAGGATTGTGTAAGACTGCGTAGGTATAATGAAAGATGTCTATTTTGGTAATTGTTGTATCTTGGTAATGGGTTTGAATTTGTTTTAATCCCCAGTCGGTTATGTTATCAATGCAGTTTCCTTCTTGGTCGTAACGATACAAGGGTAGACATTGAGTTTTTTCAATTGTATCTAGTCCAATTAATAAATCAGAACTCAGACAGTGGAAAGATTTATTTGAACCTATACCAGAAAAAGCAATAATTTTGTTTTTATTACTTAATGTTTCTGAAAACATTTCATAATGATTTTGTGTTAATCTATGATTAAATATTTTTTCTACATAATGATATAATTTACAATATGGTCTATACAAAGACAATTTGATTAAAAGTTGATCAAATGTAGCCTTTATACCATTATTCAAATAAGTTTCTAGTGAAGAACTCCATTTAATATAATTATCCATATTTTTATTTTCAGCACATAAATTATATACTTCTATCATATTTTTGATTTTTTCTATTAAATTTGCTTGACTAAAATCATAAACCCATTCATCCCTTGTAGTTTCTACACCTCTAGAAAACAACTTAAATACTGCTGCTTCTCCTTTACCTGCTTTCACATCTTTATCAACCAAAGGTAAAAGATTTTCAAAATCATTATCAGATTGATTTATCCAATTATGTTTTTGATCCGGTGTAATATACTGAAAATGAATTTCCTGAAATTTAGTGTGCGACAAAAATCTTAACTTCTCATCTGCTGTATCCAATTCTGGAAGACGCATATAAAATATTTGACATCCATGAAAATCACTATTCTGCTTTTTCACCATCAACATAATAGCGACACCAGTTTGAATCCCAAAAACATTATGAGTTGTTCCTGAAAGTTTGGGATTTTTTCTCACATCACCATGTAAATCTATGATATAGATATAATTAAAATCATCACTTACCGCTTTTCTGAAACCGTCAAAGGTTCTAGCATCAATAAAAGATGAATTAGTAATAAACGCAATAATTCCATTTTTATCTAGTCTATCAGCAGCCCACCTAATAAACCGAGTGTACATATCATAAACAACATTATTATTTTGCGCTTTACTATATTTAATGTAACTTTCTTTAATTAATTTATCTATGGCTTTATAAGAACGATTTGTATTATTATCATTAAAGTTTTCCTGTTTGGCATTATAAGGAGGATTACCAATAATCACCGAAATAGCTCTATCATTCTGGCTTTTACTTCTGGCGGTATTCTCCACACTCATAGCAAACAAATCCAACTGCTTCCCCGCAAAAGATGTCTTATCTCAAGTATCCACAAAACAAATATTTTCAAACTCCTCATACACACCCATTTTCTGCTTATAGGTAAATTCAATATTCAAATTGGCAATATAATAAGGTAAAATCGCAACTTCATTACAATGAATTTCCTGTTTATATTTGTGTTCTAAACTCTGCTTTGGTAAATAATCAATCAACTCGGTAATAAAAGTCCCCGTCCCCGTCGCAGGATCTAAAATTTCTACATTTTTATCAGCTAACAACTTTCCAAAATATTTATGTACTAAAAAATCCACACTTTCAATCATAAACCTGACGATTTCATTAGGAGTATAAACAATTCCTAATCTATCCGCAGCTTTAGGATTATATGCTTTATAAAAATTCTCATATAATGCTTTGAGAAACTTCTGTTTTTCTTGATGATTATAAATATTAGCCGCAGTTCGTCTAATTACCGCATAATATCTTTCAATCGTCGAAAGAGTGTTTTTCTTCACACTTCCTGTAAAAAAGGTGGCTAGAATTCCTTGTAACTCTCGCGCCACATTATTTTCTGTGTGAAATTGCGACTCATTAAAAATAGTGATAAAAATATCTTCTGTTAAAATATGCTGAATCATCATTTCCCGAAGATCAAATAATGTGATTTCTGGGTTAATTGATTCTTGGCAAATTCCCCAAAACTTATCTCGTGCAGTTTGAAAAGATTTGTTATTTACTCCTTGACTATCTATCAAATCTCTGAGAGAATTTGAAATAGTGGGTAAATCTTCTTTAAAGATTTCTATTGCTTCCCGAAAATCTCTAACTTCAGGACGAACATAATTAATAAAACTAGTAATAATCCCATCTACCGCGTCAGCATCACCCATGGATACGCGCAAAGTTTCCTGTCCACCTTGAATTAAAACCGCTGTTTGGGAATCTTCAAATAAAATATTACTATCTGGATAACCTTTACTCAGCTTCTTTTCTATTTCTTCATCTAAATTATCATATTGATCCTTACTTTCCCAGTAACCCCAATCTAACCGCAAAGCATCTTTAATTGTGCCATCGGGATAAACAATTTTACCATTTGGTAATTTATAATCTAACTCAGGAATGAGTAAAAAATCTCTGGGTTTGCAATATTCATTTAACAGGTTTTGAAAAGCAACACGAATAGATGTTTCTTTCCGCGAACCACCATATTGAATAATTTTTTCGACTTCTGCTTGATATTGTGTTACCAATAATCTCGACATAGTTATACCAAAGGATTTATAAAAATATGCTTAATTTTAATTAAATTAAAACCAATCAAATATCTATAATGATATATTTTAATATAAATTAATTTAGGTATACATAGGGTTTGCTGATAGCGTTCACGTAGTGTGCCGATAGCTTGCGTGGCGACGCAGGAGCCATAGGCATAGCTTGGCGCAAGCCATACTCCTGAAGATGGTCAACACCAGAGGCTGAATGCAGGTTATAATTTTCTTGCGGAGCAACTTTACAAAAATTTATGAGTAATCCCCTTGTGCAGGCCTTTTTTGTAGGCAGAGCAGTAGCAGAAGTAATCAATGAGCGTGTAGAAGTGGCCTTAACTGATGCTTTGAGTGAACTTGGCAAATTTGATGCTGAAGCTAGAGAGCAGTTACGCCAGTTTACAGAAGAAGTGATAGCACGAGCTAACCAAGCCGCTGAAGCTGCGGAAACCGGAATAAATACAGTTAACACCTCATCTGGAAGTGAATCAGTGGATTTACAGACAGAACTTGACGAATTAAGAGCAGAAATAGCTTTATTGCGAACTGAATTACAAAAGTATCGTAATACGGCAAAATAAAGGTGATGGGTGATAGGTGATTGATAATTTGGTGAGAGTGTGATTGGTATTAATCCAAAATCTCAAATCCAAAATTCAACCGCTTTCCCATCTTCCTACAGCAGACTGATATCAATCAGGTACAGAATCTAACTTGAAACCTAGACAGAGAGTTTTACTCCTGACTCCTGACTCCTGACTCCTGCTGTATTTACAAATATAAATTTTACTGAAGTTATTACAGATGAATCCGTGACAAACCGGCGGTATAAAAAAAATATGGAACAAGGTTATTCAGATAAAGCATACCGTTGGAATCGGGAAAATTACTCTAGCAAACGTCGCTTTGTAGATATATGGTCATTTGTTTTGACCTTAATGTTTAAGCTTTGGCGCTATAACAAAGCTTGGAGTTATCCAGGTGGTGTGACAGAAGCCAAACAAGCTGCAAGGCGTAAAGCTCAAGCTATTTGGATTAGAAACACTTTTTTAGATTTGGGCCCAACTTTTATTAAAGTGGGGCAATTATTTTCTACTCGTGCTGATATCTTCCCTGGAGAATATGTGGACGAACTATCTAAATTACAAGATAGAGTTCCCGCATTTAGCTATGAGCAGGTAGAAACGATTATTGAAGAAGAACTAGGCAAAAAAATTCCCCAACTGTTCCAAAGTTTTGAACCTATTCCTTTAGCTGCTGCTAGTTTAGGGCAAGTTCATAAAGCAGTGCTACATTCTGGGGAATCTGTGGTTGTCAAGGTACAACGTCCAGGCTTAAAAAAACTGTTTGAAATAGATTTAAAAATTCTCAAAGGTATTGCTCGTTATTTCCAAAATCATCCTAAGTGGGGACGAGGACGGGATTGGATGGGTATATATGAAGAATGTTGTCGCATTCTGTGGGAAGAAATAGATTATCTAGGTGAAGGCCGCAATGCTGATACTTTTCGCCGCAATTTTCGCGCTTACGATTGGGTGAAAGTACCGCGAGTTTATTGGCGATATACTACTTCTAAGGTGATTTCCTTGGAATATATGCCAGGTATTAAAGTTAGCCAGTATGAAGCTTTAGAAGCCGCAGGTGTGGATAGAAAAGCGATCGCCCGTTATGGCGCACAAGCATATTTACACCAACTCCTCAATAACGGCTTCTTTCACGCCGATCCCCACCCAGGTAATCTCGCAGTTAGTCCCGATGGGGCTTTGATTTTCTACGATTTTGGGATGATGGGGCGGATAAAAGCCAATGTCCGCGAAGGACTAATGGAAACGCTATTTGGTATCGCTCAAAAAGATGGCGATCGCGTAGTTCAATCACTAATTAATTTAGGTGCGATCGCTCCCGTTGATGACATCGGGCCTGTGCGTCGTTCTGTCCAGTTTATGCTGGATAACTTCATGGATAAGCCCTTTGAAAATCAATCAGTAGCCGCCATCAGTGAAGACCTGTACGAAATAGCTTACAATCAACCTTTTAGATTTCCAGCAACTTTCACCTTTGTCATGCGTGCTTTTTCTACCCTAGAAGGAGTAGGCAAAGGTCTAGATCCAGAATTTAATTTTATGGAAGTTGCCCAACCTTATGCAATGCAACTTATGACTGAAAACAATGGTTTAGAGGGGAATAGTTTCTTGAATGAGTTAAGTCGTCAAGCAGTACAAGTCAGTAGCACTGCTTTAGGATTACCACGTAGACTGGAGGATACACTCGATAAAATCGAACGTGGGGATATTCGTCTGCGAGTTCGTTCCGTGGAAACAGAACGCCTGATACGGAGACAGAGTAACATTCAACTCGGAATGAGCTATGCTCTTATAGTCAGTGGTTTTACCATTGCCGCGACAATTCTCCTAGTTAACCAATTCCTCTGGTTAGCAGTTTTTATGGGTTTAATAGCAGCAACAGTCTCATTCCTACTGATTCGTCTGCTTTTACGCCTTGACCGTTATGACCAAAAGTATTAATTGTTGCTCGAAAATCTATGAAACTTAACTTCACGGGTTGTACCGATCCGGGACTTATTCGTTCTAATAATCAAGATGCTTACCATATAGACCCGGAAGGGCGATTTTTTATAGTTGCTGATGGGATGGGTGGTCATGCTGGAGGTGAACAAGCAAGTCGCATTGCTACCCAAGAAATTCAGAATTATTTGTTGACAAATTGGCATTCTTCTATATCTGCATCAAAATTACTAGAAAAAGCTTTATGGTCTGCTAATCAAGCAATTTTGCAAGATCAGCAAAAACATCCTGAACGTGCTGATATGGGTACAACTGTGGTTGTAGTAGTCTTTCGTTCATCAGAACCACCTATATGTGGCCACGTTGGAGATTCACGACTATACCGCTTGCGAGAATCACAACTAGTACAAATCACAGAAGATCATACGTGGATAGCCAGAGCCATTAAAATTGGTGATATGACAGCTGACGAAGCTAGGGTACATCCCTACCGTCATGTTTTATCACGCTGTTTAGGACGTGATGACTTACATCAACTTGATCTCCAACCATTAGATGTAAAAGTGGGCGATCGCTTGCTTTTGTGTAGTGATGGACTCACCGAAGAACTTGTTGATCAACAAATTTGCATCTACCTCCAAGATACATCAAGCTCAGACCAACCAAACCTAGATAAAACAGCTTTCTCTCTAGTGGAAGCCGCAAAAGATGAAGGTGGACACGATAACATCACTGTCATCCTTATTGCTGTAGAAGAAAATTCTTGATTTGGTCAGTTGTCAGTTGTCAGTTGTCGCAGTTTATTGTTCACTGTTCACTGTTCACTCTCTTCTGCCTTCTGCCTTCTGCCTTCTGCCTTCTGCCTTCTGCCTATTCCCTTTCACTACTAACAAATCCAGTAAATATACTCAGCATTTTGTTCAATTTGAGCATTTTTCTTATTTCTAAATTGATAAAAATATCTTTAAGCTTCTCAATTTAGTTGACGAGGCTAAATTTACATAATTTCAGTCCAATATCCTTGATCGCAAAAATAGGCCAAAAAACACTGGGCATTTTGTCAAACAATTGTTATCTTTCTTAATACGGAGGTACAAATATTTATGACAAACATCAGCCTAGGCGTTCTAGCTTTGGCTTTTATGTCACACATACCTCTTGTAAACGTTGTTTTGTAGGTTTTAACTATGAGCCAACCAATTGAACTTTCCTTAGAACAGCAATTCAGTATCCGTTCATTTGCCACCCAAGTCCAACAAATGAGCCATGAACAGGCACAAGACTTTCTAGTCAAGCTCTATGAACAAATGGTTGTGCGGGAAGCAACTTATAAGGAGCTTCTCAAACATCAGTGGGGGTTAGATTAAAGTTCCACTATGGCATAGAGTAGCTTTGCTTTTGTCGCAGTGGGCGACCTCCTTCTCTTGCTTTGTTCCAGGGAGGAAAAGAGCTGGGGATGTTGGGGCGTCAACTTCGATTACCAATACCCACCGACTAAAAGCCACAAATTTAGATTAGCCAATCAAATCAAAGTCTCATAACTTTGCTTTATTTAACCATTATTCTCATTCAGCACGTTACAGTACAAACGCTATTTGCCTATACTTGCTGCTGCAAAATTTTGATTTGCCTACATTGGCAGTCAAAGCTTAACTAACAACCACATCATAGCAGATAGGTATATCAAGTATTCCACAGCTTTACATTTTCTATATAACTATAATTTAAAACCCTAAAGAAATTTAGTTCACAAAACTTTACTTTTTCTGAATACCAAG
>NZ_LUFH02000074.1 GCF_001586785.1 Sphaerospermopsis aphanizomenoides BCCUSP55
AAGAAAAACGAAAACAAGAAAAACAAGAAGAGGAGAAGAAGAAATAAAAAGAAGAAAATATGTATGTACAGGGAGAAAGGAATAATGTGGAAGAGGAAGGATAACTACAATGGTGTAAAGAAGAAGAAAATGATAATGAAGTAGGATTAGAAAATAATAAACAAATACATATTAATATAGAGAAAATCTGGAAAGAATTATCTAAACCTCCGTTTGGATATAATGAGTATACTTTTACAATGTTATTCGTCGCATGGTTATCTTACCATCGCACCCAAGTGATGTTACATGGTAATTTCGGTCTTCCCATAACTAAGAAAGAACAGATATCAGTTGACGAAAAACCTATTAAAGATTGGGTAATAACAAATGTTTTAGATAAACCTAAAGATTTTGTCAATAAATGGATTTTAGAATCTTCTAAAACACCAATAGTAATTCCTGTTCAGGTTATTAATTCCACGGAAATACCGACAATAATGGATTATAATCAAGCACAGAAATTCATTCAAGACATTGATAATTTTCTTAATTCTCCTACTCCAGATCCAACACAGTTAGAAGCAGTCAAACCCAAGAAACAACAAATATCAGGAGGAATTAAAAAAATTGAAAGTTGGTTAAAACCAATAGAAACCGCAGAAAATTTACAGGATGATGTCAACCTAGAAAAATTGATAAATCTTTATCCTGATCTACAAATACAATTAGTAAAACCAAAAACCTTTAATTTAGCAAATAACTCAATATCATCAGTATCATCTGGTAATTTAGATACTATTACTGTTAACCCAACTGAACAGCAAAAACAACGTCACAGCAATGCTTTAAAAATTATTCTTGCTAAAATTGATGAATTTGTAGAAGAATTATCTGGAAAATCTGAATCTTTGAAAACAGAACAAGAATTTGGTAGTTATCAAGTTGAAATTCAAACAGCAATTGAAAAAATTACACAAGTTTCTTTACCTCAACATTTACTAGATATTTTAAATAATTCTCTGGGAGTTGCTAATAGAAAACTCGGTGAAATTCAACATCAGTCAAAAATTAAAGACTGTTTAGATAACATTCAAATTCGTTATAATTCTCTCAGTGATAACGCAAGTCAGCAAGATTACCTGAACGCTAAAAATTATATTGAGGAATTAACAAATACTAATAATTTGCTTAAACAAGAATCTCTTTATCAGGAAATAGTGAACGATATTGAAAATAAATATCAAAGTTTATCCCACAAAATTACCCTTTGGGAAGAAAGACTCATAGAAATAACCAAAGATCAAGCATTAAAATTATCTCAAGAAGTCAGTCAACAACAAAACCGTTTTACTCAACCAGAAGATTCACACAAAGTTGAACAAATATTAGCACAATTAAAGCAGATTATTTTAGAAAACCCCCACCAGGAAGAAACTACTACCAAAAAACCAGATGATGCTAATTTAATCATAGAAGATATTAATAATAAAATACAAGCAATTCAATCTGAAAGTACAGAAAACAAAATCATTGCTTTATTTAAACAACTTACTCTTACTAGAAGAAAAGAATTATATCAAAAATTAGCAGCTTTCTTGAATAACCAGGAGGAAAATTAATGACTAAAATCATTTTAGATCCTTCTGGTTCATATCCACCAGAAAATCACTATATTGTGATCACTACAGAAGTGGAATGGTTAAAATATTTAACTCTTGAACATGAACATTATTTGATTCAAGGTAAAACACTTTGTAATTGGACTGAAGAATGGTTAAGAGTATGGAATAAATTAGATTTAATTGTTGAGAAAAAACAGCTACGACCTGAACAGAATATTAGTGATTTTATTCCTCAAGAACCTGAAGGAGAAATTAATAACCGTTATCATGAGACAGTAATAGTTAATTGTGTCGTTCAATGTGAAGCACAAAAACCAGGAGAACTAACTATTACAATATATAATTATGATCAAATAACTTTGAGCAATCTGTATTTAACTATTAATGAGTTACCTAGTTTTGAAAATATCAAACTTCCAGATTTTACCATTCCCCCTAATGACAAACGTATTCATGAAATGATTATTCATGAATATCCTCAATTACCACCACACAAAAATAAAATGACTATTGACTTATCTGGGAAACTAACTTTTAATTTTGAGCAGGAAAAATCAGGAGAATCAAAACTTGATTCTGAGTCATATTTGACTATTAAACAAATCTACAATAGTGGTTTTCAAGGAGATTTAAATGATTTCTAATTATGATAATGATTTAGTTAGTCGCGTTTTTCAATCACTAAGTATTGATAAAAAACGTTTAGATTCGAGGGGAATCAAAAATGTTGGTATTCCTAGTTTTGTTTCTGAATGGTTACTAGATAAACTTGTTCCAGGAATGGGTAAGTTAAATGAGATGGAATTAGACAAAATTAATAGTTTTGTCGGAAAAGCATTTCCCCGAAAAGATGATCAAGAAGTGATTAAGTATAACCTGACTAAAGGAGAAATTCATAAATTAATTGCTTTGATGCAGGTAAGAATAAAATTAGATTCTACATCTAAACAAATACCTGAACCTTTAGCAAATATCCCCATTTTAAATTTATCAAATTGTGAAATTCCCACAGATATTGTAGACAAATATCAAAGGTTACTCAGACAAGGAGTATGGGGGAAAATTTCCTTACGTTTAAAAAGCAATGTGAATGGTAATTTTAGGGTATCAATTACTGATTTTGATCCTTTCCAATCTTCGGAAGTTGATCTAGAAGAATATGCAGAATGTCGTTCTAATTTTACCACAGAACAATGGCGAGATTTAATGTTTTCTTCTATGGGTTATAATCCCGAACATCCAAATTATAACCATCTTGCAAAAACACGAATGTTAACTCGGTTAATTCCTTTGGTTGAGTCTAATTATCATATTATGGAATTAGCACCAAAGGGAACGGGTAAAAGTTTTGTTTATGAAAATATTAATAATAAAGTTTCTGTAGTGAGTGGAGGTAAAATCACACCTGCAAAATTATTTATTGATGGGAAAACTCAATCAGTGGGTTTATTAGGACGTTATGATGTGGTAGTTTTAGATGAAATTCAAAGTTTGACTTTTGATAATCCTGATGAAGTTATTGGTCCTTTGAAAACCTATCTTGCAAATGGTAGTTATAACCGTTCTGGTTTTTCTGATACCCCAATTTCTAGTGATTGTTCTTTAGTGTTATTAGGTAATATTGAATTGGATGAATATCAACTTCCTAAAAATAGATTTAATTTGATGAAGAATTTACCGAAATTTTTCTCGGAAACAGCTTTTTTAGATCGGTTTGCAGGAATTTTACCCGGTTGGGAAATTCCTAAATTTCAACGAGATATGATTGCTGATCAAATTGCTTTAAAAATGGACTTTTTTGGAGAAGCATTATTCTCTTTAAGAAGAGATAATCGTTTTTACCAATATGCACAAGAACATACAGAATTTGATCATCAAACTATTACAGGTAGAGATGAAACAGCTATTCTTAAAACTGCATCCGGTTTGTTAAAAATTCTTTATCCCCATTTGCAATTAACTTTACAAGATTATCAACGAGATTGTTTAGAAGCTGCTAAAGAAATTCGTCAATACATTCGCAATGTTCAATATCACCTCGATGATGAATTTAAGCAATACGGAAAAGAAATTTATGTTGATGTTAGATAATTTGCATTTTACAGAAAGTCTCGGAAATTACTCAACACATTTCCCAAATACCAGTACGTAATTAATCTTGTTTCCGGACCAAAAATTTTGAATTCTTTACATTTTTAATTGATGATGCCACAGATGAATATGTAGAAACCTGCACAGAAATAGAAAGATTCACGATCCAAAATCAAAAATAGTATTACTTGTATGATGTAGAAATTGTAGCCCTGTGAACCTGAAGATGCCGACATCCTTGGTGGAAGCAGGAAGCAAACATCAAAACTGCTCTATTTTCTTAGTTGGAGAGTTTTGTGTAAGTTTTGTACTGCACTACTAAAACTTCATTCGTATCCTAGTTCTCGTGCTAGATAAATAACTTCAGGAAGAAATCCTTTTTTATCTTTGCGCCAAGGTAATGGACCTTCCAGCTTTGATGGTTTACTGGCTGATGGCCGAAAAATAGGAGATTTTTGGAATCCAGGATTATTTCCCCATTCCGTTCCATAGGGTCCCATACAGGCATAAGAAGATTTCTCTGTCTGTAACATCGCTTGGTAAGCTGCCTCATTCCAGCTTAAACCTAATCTATGGCAGATTTTATCCAGGTATGTTTCAGGATTACTAATGATTTCCTCTCCGCGAATAAACATATGTTGATCAGAAGGAATCGTATTGAGAAACTCTAAAATCCTGGATTGAGTTCTGTACCACTCATATTGAGGATCAATGATAGGGGGATCGAGAGAATAGTCAACAGAGTCAGCAACGGCTAACTCCGCAACAGCTTGGGGCGCTTTCATCATTGACTTTCCTTGCTCTCGGGGATGACGAGTAATGTATAGATAGAAAGCATTAGGGAAAGTTTTATGGATGCGTTGTAGTGTTGTAGCTTGTTTAGGGTATGCAGGACTTTTATCAATAATTCGTAGAGGCGCAATTTTATTACAGAGATGCCAATAGATATCTGCTGTGTTGTAATCAAGCCGTTGTGTAATCCACCGTTGAGCCATTGCCACTGATTCTATGGTCTGCTCACCACTGTAAAGTTGTGCGATCGTCCTCAGCAATCCATGAAGTATGAACTGGCGCGCACCTCGGCTCACATCTACTAGTTCTTGCAGAGTTTCTTTGACAAACAAATTTATCTCTGGTACTCCGTAAGCTTCTGGATGCTGACCCAGCATGGCACAAACTAGTGAAGTAAAAGAGCGAGGAGATGCCAATATAATTACAGGGTGAGGAACTGACATTATGTAAATACAACTTATTTGGATATTAAGGCAACCAAGACCATACTTCTATTTGAATGAATCGAACTAGTGGTCGAGTCAGCAGTACGAATAATGGTTTTTTACCAGCATCAATTTTGGCATAGCCAGACATTCCCGTTTTTAATGTCTGGGGAGAATTAGCTAAATCAATTATAACTTTGAAAACTCGATTAGTTTGGGTAATATCACTTTGCATCGCAGAGTTAGGGTCAGCTTTGGAATCAGTTTCAACTTTAGTAGCAGGTTCGATAGAAACAACTTTCCCGGAGAAAGGATTATTGGGATATAGTAGTAACTTGACTTCAGCTAGATCTCCAATCTCAATTTCACCGGCATCATATTCAGGAACTTGAATTTCGCCAAATAGCTGATTACTATCTTGGACAACGGCAAACTTTTGCCCTGGCTTTAAGTAAGTACCAATTTTCTGTTGGAGATACGAATCTACTAAGTAACCATCAAAAGGCATCACTAACCTAGTGCTTTTCTTTTGAGCTTCTTGGTACAATAATTCCTTGCGTAATCGTTGCAATTCCGCCTGAGCCGCTTTCACTTCTTGACGGGCTGCTTCAATATCTTCTTTACGAGACCCGGTAAGTAGCAAAGTTAATTGTGCGCGAGCTTGTCTGAGACTATCTTTTTTGGCAGCTAATGTCTGGTACATTTCATTGACATTTTTCTTCTTGATCCCTATAGTTTGCTGTGCTTCTTCAATTTGAATTAAATCTATTTCATACTTTTTCTTTTCTTCTTCATAAGACTCGCGGGCTAAACCTCCTTCTCGATACAAGATTTCCTGGCGTGCCGCTGAAGCCCCACTATATTGAGCTTGAGTTTTAGCTTTTTGCCAGCCCTTCCTAGCAATTTCCACTTCATCAATCGCTGCTCTTAATCTAGTTTCTACAGCAAAAACTTCATTTTGAATAATGCCTACTTGTGCTTCCGCAACAGCAATTTCTTCATTTATTGGACCCTTGATCAATTTACTGAGTTCAGCCTGTTTCTTTTCAATATTGGCCTGTTGTTCTTTAATATTTTCTTGCAAGTTTTGAATTTTATTCTCAATATCTGTGGATACCATACTGGCAACAATCGTTCTTTTGGCAATTCGTTGGCCATCACCACCATTGAAGAAGACTTGTGTAATTTTTCCTTCAACAGGTGCTTGAATTTGTTGTTGGGTTGGTGGTAGTAATTGCAGTTCTCCACCAGGTGCATAGGAGAAGGGCAGACAAAGAATTACAGCTAAACAAAATAATACTGCTAATTTAATCCACTGATTTGACAGAAAATTACTGATACTTTTAAATATGGTATCCTTTGTAGATTTTGGTTTTCCTAAGCTTGTGGAAGTTGAACTTGTAGTAGTTTTTTGGGGGTTGATCCTTGTTACTTCTGGAATCACAAAGGCAAGCCAACGTAGAAATGCAATTATAACCAGGAATAAGACAATATAGCCTGTCGCTCTTCCTAAAATTCCAGGAAAGATACTTTCGAGTTTAATTGTGAGGTCAGGGACAATAGACAAAGCAAGATATACCCAAACTAATATTAGTGCAGAAGCATAGACTAATAATACCCACTGCTTACCTTCAGAAATAGTGTTTGGGAGAGGTCTAAATTTCAACTTAGCTAGCAGAATATAGAATGCTTCCTGGAATAGATGGGGAGAGAGATTAAAATAGGTTGTTACCCATTTGAATACATCAGATTGACGAAGTGGCAAAGTGATTAGCAAAAAAGAAACAAGTCCAACTTGTCCCATCATTGCTAACCAATAGGACAGTTGAGTTCCTGTTCCCCGTAGGCTATACCAGCCAATAATTCCTACAATAAATATAAATGCCCGAGCAGCCGGAGATGAACAGTAAGTCCAGAGCTTTACGGAGCGAGGTGTCTTTCTGAGTCCGTATCTGTTAATGAAGAAGCGCGGAAGGATGCCAAAATGAAGCCGGATACCAAGTTCTTTAACTTGTCCCCCAAAATGGGCGAATACTGCTCCTGCTACAATGCGACTAAAAATGTTGACACTAATGAGAGAGAATAAAAACGAACAAATGTAATTAAGTTCTTTATCAATACTAGTAAGGTCATAAAAAAAGAGTTTTTGTTGTCTAAAAAAGAGTTGAAGTGCAACAAAGAATCCTGGAATCAGAAGCCAAGTTATTGCCACAAATATCAAATGAAATGGCCGAGTGACAGCAGCCAAAAAATTAAAAATATGTTCGGGATTATAAAGAACGAAGCGTAACTCTGTAAATTCACTATCTTCGTCGTTTGCTGTAGGAGATGATTGTGCTTCAGAGGTATCTTGTCTGGTTATTCCTCCTCGGTTATCAGTGAGAGTTAAAACTTGTTCTAGTAGCCCAAGTTCATTAATCTGCCCAATAAAATTCTGTAGATCTTCTTCCGTCAGGATTTTGTGAAAGGCTTCGTTAAATGAGGAAATAATCTGTTGGGAATCAGAAGAACCATTCAATAATCGACAAATAAATAGTTCTTCTTCCTTCAGCAGAAAGGTTTCTCCAGATATAGGGTTTTTAATGAAGTAGGATTTTGTTTGCTCTCCTACTCTTTGGGTTTCTGTAATGATAAGATCTGGACGAAAGCGAGTTGGGATCGTTGTAGACATTGGTGTTAATAAAATTTAGCCTGACTACTATGCAAGAAATTAATTAATATTCCTGATTTAGGAACATACCTAGGACTTACGCACAAGTAACGGAATAATATCATGTCCGTTGGAATACTTACGATACCTGTTAGGGTAGGGAATAGGGAATAGAAAAAAGCAAATATGTCCAACACTTTTATATCGTCAGTAATTAGCCAACTTGATATAATTTATCCCTTACGAAAGTCGTAAGCCATACCACTCCAGACACAGAGGACACAGAAACATAAGGGTTTGTTAGATATAGCCGTGGACAGGGTGGTTAGGACATCAATTGAGAATTAAACTCCCACTAAAAGAGGGTTTGATTCCTAACTCCTGCTATATTGTGCGTAAGTTCTGTCATGATGTGTAAGTAGAACGACGTGAAAAAACAAGAGTTTGTAACAAAATGTAAAGTAGCCTAAAAATCTCTTCACTCTTGCCTTTTGCCTCTTGTCTTGTCATAACGACAAATTTTAACGCCAACCTACTTACGTAATCTGTTCAAAACTCAAATAGGAGTTCTATATTTATGCTTTCATAGGGATGCTCCCCCTTATCTTTCCACATTTTCTGTCGAATCGGCATGAATTGAAAAGAAAGCTTCAGAAACTTTTGATTGATTTGCCAAAAATTCTTGCATTAGTTCAAAGTGAAGAGAAACCACAGATAGCTGGACTTCTGGTGACAATGATGTTGTCAGCCCTGTCACTGTTGTAACTTGTGAAGCAGCCTCTTGAGAAGTAGGTTCAACAGGAGTAGCAAATGAAGAACCTTCATAGACAATTGCTTCTGATGCTGTCTCTGTAATCACTCTTGTCTCTGAAACTGGAGAAAATTTGTCTAACGCTATGCTATTCCGAGCAGAAGAACTCACATTGATATCAATAGGCTCATTCTCTTTTGATAACGGCAACTGTTTGAATCCATGTTCACCTAACTTGCTTCTGACCTTTTCAATCAACTCTGAACTCAAACTCATTTTAGGCACGAGAAGATTCAAAACAGGAGAACTTTTTTGGTTCAGTGTTGCCGCATTAGATGAATCTAAATCCACTAATTTAGCATTTCTGCATTGATACAAAGGTGTCCAGTCAAGTTTAGTTCCTTTAACAAACAATCGACCTAGTAACAATAATAGTTGCTCCAGCCCTGATTTTCGCTGACTGTTACTAGCGATAGCTAAAAATTCTCGCTTGCGGAGAATATCTTCTACAAAAGAAGTGAGGTTATTGCTAGGACCAACTTCAATGAATGTACGGACTCCTTCCTCATAGAGACGCTCAATTATCTCGGAAAATCTGACTCTACTCGACCACTGCCTAGCTACTAATTCTCTGATTGCATCAGCTTCATTTGGGAAGGGAGCAACACTGGCACAACTATAAAGTGGCGTATGTGCAGTTCCCACAGGTAAATCCGCATAATAGCGAATCAACACTTGACCCATTTCCAGAAACAGAGGAGTGTGATATGCCCGATCAAAAGGTAGCTCTTGGTAGATTCCTCCCAAAGTTTTGACTTGGTGGGCAACTTCTTTAATCACTTCCCCAGCACCAAATAGTATTTTCTGGTTAGGGCAATTGTCCATTGCTAAAAACAGTTTTCCTTCAAACTGTTGTAGCAGGTTTTCTACAACTTGAGAATCTAGAGCGCCAACAGTTAACAAAACACCTCGCGGAATTGTGTTTGCCGCTTCCAGTTCCTTATAAATTTGATTGAGATTGCGTTTAATCTTTATCTGGTCATCCAGATGATCTGCTTGAATAATACCGCTGGCTGACAGTGCAGCATACTCCCCAGTGCTGTGTCCTACCATCACATCAGGTTTAATCCCAAATTGACTTAATAAATGGTAGAGAGCAATATCTGCCGTAAACACAGTTTCAGTTGCCACATCAATGTTATACAAACCTTGAGAAAGCATTTGTTTTTCCTCATCAGTCAGGCAAGTTGGGGGAGGAAATACAAACTGGCTGGGAAGCGTTTCCCAAAGTCCTGTGAAGGTAGCATCTGAAATGTCAAACCATTCACGAACACCGGGGAAATACAAGCACAAATCAGCTAGCATATTGACATATTGCGATCCCTCCCCAGGAAATAGGAAAGCCGTTTTACTCTCTTGAGAGTTAACAGCAGGTGTGGCATAATAAACACCATTTCTTGTTTGTAAATGTTGACAGTCCGGCTGGGCAATCTTTTCTAGAGCCTGTTTAAGTTTTTTCTGTAAATCGTTAGCGTTCTCAGCCACAATTGCCAATCGGTAATTACCTGTTTCATAACTAGCAAGGGTAAAAGCTAGATCTACTAAAGAGGGCAGAGGATTAGCTTGCAAATATTGCTGTACTTGTTGACCTAACGCCAGTAAATCTTGTTTATTTTCCCCAGAGAAGATAAATAACTCATGAGGCCACTGTGAATAAAATTGTTGATCTGAAGTATTTGGGCCTGTGTACTCCTCTAGAATTGCATGAGCATTAACACCACCAAAGCCAAAAGCACTGATACCTGCTCTGCGGGGGGATTCTTGATTTCCATGAATCCAGGGGCGAGTTTGGGTATTGATGTAGAAAGGCGTTTCTTCCAATCCCAAATCTGGGTTGACTTGATCACAAAGAGTAGGAGGCAGAATTTTGTGGTGAAGAGCCAATGATAGTTTGATAAAGCCAGCAATCCCTGAAGCTGGAATACAGTGACCAATCATAGATTTCACTGAACCTAGCCCACATTGAGGAAGCTTTCCTTGACGAGAACCAAAGACTTGGGTTAGGGCTTTAATCTCTGTTTTATCACCAACAGGAATTCCAGTTCCATGTGCTTCTATTAAGCTAACAGTTGCTGGGTCAATATCTGCCTCAGAATAAGCTCGTTCTAAAGCTAAAACTTCTCCTTCTAAACGAGGTGCTAATAAACCTAATGCTTTACCATCACTAGAAAGACCTACTTGTTTCAGAACAGCATAAATTTTGTCTCCATCTCTTTCCGCATCTGCTAATCGTTTGAGGACTAGAAATCCGCATCCTTCTCCTAACAAAGTTCCAGCCGCCGCTTGATCAAAAGGACGAATTTTTGTCCGGGAGAGAGCTTTTAATTTGCAAAAGAGCATATAAATTTGAGGTGGCATTGATGCTTGCACGCCACCCACTAGCATCATGTCTGACTGACCACTACGTAATTCTTTGATAGCTAACTCTGCCGCAATTAATGAAGAGCTACAGGCAGCATCAATCATGTAGCTAGGGCCTTTTAAATCCAGACGATTGGCAATTCGCCCAACTGCAATATTAGATACTAACCCTGGGCCTGCTTCTGGAGGAAGCGGTGGTACACTTGCTTTTAATTCGTTACGAATTTCTGTCAAAGTTTCTTGGTCTAATTCAGGCAGAAGCTTTTGGAATAATTCCGTAAGTTGATCAAGAATAACTCCATGCTGCAAACCTGTGACAGTACCACGATTGGGAGTAGCACCTCGACCAAGAATAATACCAGTTCTCTCTCGGTTGAATTGTCTATCAAGATAGCCAGAATCCTGTAGGGCATCTCGAGCCAGCTTTAGCGCCAAGAAATGGTCTGGTTCACTACCTGAAACAGAGGTTGGCGGTACTCCAAATTCTAACGGATTAAATTCTGCTAAATCGCCTAACAATCCAACTTTACGAGTATAGATACGACTTAATTCGGTAAAATCGGAAGAATTAGGATCGAAGTATGGAACAGCCCAGTCATCAGGAGCATCTTGAACGTGATCAATTTTTTTGAGAATATTTTGCCAAAATGCATCAACGTTGCGGCTGCCTGCAAATAGACTGGACATCCCAATAATTGCAATGTCTAATAGCTGTGGATTTGTACTTATCATTTTTCCATATATATATATAGAAATTCGGTTTGATTCCTCAATACCTTAGCCGAAAAAAGAGTATGAATAGAGGGCTGATGTAGTAGAGTTATAGTCTTCTAAAACAACTACTTGAAAGCCACACACAGACGATGTTCGACATCCTAACATTATTACAATGCCTCCTACCAAAAATAAAAGTGATGACAATGCGGCAGTTGACCCGGATCATCATGGCGATGTGAGCAATAGTGGTAGAAAAGTTGTATAGCGAACAAAAAATGCAGAGTTAATTGGGTATTTTTTGTCTGGAAAATATCATACAAGCATTAAAGGATTAAATTTAATCACGATGAAAACATAATTTCTAATTGGTAGGAATTACGCAAAAAAACCAAAAATCAAGGGTTTTGACAAATAGATAAAGTGATGAAAAAATCAAGGTCGAGGAGAGGAATACTCCTACACCCTTACACCCTTACACCAAGTCTATGACGTACGTCGAGACTCGTTATCACGGATAACTAATGTGCCTAATTCAGGATTTGAATGAATTGCAAAGGCACTTATTTAATTGAGTTGTGCGCGAGTACATTCTAGACAAACCCACCCATATGTATGTCGTTTCGTACATTATGTTAATGCGTAACTCCTAAATTTATGTACCTATGTAAAATCTGGGTAATAATTCGGAAAAGCAACAGAATTTATTGTTCTAAGTTAATGTAGTAAATCATAACAAGAGAAAGAGTCTACTGAAATCAACAAGGATAAGGATTAAGTGTAAATATGGAATGTAAGTATGGAAATTTTTAGAATTGCTTCTGCATCCATAAGAATGTGGTAATAGCTTGACATGAATTTAAGACATAGATTTCGATAACTAGTTGTAGAAAGAAGTTAACGATTTTAGACACTTGAGGAACATGAATATGTTTACCTGCTTTTCTATTAGCCCTCTCTCAATGTCCCATCCAGGCATAGCTGTTGCCACGGTGCGTGCAGGAGGTGTAGGTATTCTCGATCTGGAGTTTTGTAATGATTATGACTTAGAGCAAGCGAATCAAACTCTTAATCAGTTGATTAGTATAGTAGGTTCTGACAAGTCAGTGGGTTTACGGATCAGGGTAGACCAACTGTCGTTAAGTCAGTCTTTGCTAAAATTGTTAACCCAGCACCCTCACTGGTTAATATTATGTCGCTGGAATCCTGATACGTTACCAAGTGTGCTTGCTACACTCCCACCTGCCCTGTCTCGTCGGCTACTACTTGAGGTAACTCATGTTAAACAAGTGTCTAATCTAGCAGCTGTATCGGAGGAGATTGATGGATTAATTGCTAAGGGTAGCGAAAGTGGAGGATGGGGGGGAGATGATCCTGCATTTATCTTGCTGCAAAAATTATTACAACTACAAAGTAAATCTATTTATGTACAAGGCGGTATCGGAGTTCATACTGCGGCTGCCTGTCGTGCTGCTGGGGCAGCGGGTGTAGTATTAGATGATCAGCTATGGCTAATGCCTGAGTCGCCTTTACCGCAGGAATGGCAGAGATATCTCTATAACCAGGGAGGGGAAAAAGCAACAGTTTATGGTGAAAGATTAGGTGATCCTGTTCGAGTTTTGTCCCATCCTAGTTTTCCTGTTGCTCAAAATTTGAAACAACTGGCAGAAAAAGCTGAGATTGAAGCAAAGGATAATTCAGAATGGCAGATAGAGGCTGACCAGTTAATTGGTTGGGGATCTCCTAGCTTAAATGCTTGGCCCATTGGGCAAACAATAGGTTTGGCAGAAGGCATTCGTAATCGCTACAAAACAACTGGTAAGTTTATTCAGGCATTACTAAAAGCTAGTGAAGAGCATTTAGACATAAGCAATCAACTTCAACCTTTAGGACCACAATCGCCTTTAGCTATTTCTCATCAGACACAATACCCGATTGTACAAGGTCCAATGACACGGGTTAGTGATGTGGCTGAGTTTGCTAATGCAGTTGCTCAGGCAGGTGCATTGCCGATGTTAGCCTTGGCACTGATGCAGAAAGAACCAGTTAATAAGTTGCTGCAACAAACCCAGGAACTGCTTGGCAACCGCCCTTGGGGTGTAGGAATTTTAGGTTTCGTACCTCATGCCTTACGAGAGCAGCAACTAGAGGTGGTTAGAAACATTAAACCTGCTTTTGCCCTCATTGCTGGTGGACGACCTGATCAAGCAGCTAAGTTAGAAGAGCAGGGAATTGCTACTTATATTCATGTTCCTACTCCTGGGCTTTTACGTCTGTATCTATCCCAAGGAGCCAAGCGTTTAATATTTGAAGGGCGAGAGTGTGGAGGACACGTTGGCCCTCTTAGTAGTTTTGTTTTATGGGAAAGTGCGATAGAGGTATTGTTAGAGAACGTTCCTACCGGTAAAGAGCAGGAGATTCATGTTCTTTTTGCAGGGGGAATTCATGATGCTTGTTCTGCGGCAATGGTTAGTGCTATGGCTGCTCCCTTAGCTGAACGAGGTATGAAAATTGGCGTTCTCATGGGGAGCGCATACCTATTTACTCAAGAGGCTGTAAACTGTGGTGCTATTGTCGAAGAGTATCAACATCAAGCTTTAGCTTGCACAGAAACTATTAACTTGGAAACTGGCCCTGGTCATGCCTCCCGATGTGCTGTAACTCCCTTTGCACAGGAGTTCTATGAAACCCGACGACGGATGTTACTAGCTGGTAATAGCTCCGAGGAAATTAAGAATACTCTGGAAGATTTGACATTAGGAAGACTGCGTGTAGCAGCAAAAGGTTTGAAGCGGAATGAATCAGGAATTATAAGTGTCGATGAAGCTACCCAATTGAATGATGGTATGTACATGATTGGGCAGGTGGCAACCTTACGAGAGGATATCTGTACAGCTAAGGATCTGCATGAGTCAGTATCACGTGGGGGTATGGAGTGGCTACAAGTAAAAGTACCGCAAATTTTATCTACTCAAACCACTGAAGCTTCTCAGCCTAAACCGTCTGATATTGCCATCATCGGGATTGGTACATTACTTCCCAAGGCTCAAGATCCCGATACTTTTTGGGAAAATATCATCTCGAAGGTTAACGCTATTACGGAAATTCCTTCTCATCGCTGGGATTGGAGATTGTACTACAATCCAGAACGCAGAGCGAAGGATAAAGTTTACTCTAAATGGGGTGGGTTTCTAGATGATGTGGCATTTGATCCCATCCGCTTTGGGATTCCTCCTAAATCACTGAAGTCAATTGAACCAATGCAACTTCTAGCTCTAGAAACAGTACGACGAGCATTGGTAGATGCAGGCTATGAAAGTGCTGATTTTGATCGGGAAAATACATCAGTGATTTTAGGAGCCAGCGGTGGTCTTGCTGATTTAGGACAGCAGTACGCTACACGATCTGAAGTTCCTCGCATGGTTGAGAAACCAGATACCAATGCTTGGGAGCGATTACCAGAGTGGACTGAGGAGTCATTCCCAGGACTTCTCTTTAATGTCACAGCTGGGCGAATTGCTAACCGCTTTGATTTGGGAGGAGCTAACTACACTGTAGATGCCGCTTGTGCTTCATCGCTGGCAGCTATAGATTTGGCCGTATCAGAGTTAGAGCAAGGACGATGCAACGTCGCCATTGCTGGAGGAGTGGATACAGTTCAATCCCCATTTGCTTATTTCTGCTTTAGTAAGACTCAAGCTCTTTCCCCACGGGGAGTCTCTCGAAGTTTTGATCAATCTGCTGATGGCATTGTGATTAGTGAGGGAGTAGCAGTTGTCATGCTCAAGCGTCTTGCTGATGCTGAACGAGATGGTGATAAAATTTATGCCGTTATTAAAGGTGTAGCCAGTTCTAGCGATGGCAAAGGCTTAAGCATGACAGCCCCAGCTAGTGCTGGACAAAAACGGGCATTTCATCGTTCTTATCGCAAAGCAGGCTTATCTCCCCGTACTCTTGGTTTATATGAAGCTCATGGGACAGGAACTGTTGCAGGCGATCGCACAGAATTAGAAACCGTTGTCAGCGTTTTGAAGGACTCTCAGGCATCTCCAAAATCCTGTGTTCTGGGTTCTGTCAAAACTATGATTGGTCATACGAAAAGTTCGGCCGGAATTGTGGCCTTAGTGAAGGCAGCTTTATCTCTACATTACAAGGTTCTGCCACCCCACAGTAATGTAGAAAACCCCTTGGAAAATTTGCTCCTAGATACTAGTCCTGTCTATTTGTTACAAGATGCTCACCCATGGTTACGTCACCCTGATTATCCTCGACGAGCAGGAGTTAGCGCCTTTGGTTTTGGTGGTACAAACTTTCATGCTGTTTTAGAAGAATATCAAGGCGAATACAAAAATCTTCCTCGTGGTACAAACACTTGGCCACAGGAACTTCTTGTGTGGAAAGCACCTAGCCGTGAAGCCTTATCTAAGGATATAAAAACGCTACGAGATCATTTATTACAAGGAGCAAATCCTAAACTCCGAGATTTAGCTTATACACTAGCTAAACAGGCTCAAGCACAAAAGGATGGCAGTATCTGTCTGTGTTTGGTAGTAGAGAATCTCTCACAACTTGTTGATTCCTTAACTTTAGTTCTTGCTTCCTTGGCAGAAAAGGAGGTTACTTCTTTTCCACCTCACATTTATTTAAATTTATCCGTTGACCGTTCTGCAAACACAAATCAAAGTAAAATTGCCTTTTTATTTCCTGGACAAGTTGCTCAATATCCAGGAATGGCAAAAGAAATTGCTCTTTATTTTTCGGAAATGGCAGAAGCCATCGAATTTGCTGATAGGCAAATGCAGCCGATTTTCCCTAAATTGCTGAGTCAATACATCTATCCTCCTAGTGCTTACTCTGAGGCTGAGAAAACTCATGCTAAAGATCAATTAACAAACACACATATTACCCTACCGGCTATCGGTGCTATAGAAACAGGGTATCTGGATCTATTGAACAAACTAGGATTGAAACCAGATCTGGTGGCAGGTCACAGCTATGGAGAATATGCTGCCCTATATGCAGCTGGAGCTTTAACTCGTGAAGAGTTTCTGAAGCTATCAGAAATACGAGGCCGAGTCATGGCTACTGCTTGCGATATTTCTGATGGGACTATGGCTGCTGTGCAATTATCTCGTGAGAATTTACTAGCTTATTTGCAAGGAATTGAAGACGTTATTATTGCTAACCACAATGCTCCTTTGCAAGCAGTAATTTCCGGAAAAACGAAATCGGTGCAAGCAGTTGTAGAACGTCTACAAGCCGATCAAATTACGGTGCAGATGTTGCCTGTATCTGGAGCATTTCATTCTCACTTAATTGAAACAGCCCAAACACCTTTAACTGAAGCAATTACTTCCTCTTCTATAGCCCTGCCTGACATTCCTGTTTATTCCAATGTCACAGCCAGTCCTTATGAGTCTGATGTGGCAAAAATCCGTCACACCCTATCTAAACACCTGCTGAGTCCGGTAGAATTTGTGGCCGAAATTAATGCTATGTATGAGGCAGGAGCCCGTACATTCATTGAAGTCGGACCCAAGCAGATTTTAACTAGACTAGTTAGCCAAACCTTGGAGGGCAAAGAATATACAGCTGTTTCTCTTGATGGCAAAGGGAGAGGCTTGAAGGGACTGTTAAATGCTTTGGGAATTTTAGTTACTAAGGGAATCGAAATTAATTTATTAGGTCTCTATGAGCAGCGTCATTGCCAGCAGCTTAATCTATCACGGCTTTGGGAGACAACCTGCAATCAAGAATTACCTTCAACTACCTGTTTCGTCAATGGTGGTTCCGTCCGCACTGGCAGTGAAGCAATAGGAATGACGGGAAAGATTGCTCCTTTAAACTTGAATACCCGGGAAGAATTGGCAAAAATATCAGCAGCAAATATTGAGCCTACTAGCAATAATGAGGTTATAAATATGACACAAACTCAATCCAATGGTTTCTCAATCACTTCAAACGGAAACTCAACGTCTTCAGTAGTCCCCACTCAGCCAAAACTATCAAAAATGTCACAGATTCAATCTATTCAGTCTACTCCTGGCTCTCAAGAAGCGGCACTTTTGGCATATCAGGCTTACCAACTAACAATGCGAGAGTTTCTGAAGCTTCAAGAAGAAGTGATGAAACAGTTTTTGAGCAGTGTCACATCTGGACAGCTTGTTCAGGTAGATTCCATGCCTTTTGCATCTACAACACCTGCTATTAATGCCAATGTGTCACCTTCTGTTCCTCAAATTCAAGAGAATCAAGTACCAGTAAATTCGATTCCTACAAATTTCTCAGTGCCATTGACAAACAACACCGTTGTGACAGCCTCAGTCATGTCTACTAAGTCTAGTGAATTAGCTTCTATTGATCAGGTTTCCCCTGTTCAGAAAGAAGTGAAAACACCAGTTGTCCAAGAGCATAACTCAACAGTTGCTGATACATCCACAGGGAAACAATTCAATATACCGAACCGCGAACAATTAATACAAATTCTTCTAGATTTAGTGAGCGATCGCACTGGCTATCCTCAAGAGATGCTAGGGCTAGATCAAGACATGGAAGCTGAACTGGGAATTGACTCCATTAAGCGAGTTGAAATCTTTGGTACACTTCTCAACCACTTGCCGGAATCTTTGGCTGCTACTGTACAAAGCCAAATGGAAACATTGACCCAAGCAAAAAGTCTCAATGGGGTTGTTAATCTTGTTCTCAGCAACATCAACAATGCTGGTTCTACCAATGGTGTTCATAGTGGTTATCAGCCAGAGCAGGAGACAACTGGCTTGGGAAAGCTCATGGCGCGGTAGTTTCTCCGCGCTATCTGATGCAAGAAACACTCAAACCACTGCCTCCTATTGATCCAGATCAAACCAAAACGATTACAGGGCTGTATTTAATCACTGAGGATCAATTGGGGGTTGCTGCTCATGTTGTAGAAGCACTCCAATTATATGGAATAAAAGCAGCAATTCTGGCCACATCCACTTTGGGCAAGAGAGAAAATTTAGCTCAAGCTGTTTCTCAATTACGAGCATCCTCCGGAGCAGTAGCAGGGATCATTCATCTTGCTGGCCTAACCAAAACTCCCATTCCGACCAATTTTGAAGAGTGGTGTGAGTTAGCAAATATTCAGTCTAAGAGCTTGTTTCATTTGTTGCAACTGTGTGCAAATGATTTAAAAACATCCCAAGGTCAAGTGCTGGCTGCCTCTATGTTAGGAGGCTATTTCGGTCGTAGCAGCTATTGTGGTCCGAGTCTGCCTCTGAGTGGTAGTAGCAATGGATTGCTGAAAACCATGATGATTGAGTGGCAAACTGTCAAAGCAAAATCAATTGATTTTGCAGCTGATACTGCCGCTGCTGATATTGCAACTAGTCTTGCAGGAGAACTAGTAAGCCAGAACACAGATGTTGAAATTGGATATTCTCAAGGACAACGCATGGTTTTCGATGCGATAGTATCTCCTGTAAAAACCAACTTAGAAAAAAATGCTTTAGTTCGTCCTAGTCAAGATTGGATTGTTTTTTGTATTGGTGGAGCGCGAGGGATTACATCTGAGATTGTTAGTGCAATCCTCGTTCCTGGCATGACACTAATTCTGGTAGGCCGCTCTCCAGAGCCAGTCGAAGAACCATTATTAATTCGGGGAGTTGAAGATCTTGGTGCTTTGCGCCAATTATTAATACAGCAAGCCAAGGCGCAAGGTCAAACGCCAACACCCGCACAAATTGAGCAACAAGTTAAGCAATTGCAGCGAGATCGGGCTATCCGCAATAATTTGGATCTCTTTAGAGAGGCAGGCGCTAATGTTGAGTATTACTCTGTTGATGTGAGTGATGCTGGGCAGTTTGGTTCTCTAATTGAGAAAATATATGAGCGATATGGACGAATTGATGCTGTGATCCAGGGGGCTGGTATTATTCAGGACAAACTGATTGTTGATAAAACAGCTGCGTCTTTTGAACAAGTTTTCAATACTAAAGTCAATAGCACGTTTATTCTCAGTCGTTATCTCCAACCTGAATCTCTCAAGTTAATGGTTATTTTCGCTTCTGTTGCAGGTCGGACAGGCAATCGGGGGCAGTGTGACTATGCAGCTGCTAACGAAGTTATAAATCGCTTTGCCTGGTGGATGCACTATGAGTGGCCTAATACTAGAGTTTTGTCAATCAATTGGGGTCCTTGGGATGTGACAGGAATGGCTTCTGAGGAGGTAAACCGTCAATTTAGAGAGCGCGGAGTTATTCCTATTTCTCCCACAGCAGGACGACAGTTTTTTATCAATGAACTTCTTAATGAAAGAAACGACCAAGTAGAATTAATCACGGGATTTTTTGAGGGTGAAACACCAAGCAGCACAATGACTGCTGATAATGACAAGCCTAAGTCAAATTTAGGCACGCAAACAACAACACAAACCCAATTTTTGTGGCCTTTTATTTCTACTCTGCCAACAATTCAACCGAATGGAACGGTTAGTCTCAATCAAACTATTTCTTTGTCATCTCATCCCTATCTTCTAGATCATTGTCTTGATGGTAAGCCAGTACTAGCTGCTGCCTGTGCTATGGAACTAATGGCTGAATTTGTGCAATCAGCCTGGCCTGATTGGTTTGTCAGCGAGGTGCGAGATCTTAGAGTATTAAGAGGTATTGTTCTGAATTCAGAGCGAGGCCATGACATTAAGTTGCAAGCCCGTGCCTCTACTCATGTGGATGGGGACACTTTGCAAGTGGCAGCAGAAATCTTAGACTTAGATGGTAAATATCACTATCGAGCCTTTTTTGTTCTCCGCCCGCAATTGGAAGAGGTTCAGGAAATAGATATTCCTTCTTTGAATATCAATACAGGATTAAACATCTCTACCGCGTACCAGAATTATTGCTTTCATGGTCCACTTTTCCAACTTCTGACATCAATCAACCGGTTTAATGAACATGGTATGGAAGCACAAGTTAGAACCAGCAGCCCGAATGTTTGGTTAAATAATTCTCAACTCAATAAGAGTTGGTTGTTTGATCCCGGTCTTATTGATGCTTCTTTACAAATGGCATTAATTTGGACTCGCATTCAAGGAGATACAGCCGGATTACCAGCCCGATTTAAGCGAATCCTTCGTTACGGAAATAATATTCCGACGGGAGATTTGCGGGTGGAACTGCGTGTTAAAATTTTCAATTTTACTAGTATGGTATTTGATGCGATGTTTGTTGATTCAAAAAATCGTCTTTTCTTACGGCTTGAAGAAATGGAAAATACCTGTAGTAAGGCGCTAAACCGTCTAACAGATAGGAAATAGGTAGGTGTAGTGAAGTTGTCACTAGATTTGGGATTTACGTTAGCGAAGCGTTCGCAGCGCAGCGAGTATTTTGGATTTTGGATTGACTCCACCCTCAAGTATAGAGCTTGAAAATTTTGGATTTGGGATTTACGTTAGCGAAGCGTACGCAGCGCAGCGAGTATTTTTCCGTCCTTCAGGACGGGGACTTGTACCAAATTTTTTTTAATCTAAAATCTAAAATCTAAAATCTAAAATCTAAAATCTAAAATCTAAAATCTAAAATCTAAACCGGACATGATATGACAACTTCTTTACCCTTGACATGCTTTTAGAGAAATGATTAGCTAAACATAGAAATTATTAATTTATTTTTTTTATTTACCAGTTGTTTTTCAATGCATGACCTCCTAATCATTCTATCTCCTCCTCGCTCATTTTCGTCAGTTGTCTCTACTGTGATTGGTGAACATCCTCAGTTATATGGTTTTCCGGAACTTCATTTATTTGTTGGAGATACTGTCCAGGAAATAATTGATATGGAGTATAAGAAAGCCAAGCGATATGCAGGTTCTCCTGGGGTTTTACGAACATTGGCACAACTTCATGATGGTATTCAAACAACAGGAAGTATCGTTAGGGCTATAGCATGGTTGAATGAAAGACGAGATTGGACTACTAAACAACTACTTGATTATCTACTTGAGGGAGTAAAACCCAAGATTGGTGTAGAGAAAAGCCCTCCCACATCGGCAAGGCCGGGATACATAGAACGAGCGTATGCCTTTTATCCCCAAGCCTATTTTCTTCACTTGACTCGGCATCCAGTATCGGCTAGTAAATCAATGCAAGAGTTTTCTCAGGATAGACGAACTCGTCTAGATAATCAAAATGAAAGTCGGACGAATGCCTTAATTGGTTGGTATCAAGTTCATTGCAATATTATTAACTTTACTAATTCGTTGCCTGTAGGTCAAACAATGCGAATCAAAGGGGAAGATGTTTTATCGGAGCCTGATGTGTATTTGCCTCAAATTTCTGAGTGGATGGGGTTGAGGACTGATAAAGAGGCAATTGAAGCTATGAAGCGTCCTGAAAATTCTCCCTATGCTTATGTTGGTCCTTATCCAGCGCGGGGTGGTAATGATCCTAAATTTATGCAAAGTCCACGTTTGCGTAATGGTAGAGTTAAAGAGCCATCTTTAGAGAAATTCTTTGAAAAAGAAAAAATAGACTGGTTTTCAGATGAATATAAAAATATTCTGGAGGAAAGCGGCTTACAATTAGGATCAGATGAGGAAATTATAGAAAAAATCACGGGTCTGGCAAATTTAATGGGCTATCAATAATCCTGAAAAGTAATGCAAAATACTATGTTAACAGTCCATACACTTGGAGTAGAATACTTAACTAAAATTACTCCCAGTAATTTACCCAGTTTACTAAATCATTATCATTGCTCAATATCCCTTTTTCAAAAATGTCTTTACTTTGCTATATGTTATAGCGATGATGAAGACTGTAATTTGTATATCAAAGTTTGGCGTTATCAACCTCAATTAAATAAATGGACGGAAGTATATCATGAGGTTTTAAATAGTAATGAAAATGATTTATCATTAGTCCAATTGCAATCAGAAGATGAAAAGGATAACTCTCAAATATCCCCAAATAAATTCAGTGTTGAATTGGGTACATTGAACCAAGAGAATGGTAGCAATTCTCTACTTATATTAAGTGTAATTTCCTCTGTAGGAGCAAAAATTTTATATTCATCTGATGGTGAACACTACCAGTCTATTAATAAAAATTTAATTCCCGATAATATTGATGTACATCAATTTCTTACTATCAACCAAAATTTATATATTTTAGGTTCTAAAGGTCTTAGAAATAAAAATTGTAAATCTTGTATTTTCACGACAGAATCTATCGTTTCAGCCCCCTGGCAAGAAATAGATAATCAGATCATATTTACTGATAAAAACAATATAGATTTTTCTGGCATCCTAGATTTTAATAATTCTTTAATTATTGCCACTTTAAATAGAAAAATGGGATTCCAGATATGGAGATATAGAGATACTGATCAAAATACAAATATTTGGGAATTAGCTATTACGAATGGTGCGTATAGATTTGCTCATAATCAAAAAGTCTATGCAATGGCTGTTTTTAACGGGGATTTATATATTGCCAGTGGTATAAATCCAGATGAAGAATCTATTGCTAAAGATTGGTATTTAAATTCTTTTGAAGTAACTCGGCTCTATTCAGATAATGATTGGGATCTAATTTCTGGTATACCTAGATTTACTCCTCATGGTCTGAGAGTCCCTCTGTCGGGAACGGGATTAAGTTTTGACATGGGAAGTGGTGCTATTTTTCAGTGTCTTGTAGCTCATTCTCAACATCTTTATCTTGGAGTCAATAACGAGGAGGGATTTCAGCTTTGGTCTAGCCAAGATGGTGATAACTGGCTTCTATTTCCTCCGAATGAACTTACTAGTTATTACCAGGTAAAAATACAAGAGACTATGTCTACAGAATTTGGTTTACTATTTGTGTTGGAAGTAATGGATCTGAGTGGAGAAAAGCATTTACAGATTTGGCTTGCTCAATCATAAGCAAGCACCCTATTTTTTGAGAGGGGCTGTGGTTTAAATCCTTTGCCTATCTTGGTTTTACCTTGCTTGTCGCCCCCTCAAGCTGGCACTAAAGATCAAATAAATATTGCCAAACCTCTTGAAAAATCGGGGTTCCATCTACTCGTTTTGGTGTTGTTCCGTCTGTAGCAACACTACCATGATATTTACCTTGGCGAGAGGGAGTGAACGCAGTTATCAAAAGATGAGAATTATTGTAGGGTGGGTGTTGTCCATCTACATTCACAACAGGCCCATAATTCACCATTCCCAATAGCTTCCACGCCTTTTGAATTCGCTCATACCCTTCATCGTTGATGTGGGTAAAACCGTAGTATCTCTCTGGTGGTGTTTGTCCAGGAGTCGCAAGCCAAGAAGCAGGTTGTCTTGAAACAGCACTGTAATCAGAGGGAGCGCCTAGCATGACTACTCTGGCAACTTGATGTTCCTTACCCACCATTGCTGCATGTCCCCCACCTTGAGAATGGCCTGACACAACAACTAAATCCCATTTGATAGTATCCCCATTCAAATACTGACCCCACCTTTGTTGTGGATACTTCTGATTCAAATATTTCAACAGCTTTACCAGTCTATTTGTGATCGAGTTAGCAGCACTGATATCTACTAAAGGCGAATAATCTTTCCCATTAATGATCTCCTTACGCACTTTACCTGAACAGTCGGGATCAGGATTTTTGCGGCACAGATTACCCACTGTCCAGGAATTGGGGTAATTCAGATTAATAGCATGGTAGCCCTGTTTTGCTGCCGCTTGGGTGATTAACTGCTGCCTGCTTGCTTTACCATATGAGCCAGGAAAAAAAACAAATAATCTGTTGCGTAACTTAGCTGATTGATCAACAACTATATAGTGTGGGTCTAGCCAATCACTAATAGCTGGGTCGGTTAACTGTGGTGCTACCTCAAATCCAGTGGAAACAATTTGGTTTGATGGAGTCTGCTCATTTTGTTGCCGTTGTCTGTTACGTTTACGGAATTGCTTATCACCCTGCACCGAAATAAGTTGAACATCTGGCTCAATCACATTACTGTTTCTAGCCTGACGAAAATCAGCACAAGCGATTCCAGATGTCATCACACTAGTTATTAAAAAACCCAAGATAGCATTTCGACTTCGCTGCATTGTATATGTACCTCAATTATTAATAAATCCCACCTCAATCATTAGACTGTGAGTAAAGTAAAAAAGTTCATAAGCAGGACTTACGCAAAATATCTCTCAAACCCTTATTTCTCTGTGTCCTCTGTGTCTGGAGTGGTATGCCTTACGACTCCCGTAAGGGATACATTATTCCCTGACTGGTGCGTAAGTCCTAATAAGTAAACGAAAGTCTCGCGGTAAGAAAGAACCTGAACCCTGGTATTTATCAACCAATCTGCCAGATATATCAACAGCGGTAAAAATATATGCTCAACGTTTTGGTATTGTTCGCCCTCGTAAATTGGCTCAGGTATTGTCAAAGATTAGTTATTTTCTAATGACTTTGATGCTCGAATATGTATTTCGATCTTGTTTAATTCTTGCTGTGTTATATCAAGTAGTAGTTTAAGTATTTTATAGCGGTACTCAATTTCTTGTTGATGTTCTTCTAATTCAACCAATGAAGTAGAGCTAACACCAAGGTCAGGATCTACACTAGTGATCCATGATTTAAGATTATTACGAAAGTGATCTGATATCAGGTCTTCCAGAAGCTCCTTACGTTCGGAAAAAGCACTCTTGCCAGAAGATAAACTCTCTAATGTTACAGAACCATTTTCTTGCTCTGATGGTTGGCTTTTAAGACTTTTTCTTAGACTTCGAGCCTGTTTCAATCGCTCACGAATTTTGACCAGTTGATTTTCATGATCGTTTTTAAGAGTGTCTGGAGTAGTTGCTACCGCTTCTGATTCTGCTGGGTCTGCTAACTTGACAAAATGCTCTAAAGGCATTCCTTCATTAGACTGTCCACCTTTTTGGCTCAGTCCATGTCTGCTTTCTTGCCTGCGCTCTCGAAGATGCTGTAGCATCTGTTGACGTTTTTGACTCACTGTTTGTGGATCTGATGGCATAGGAAAATTTCAAGATAAAAAATAAGGTGCATTTGTTGTGTGGGCGACAATAAAGATGAAACTAATATAGGCTAAGGGTTTCATCTAATAGACACCCTGAAAAAATGTCAAAAAAACCGTGCTTATTGAGAATGAAATGTAAGGTTATTAGATAGCTATTTGTAAGGAAAAGTTTGATGGTAGAAAACAATGGTCTCGTCAAACTAACATGACCATAACAATAAATGCTACCGTCATTTTATCAAACAATTCTGCATAAATACCTGAGCAGTAGACAATTAATCACCATTATATAAAACCTACTTAAATCTACTTTGAGCTTTGTTTACTTCCTGTTTTACCCTGAAAGTGTCGGCACAACTGGGTTCACGGGCTAATACTGCCTAACTGACAGCTGGTGACACGCCAGTTGACGGCAGTTCCTCCTGGGGGAAACCCCCAAGACCGGACTCCCTCCTCTACTTGGGTAGACCCCAAGACTGCACTGGCTCAAATTAATAGCTGCGTTTAAATCCCTGTCACATTCAAATCCACAGCTATCGCACCGTGGTTTTTGGCTAACAGTGTAGTTAATTTATGTAATGTATCTTTTCTGGTAGAAGCTATCTTTCTATGCAACCTAGCTCTTTTGATTTGGGCTTTTTTCTACAAAACTAGAGATTAATCAGACTATCTTCATTGAATTAATTTTGAGATTTTTAAAATTGTTTTTTGAAACCATAATTTGTCCTTTGGCTAATTGGAAGCATAAGATGTCCTTTACAGACAAATTATGATTCCAGTGACAAATACTTTTGACTGGGATTAAATTTACGGGGCAGGGAATATTCTCAATTTTGTACAACAAGCTAGGGGAGGACATCCCCGTTCGCGTGGCGTGCCGTCAGGCATAGTAACGCTACAGAAGTCGAAACCTCTACTCTGCTTGGCGCGAGCCTGGTTGAGCAATTTTTAACGATGAATGTAGAATCTCCGTGGCTGTCTTCCGGGAGAGTGTCAATTAGCTCTGAACTTCTACTTGGTTGTTCTAATCGCAGGTAGTGACAATTAAATTCATTCAGATTAGCAATTGGCAATTGTTACTTCTTGTACCCAAATGATGCTGCTGTATCCCATGTGATGTCTCCAAGAAAGTCCACTGTATGAAATTGTTGCCATCTAAAAGCTGCATTGGGTTCAATTCTTTGGTGAAGGTGAAACTTTAGATCTCCACTAAATCTTGATACAAGCTCAACACCATCTGTCATGCGCTGTTCCTTTTCTTTGTAAGGATCTAACATCTCCAGATTGAAATCTATATTGAGGAAATTACAAATTTGTTGAGCTATGCTTTCCGGGTCATTCACTAGATCTTCAAACCTAATGCGAAGCTGGCGATGATGAGGAATTTCTCCTAAAAATTGTAAGAGATTTTGTTGGGAAACTAACCAAAGCAGTTCTCCTAGTTGTTTTCTAGTAAAAGAACTTTCCCTCATAAATGAAACAAGTTGATCTAACTTAGCATCCTCGAAAGAGCGAATCATACCATAGGGATGTCGCACTAGATGAATATAAAGCGGTTCTGAGAATTGCATTTCAGCACGTCTCAGAAAATCAAGATGAAAAGGATAAGTTGGTGTTTTATCGACGAGAATCCTATTACCTATCCATTCCTGTAGTATCCCGTAGAAAGATTTAGTTGAAAGCCCCTGTACCTCATAAGCTTCCATTAACTTCCGCGCTTCTTCAGGACTACAGTTTTTGATTTGCATAATTGCTCGAATAGTACCTTCTAGCAAATGACTATTGAGTTTGTTGTCAAGCGCAGCTTTTCTTTGAGCAAGTGTATTGTAATCAAGTAAATGCAGTTCTGGTGGAGCAAATAATTGCGGATTACCTGCCAAAATAATACGAAGTAATGTTGAACCAGAGCGAGGAGATGAAAGAACAAAAACTGCTCTTTTGTTTTTGAGGGTATCTTCTTCCTCCCATTTCTTTGGGGTTGGAATGTGCTGCCTAAACTGAACTAGTTTAATTTCATCAATGGGTTCATTGAGAATTGGTTTACTTTCTACAGCCAGAGATGGTTGTGATAGATTAATTGCTTGATCAAATACTGTATCAGAGTTAAGCCTACTTTCAACAAAAGTAGTTAACTGATTAACTCTTAAATCATCTATATATTTGTCATTGGGCATAAGTAGATCGTGAAATCCTAACTTCTTTTCAACTTTCTCCTCAATGGCAACAATAAGTTGAATGAAATCAATAGAAGCGAAGTTAAGGTCTTTGATTAACATGGTATCTGGGCTAATTGGTTCATCCAACTCCCCATCCCAAGATTGGACAGTTTCTTCTATCAGGTCGACAATCATGAGTCGGACTTGTGTTGTTGTGAGTTGCATTAAACTTACCTTTACACTGATCACAAGGCTATTATAAACACTTCTTGACAGGGAGCATCCCAATTTTACAAAAAGAGGGGAAGAAGGCAATATTCTTCACGATGATAGCTCTTGACATACTCCTTTTTTGATAGCATTTAGAGGAGGTAATTCATGAATTACCCCTACTTCCGTTCTGTTTTGCGTAAGTCCTGATATAATTCGGCGCATCTATGGCGAAGCCACGCAAGCTATCATACAGAATTTGTATAAGATGGCGAGCGTTACCTGGAAACTTTCCAGCCCGACAGAAGAGGGATATTTCTGCCACTGGCGTAAAGATGGGACATGGTTGCGTAAGTCCTGTTTGACTTCCTAAAACTTTTCAAACATCCTCTCAGGGAAATAATTTTCATATTCTTATTAAGATTTTATGAATAAAACTAATCTTCTAATCGTTTTAGCCTATAATTAATTCCTTAATTTAGCCAAAATTATTTTTAAGCTTTTGACATTATGATTATTACTTTAATAGTCGCTTGGATAACATTTATCATCCTGTGGAAATTAGTAAAAACCACTATTAAAACTGCTATGACATTTGCAGCGATAGTGGTTTTATTATACTTTGGTTTTGGGATTACACCTCAAGATATTTTGCACAAAATCTCGGAAATTACTCAAAACATTTCCCAAATACCTGCACGTAATTAATTTTTAATTTTTAATTTTTAATTTTTAATTAATTACTTGTATGATGTAGAAATTTTAGCCAGTGCATCTTTAACCGCAGGAGGTAGCTGACGCATAATTTTACCTCTTTCTCGGTCTAATGCCACCAACGTTACCTGAGCAGTCACATATAATTCTTGCTCATCAGTGGAAACAATTTTATAATCCCAGTTCATACGCACACCCGTTACTTCCAGCATCCGGGTTTTTACCAGCGCCATCATTCCTAATTGCAGCGAGCGATGATAGCGTATTGATAATTCTACAACTGGTAAATCACAACCTAAAGCTACTAAATCAGCAAAATCAATACCTATAGAGCGCAAACATTCTACCCGCGCTTCTTCCATCCAGGTTAAATAATTACCATGCCAAGTAATACCAGCATAATCTGTATGGTGAGGCTGCACTCTGATAGGATATTCAAACCAATTATCGAATTCAGTCTTCGTCACCCTATCAATGGCACTAGTTGGTGGTAATTTTGGTTGAGTTGGTTGTGCTTGAGTCATCTTATATCTTCTAAATACAAGTCTTAATTCTTGCTGATCAAAATTTTAACAGACGCAGAAAAAGACTTCACACACCAATATAAAGACGTTTCTCTGGTAATGGTGAATGGGTAATAAATCTATTACCAATTACCAATTACCGATAAAGCCATATTTACCATTGTGCAACAAAACACTTACACTAATTGCTCTTGAGCAACTTAACACTTCTTCACCAAGGTTTTATGACTTGTAGAAGTGTGTATAGACTGCTTGACAAGGTTAGCCAGTTCCTGTAACTGGTGAATTGCCTCTGCACCTTCTAATTTCATTAACTCGCGGTCATCCCGCATTTCCGTCCAAGTAATTCCGTAATCTGATACCAAAAAGCGAATTAAATGGTTGTCTCCCAAGCTCACCATAAATGAAGCACTGTTCATTTGGTCGCCACAGGTATAGCAAGAAGCTGGGTAGCCGTTGCGCTCTAACACTATTGCCAAGGCTTGCAGGTTCATTACCAAGTCTTGGACAAATTGTCTATGTTGATGTGCCAGTCTCAGAAACACTTTTTTCCTCCAGACACCACAGTCATTTGAGTTTCTTTTATATTTTCTTTAGATTTGCCTATCCTTTGGTATTGTAAACTATTCATTACAATTCCTGACAGATAGTTAAGTCTGTAATTGGCTACCTTGCTTAGGGTAGTGGATAACGATTCTGTATGTCGTATCAAACTATTCAATTTGCAAGATATAAATCTCAGATAAAACTACTAAAGTTAACATTGTCTTTAGATGTTTAGCTCAATTAGATTACCTGCTCACAACAATCAGCTTTCAGCGTAACTCAAATCTGATGCTAGTCAAATAAAAAAATGTTGCAGACTACACCTCTATGAGCAGTATTTAACCAGATTTACGGTATTTATTTACCCTAACGTAACTTTTCGTCTCTTTGCTGCTATATCTATTTTAATGAGTTTATTCTTTTTTATCGCAACAATCGGGTCTAAAACCTGGCCTTTTAAGGCGAAAGGTTTTTGGAGTGGGTTATAAATGCCCGTTACAAAAACGGACTCCTGCCTCTTGCCCCCTGCCTTCGTTAACATCTTTCTTGATCTCCGAACCTCTTGGGCGGTTGCTATAACTTCGTATTCAAGATATCCAAACTAAAGACAGCTTTAAGCTACGTGGGTACTGGTTTTGCTTTCAGATATTTAATAGAACAGGCGTAGAATATAGGAAGATGAGGAGAAGGGGAGATGGGGAGATGAGAACCAGGAAAAAATTGTTACCCCAAACCCCAAACCCCAAACTCTGCACCCTACACCCTTCTTCAAGAAACCACTTGCCACCAACCAAAAGCAGGACCGATAAAACGGATTGTTACCCAGACAACAACCATAGCGCCAATGCCGATCCATGCTCCACGAGTTGTTAAACTCACAAATAGTTCAGCTTGAGATTTAGTGATCGGAATCCAAGGTAAGATGCGAGTGTCTTGACCGTATTCTTCTCCAAGTGTGGTTTTACGACGTTTTGCTTCACCCATAATCAGTAATTGAAATTTCAGTTTAGTTGCTTAACTATATGTTCGCAGGAATCAAGGCTATTGTGGAGATAAGGTAAGAGGGCAGGCGTATAAGAAAGATAAATATTAGCAATTACCAATTACCTATCAGAATTTTCTTCATCAGGTTGAGAAAATAAGCTGGGATCAAGATAGTTCAGGCGTGCTAGAGGACTAAGGGCAGCGAGAATTTGAGCGCCGTAGCTGCGGTTAACGACACGACTATCAAGTAAAGCTACAATACCTTGATTTTCTCGGACTGGGGCGATCGCTCGTTGCAGTTCATTCAAGGCAGTGGGCAATAAGTATAACCGAAACCAATCTTGGTGCGATCGCTTGTAATGAGCTACCCTACCAGCCACCAAAGGATTTTCTAAAGATGGTAAAGGCAAAGTCGCAATCATTAATAATCGAGGTACTGGTAAAACATTTTGATGCGATCGCCAAAATTCCCAACCAGTCACCAAAATCCCATTTTCATCCAAACAAGTTTTTTCCACCTGCACCCGTGACCCAAATTCCGAAGCCAAAATTGCCCCTACTTTCGATTTCAGAGGTACATCTCCCACTAACACCACAGTCATTCCTGGTGCTGTGGCACTTAAACAAACCAGCGTGCGGACTTGGTGAATAAACGCCCCTTGAAATTCTGGTGTATTTGGTAGAGGCAACTTATAGGGTGCATAAAGTTGAATCGCTTCCCCTTGATTATCACTGGAAAACTTCAAACAAGTTACATCCTCTAACCCCAAACGTTGACGGAATAAAGGAGCTTCCGTTTCTGGTTCTAAAGCACTGCCAATTAATACTACAGGCTGGCGTTGCCAAATGGGTGTGAGTGTTGCCGCTAATTCAATGGGGGCATAATGCAAAGAAAATAAGCCTTGACGACGGGCAATAGTCGCCCAGAAGAGATGGGGAGATGGGGAGATAGGTGAAGAAGAGATTTGATAGTAATTTTGAAATTGCTGCCTAAAATTTTGCCAAACATCTGGCAGCTGATTTGTATTTAGGTCTAAAGCCAAAAACAGATCTTGTAAAATCTCAATTTCCGTTTGCGAAATCAGATAACAGTGATATGGATTTTCTGGATGCTGGAATAATTCATGTGTCAGTTGTACCCTAGCTTCACGAATGACTTCAGCTTGCTGGGGACAAGCCAACATTAATTGATCCCAATCATGAGGTTGAATATCTTGAGTTAGCTGCTCACGCACCCAATCTTCTAAATCATCAACACCATCAATAATAGTAGGAATATTGGCTGGAAAACAGTCCTTGTTAACTAACTGCCCTTTTAACCAAGCTTGTGGTGATGTTAACAATAGCCCTTGGAAATCAGAACCCGGCCAAACTTCACCTGTTCGGATAGGTTTGTTAACTGATAACCACTGCTGGAGACGGGGAATTTCTATTTTCAGTAAACGTTGCTGGACAGTTTCTGATGCCACAATTATGACAGGCCCTGGCCACATCAAGGCAGACGCAATAAAACTTGTGCGATATCGTCCTTGATAACCACAAACTGCCCCGACTTGAATTAAAGCACTACGTCCTAACCGCAAAGCCCGTGCTACCAACCGTGCCATCGTCAAGTGATGGGGCCAGGAAGGGAAACCCGCCTGCGATCGCAGGAAGTTATGTAGTGATAAATGAACTTCTGCCTCAATCACACGCTTTTCATCCCATAACAAGTTACTTTTTCCGAACTACCCCATTTCTATTATGTTGTCATTAGTCATTGGTCAATTGTCAGGGAATAGCGAATAGGGAATATTTCTTGTTCTTTTGCCCCCAGTCCCCAGTCCCCAGT
>NZ_LUFH02000075.1 GCF_001586785.1 Sphaerospermopsis aphanizomenoides BCCUSP55
ACACAAAATTTCAAATTTAGAAGTATGTGCTTTTGATACTAACTCTGAAGCTTTAGAAATTGCGAAAGATAATATAAGAATTGAATTTCCCAAAATAAAGTGTAAATTTTGGAATAAAAACTTCTTAGTTTATGCTGCTTTGCAACGAGAAAAATATCAAAATCCTAGCTTATTTGAGCCTGTTTTGTCTCAAACTTATGATGTAATTATAGCTAACCCTCCTTATGTTCGCACACAAATTATAGGAGGAACACAAGCTCAAAAAATAGCCAAACAGTTTGGTTTATCAGGGCGGATAGATATTTACTATGCTTTTATTCTAGGTATTGCTTCAGTTCTAGATCCTCAAGGTGTAGCTGGAATAATTACTTCTAACCGATTTATGACTGTTAAATCAGGATTTGCAGTTAGACAAGCTATTTTAAATAACTTTAATATTCATCACGTATGGGATTTGGGAGATACAAAGCTATTTCCAGCCGCAGTTTTACCTGCTGTGCTTTTAGTGGAAGGGAAAAATACACGAAAAGAAAATTTTACAGCTTTTACATCTATTTATGAAACTAAAAATACTGCTCAAGAATTTGCTGAAAATCCCATTACAGCTTTATCTAAAGAAGGAAATATAAAAATCAGTGATGGTAGATGTTTTTTAGTAAAACATGGTCAACTCAATAGTAACATCAATAATGGTGGAATTTGGTCTATAACCACAACAA
Source organism: Sphaerospermopsis aphanizomenoides BCCUSP55 (assembly GCF_001586785.1). Taxonomy (GTDB): domain Bacteria; phylum Cyanobacteriota; class Cyanobacteriia; order Cyanobacteriales; family Nostocaceae; genus Sphaerospermopsis_A; species Sphaerospermopsis_A aphanizomenoides_A. The sequence continues at coordinate 720 of NZ_LUFH02000075.1, forward strand.
CAATTGACAGTTGGTTGAAAACCGTTGAGTCTCATACTTGGGGAACTTTCCGCGATATCGGAGATATTCGAGTTGGAGTAAAAACTTGTGCTGATAAAGTCTTTATTCGATCTGATTGGCAGAAAATACCTGAAGTAGAAAGACCAGAAATTTTAAAATTAGTAACTACTCATCATATTGCCAGAAGATTTAAAGCTATTGAGCTAGATCACCCTAAGCAAATTCTCTATCCCCATGCAGTAGTAGAAGGTCGTAGGGAAGCAGTTGATATTTCTTTATATCCTCGTAGTCAAGCATATTTAGAACTTTACCGCACTCAGCTTGAAAACCGCAAATATGTTATTAATGCAGGAAGGAAATGGTATGAAATTTGGGTTTCCCAAGACCCATTAGCTTGGCAATATCCTAAATTAGTATTCCGTGATATTTCTGAAAAGCCTACTTTTTGGATTGATTTGAGTGGTTCTGTAATTAATGGGGATTGTTATTGGTTGATGAGCAAAAATCCCCAGGATATAGAATTATTATGGTTAGCTGTAGCTGTTGCTAACTCTACTTTTATTGAACATTTCTATGACCACCGATTTCATAACAAACTTTATGCTGGAAGAAGACGTTTTATGACTCAATATGTCGAACATTTTCCTATCCCTAATCCTCATAGTCACATAGGAAGAGAGATTATTAAAAAATCTCAAGATATATACAACCTAATTCCCTCCTTGGAAGCAGATATGCTTTGGAGAGAATTAGATTCTATGATTTGGGAATCATTTGGATTAGCTGTCGAAGAAATTAGTCGGTAACGGTATTTGCAGTTTCTTATTTAGGACTTTTCCTTGAAATTGGGGAAATCTGCTAAAAAATCTTTCACCGGTTGTCAAATAAAAATTTGTGATGGTAAGATTATCACCATTTCTGACAGCATAAAAAATTCCATACCTAACATCACAATGACGAATTTGACAATCACCTATCTTTGGTACATCAAGAGGATTGTTACTATCTGGACAAACTAATCCAAGATCAATTGTTGGTGAAGTTTGAAGTTTTACTTCTAGTAATTGGTGGCGTATATCAGGAAATCGCCCATCATCTTGATAATTTTGATAGCCTAATTGTTGACATATAAGCCTATGCAATATTGCTCCACGATTGCGTTCTTGGTCATATCCAATATCAACTATAGACTGTCCAATTAACGGGACTAAGCGATTAAAAATTTCGCTAATTGGCAAAATTTCACCCATTTTAGGGTAATTTATAGGACTAGTAATTAACCGCAAATCAAAGTTAGTATTAAGAAAAGGTAAAAGCAAATTTGAATCTTGATTAGTGACTAATTCCGCATCAACTTGTCCAGTTAATAGTTTTGCCTGATACTTTTGAGTCAAAGTTCCTGTAGTGTCAAGCTTTGCTAGGGTGTCTCCTGTTACAGCTTTAACTTTGGTGATTAAATCATCACTATTCACTCTGATTAATACATATCTTCTTGTTGCTTCAGGCTCATCATTCCAAATCTGCAAATTATTAGACTTTTGAATGTAAGTGTCGAAAAATTGGCCGGGAAAGCGAGGTTTAGTTTTCTTGAATGAATTGGGGATGGGATATCCAAGAGTTTGACATATAAGTTCTTTAACAAATTTAGATCGAGTTCTTAGGGGTAACCCTTGCAGAGAAATTCCTCTTAAAGCTGCATCAATTAATATTTCTAAATCTGGTGTTGGTATCCAAAGATTGCGATCACCAACATTAATATAATCATATATGGATAGTCCACTTTCGCGGATTGCCTGTACATATTTATCCAATCCTAATCTAGATTCGTGATTTGACATCATTTAACTCTCTTTAACTCAACATTTCAGAAATACTGATTCCTAAAATAGCAACCTCTTACCTCTGATGTGCTGAGTTTTATCTGTGAACGATGTCTACAACTGTATATAGCTGGGCTTTTCGGCAGAATAAGAAGCTATGACTGTGTAAGGATTTTAATACAACACGAACATTAACGCATTTCCAATGTTGTGGTTTGTGGAGTGCGATTGCTTTTCTGCTGTTTTGGGTTATGTGCGATCGCATTTTTGGGTTTTGTGGTGTAGGTGTGATCGCTTTTCCGATGTTGGGTTGTGGGTGCGATCTCATTTCTGATGTTGGGTTGTGGAGAGCGATCGCATTTCCCGTATTGTGGTTTATGGGTGAGCGATCGCTTTTCCGATGTTGTGGGTTGTGGATGTGCGATACCTGCGGTGAGCTACGCTAACGCTAGGAGTGAGTGTTAATATATTAGTTAAGCATCGTTAGGAGAGCGATTAACCATGAAATTTACAAGAATTACAATTAATCCCAATAAAATGGGAGGAGTGCCTTGTATTCGTGACTTACGGATTCCTGTTGCTACCGTTGTTGCTATGTTTGCTGAAGGAATGAGAGATCAGGAAATTTTAGCAGCATATCCTGACTTAGAAATAGAGGATCTTCAGGAAGCCTTACATTATGCAGCACAAGCATTAAGAGAAAGAGAATTACCCTTATTAAGCGCATGAAATTTATAATTGATAACGCCTTATCACCCATAATTTCCAGAGGATTACAACAAGCTGGTTTTGATTCTGTTCATGTTCGAGATTATAATATGCAAGCATCTGAAGATGTTGAAATCTTTGAAATTGCTGCACAAGAAAATCGTACAGTTATTTCAGCCGATACGGATTTTGGTACTTTATTAGCACTGCGACAAGAGGCTCAACCATCGGTAATTTTATTTAGGAGAAATAGCGATCGCCGTCCCGAACAACAGTTACAAATTTTGCTCAAAAATCTTCCTAACCTAGAAGAAAGTATTGACTCAGGTAGTATTATTATTTTTGATCGTGATCGGATTCGGATTCGTTCTTTACCCATTAATGGAGATCGTTGACTAATGAAAAAATCATCATTGGGAAGTTCAACATTGATATTTATAGTCATAGCTTTAAATTTATTGAAGATAATTGGTCAGTAATTTTCAACTTTTAATTCCTTCGTTACCCCCCATTTTCCATCATCCAAACTAACATACCTAAAATTTCTTCCACAGGTGGGAGAGAATAATCAGTCAAATCAATAGTTACCAGATCATTTTCCAACTTCAGAAAACGCCATTGTGTACCACTGGTAATAGAACCATAAATAACTGAACCCGGACGATTTTTAGCAGCATTAAATCTTTGTGCGGCCACCATCTCTGCAATACATTGTCCAAACCCAGTTCTTAAATCAGCTTTTTTTGCTTCAACAATCACAATTACCGGGGCTTCAATTTCTAAAACTGCAGAAGAACGACTTAATAAAAAATCACATATTCCATTAAGTCCAACTGATTCATCAACTGTAAAATCTTCACCAGAAAATAAACTAACTTGCCGAGTTAATATTTTTCTCACTTCTAAGAATACAGGATAAATAATCCCTTCAGAACGCGCTTTTTCACTAGCAGAAGATGCAATTGGTATACTTTCCTCCAGATATGTCTTGAGTGTAGTAGATACTTCAATCTTTTCAATAGCTGGAATAAAACGCCCACCTTCCTGAGTTTTTAGTCCGAAAGCTTCTTTAACCTTACTAATAGATGTAAACTGACTATAAGGCATAATTTATAACATTCCATTTATAAAAAATTTATTTTAACTCAATTATACCGCAGATTGTCTTGAGGCAAGGCAACCCAACATCACCCAAACAAGACAAAAATATAGTATAAAAGTATAGAGAATATCGCAATACTAATACAACAAATCATTTACAACTTATCTATATGACAGAAAATCGAGCTTACGTGCAGAATCTAGCCCAAGAATACATTCAAGCAGGTAAACCAACAGAATGGTTTGAACAAATTTACTCTCAAGCCAATAATGATAGTGCAGTTATTCCTTGGGCAGATATGCGACCTAATCATAACTTAATTCAATGGTTAGATGATCATCATATTCAAGGTCAGGGAAAAACAGCATTAACAATTGGTTGTGGTTTGGGAGATGATGCTGAAGAATTATCAAAACGTGGTTTTCAAGTTACAGCTTTTGATATTTCACCCTCAGCAATAGAATGGTGTAAAAATAGATTTCCTAATTCTGATGTTAACTATTTAGTAGCTGATTTGTTAAATCCTCCTGTGGAATGGAATCAAACTTTTGATTTTATTTTAGAATCATATACACTACAGTCATTACCAACATCATTAAGTTCACAAGCCATTTCTTTAATCGCAAATTTCCTTGCCCCTGATGGTATATTACTGATAATTTGTCGTGGTAGAAATATGGAAGATGCACTGGAAAAAGTCCCTTATCCATTAACTCAAGATGACCTGATGAAATTTGTAGATGCAGGTTTATCATTAATAGATTTTGAAGATTATTTAGATCAAGAAAGATCATCTGTAATTAGAAGATTTAGAGTAACATTCAAAAAGTAATCGTAAAATATTAACTTATGTAGGTTGGGTTAAGCAACAGTGCAATCCAACATATTTTGATTTTAATTAATCAGGTTCATCAAACTTTGATTTCCTATCTGTAACCTTAATCTTTCATTATCAATTCTCAACCTCTCATTTTCCTGTTCCAGCTTTATTACCATATCTTGTAAATCTTCCACCTTCGATTTTTTCTTAATCGCTTCCTCAATTGCAACCTTACGATTTTCTAAACTAAACCACTTTTGATAAATGGATGTGTGCATATTCACAGAATGACCCAAATTATCAGCAGCAGCTTTAATCGGAATCCCCATTAAATGCGCTCGAATTGCCCAAGCGTGACGTAAATCATAGGGTTGAAAAGGAATTTCCACAAATCGAAACCATCTATCTGTACCATGTCGCGCAGAGTTAATTTCTCGACTTGTAACTTTATCTTTAATTTTCGCTTTTAATAACTCAATTGCTTCTGTATCCATTTTTAAATTAAACTCTTCCACCCAACGGGGATATAATGGTAAAGATTCCCTTTCTCCGGTTTTACATTCTTCATTAACACGCCATGTATTCATAGTATTTTCTGGTGATAACCACCAATTTAAATCAGGATTGACAAAAATTTCAATCGGTCTTAAACCATAAGTTGCTAACATTCCATAAACCCATCGCCACAATTTCCAATTATTCCTATCTTCTCTAGTTGTTAACTTACTTGGTCGGTTAATAGCGTAATTTTCAAACTTCAAATATTCTTGTTCTATTTCTGCATCAGTGGGTATATCACGTTTACGTTTTGCAGTAGCTTTAATTTTTAAATTACTTAATTCTGGAACTTCTAAACCAGAACATTTACACAAAACTCTAATTACTTTAATTAACTCATTTTTTACACTATCGGAAGAAGAGCAAGTTTGCACAGCTTCAATAAAATTAGCATTGATAGCAGATTTATCTTTTGGTAAATGCTTTTGAGCAATATAGAAATAACTACTAAAAGTATTTTCACTTTTGAGAGTGCGTTTTCTAGTTTGGAAATAATTTTGCTCGAAATCTGCAATCAAATCACTAATAGTTTTAGATTGGAGCTTCTTCCGAGTTTTACCTAAATATTTATCTGTCCATTGAAATTGTTTTCTGGCTATTAATTTTCCCAGTTCATTTGCTTCTTCTTCTGCCGTATTTAACCCATCAAAATTAAAGGGAATACCCAAAGAAATATCATATTGTTTTGTGCCGCTACCGTTTTTATCAATATCACCTGGTTTAATGGGTAGGGTAGTTCTCAACTGTAATGAATTACCGGATTTTCTGACATAAACACTCACCCTAGCGGCTCTAAGTCTACCATTAATTGCTTTTAATTCTGTCGTTAATTTTGCCGTCAGATGATTTTCTTGTTCATTTACTGCTTGCATTCTGCCTAAATATCCCCCATCGGTCATAGCTGTTTGGTGAAAATCGGCAAATGCTTCCTGTGTTCTGTCCATACCCTAGATTTACCCTAATAAAAAAACTGTTTACTCCAGACAATGATTGCGGCAAACATTGTTAAAAATAAACAATTACAGGCTATGAGGATAATATCAATAATCTTACCCGTGAAGGTAAAGCACAAGAAATCTACATCGTTACCTCTGGTGAAATGATGGCGATGTACGCTGCAAACAACATCGCTCGTGGTATTTTGAAATATGCTCACTCCGGTGGTGTACGTTTAGGTGGTTTGATCTGTAACAGCCGTAAAGTTGACCGTGAAGACGAGTTAATCGAAAACTTGGCTAAACGTCTGAACACCCAAATGATTCACTTCGTACCTCGTGACAACATCGTTCAACACGCAGAATTGCGTCGTATGACCGTTAACGAGTACGCTCCTGACAGCAACCAAAGCCAAGAATACCGCGCATTAGCTAAGAAAATCATCAACAACAAGAACCTCACCATTCCTACACCAATGGAAATGGATGAATTAGAAGCTCTGTTGATCGAATACGGTCTATTAGACGATGACACCAAGCACGCAGAAATCATCGGTAAGCCCGCTTCTGCTGCTAAGTAGTATTTAGTAATTGAGGAATAGGAAAAAGGAAAACTCTACATAATTTCCTTTTTACCTTCCTTTCCTTCCCTCCCTACAGGGGACTTCAGTCCCCAATAATTACCTAACCGATATAGAAGCCAAAAGAGGCCAGACATGACTCCTCCAGACAACAAGAAGATTGTTGAAGAAAGAAAAGAACTAATTAAAGAAGTTCTCAAAGCTTATCCCGAAAAAGCTGCTAAGAAGCGTGAAAAGCACTTAAACGTACACGAAGAAGGTAAATCTGATTGTGGTGTTAAATCTAACATCAAATCCTTACCTGGTGTAATGACCGCTCGTGGTTGTTCTTATGCAGGTTCTAAGGGTGTGGTTTGGGGTCCTATCAAGGACATGATCCACATCAGCCACGGTCCTGTTGGTTGCGGTTACTGGTCTTGGTCTGGTCGTCGTAACTACTACTTAGGTACAACAGGTGTTGATACCTTCGGTACTATGCACTTCACCTCCGACTTCCAAGAACGCGACATCGTGTTCGGTGGTGACAAGAAACTAATCAAACTAATTGAAGAATTAGACGTATTATTCCCCTTAAACCGTGGGGTTTCTATTCAATCTGAATGTCCCATCGGTCTAATTGGGGATGACATCGAAGCAGTAGCTAAGAAGACATCCAAAACCATCGGTAAGCCAGTTATTCCTGTCCGTTGCGAAGGTTTCCGTGGTGTGTCTCAGTCTTTAGGACACCACATCGCTAACGACATGATTCGTGACTGGGTATTCCCCAGAGCAGATCAAGCTAAGAAAGATGGTACCCTCAAGTTTGAGTCTACCCCTTACGACGTAGCAATCATCGGTGACTATAACATCGGTGGTGATGCTTGGGCAAGCCGGATTCTGTTAGAAGAAATTGGTTTGCGTGTTGTTGCTCAGTGGTCTGGTGACGGTACTATCAACGAAATGTTGATGACCCCCAACGTGAAGATGAACCTCATCCACTGTTACCGCTCGATGAACTACATCAGCCGTCACATGGAAGAAGCTTATGGTATACCCTGTGCAGAATATGAGTTAATGATGGTGTAAACTGAAATTTAGTCCAAGTCTAACTTTGCTCGATTTGAACATTGTTCCCACTGAACGGAAAATGGACTAAATTTTAAGCCAAATTTAAGACACCGATGGAAATCTCTGATCAGGGCATTTTTGATGGCTTTGTGCCTCCTGCTTCTACCGATGGCAGTTACTTAGGAACTCAAAGGCAGATGGCAGCAACTCAACAATATTTAGATAAGAAATTTCAAAAGGCGATCGCAGAGGTTAAGGCACGGCTCAAAGCAGGTAAGGTAAAAGTTGGTTTAGTGGTAGCAAAGGACTCTATCCAACTGCAAGCATCATTACCAATTAAGCCAGGAGACACCGACCGAACTGGAATTGGGTATAAACAGTACAAAATTTCCTTGGGCATCCCTGCCAGTTTGGATGGGGTCAAAACTGCTGAGGAAGAAGCGCAAGAACTAGGTAAACTCATAGCCCGTAGACAGTTTGAATGGACTGATAAATATTTAGGTAAACTTGCCAAGGTCAAGGATAGGGTCAAAAATGTTGGAGAAATTTTAGAAGAATTTAAATTTGCATATTTTAAAACTCATAAGTTAACAGAGAAAAGTCAACACACTTTTTTTTATTACCAAGATTACTTAAAACGCTATGTGGGTTTAGATACGGTATTAACTCAAGAATCAATAGATTCAGTAATTGCCAATTTACAGAATGAACACGCTAAACAAAATGCAATTAAAACTTTAAAGGTTCTCAGAAATACTTTAAATTTAACTACCTTCACCCTAGAAAATATCAAAATTAAAAAACCACAATCTCAAGTTAGGGATATTCCCAGTGATGAGGATGTGGTTAATTTGTATCATAATTTTTACAACTATTCTGTTTCCAGAAAAGGAACTATTAGAAGAGATTTTTTAGAAAGTTGGAAGATGTGGCAGTGGGTGTATGGGATGCTTGCTACTTATGGGTTACGTCCACGTGAGGTATTTGTCAATCCTGATATTAATTGGTGGCTAAGTTCTGAAAATACCGATAATACTTGGAAGGTTGCACCGGAAACTAAAACAGGATATAGGGAAGCTTTACCTTTACATCCTGATTGGGTTGAGTTGTTTGATTTGAAGAATCCTGAGTTTTTGGAATTGTTGAAAATTCAGGTGAATGGTAAGACTAGTTTTACTGATATCAACACTATCAGGGTTAATTGTTCATCTTGGTTTAGACGGGTAAATATTCCTTTTACCCCTTATGATTTACGCCATGCTTGGGCGATTAGAGCGCATATTATGGGTGTACCAATTAAAGCGGCTGCTGATAATTTGGGGCATTCCGTGGAGATTCACACTGAGGTTTATCAGAAGTGGTTTAGTTTGGAGAATCGGAAGAAAGTTATGAGATTGGCTGTTGATAAAAGAGATGATGTTGAAGCTTTGAAAGAGGAGAATGCCCGGTTAAGGGCTGAGGTTGAGTTACTGAAACAGGCGCTTGCTAGAAAGCAGATGTCTGAGTTGTTGGGGTAATTAAGAATTACGTAAAACTTCCTTGGCATGCTCCCAAATTTGTGTATCACTCGGACTATTCCCTAAAATAGAAACATGAATGAGGGGTAAAGATGGATTAAATTGGATTTTAGTGGGGAGATTTTCATCAAATAAAAACCCATTCATGCAATTTTTTTCACTTCGTAATGATTCGCCATTAATTTGGCTGCGAATTGGATGCAAGCATAAATATCTTCTTGTTCTAAAGATGGGTATTCTTCCAAAATTTATTCGATAGAATCACCTGCACCTCAAAATTCCATAATTGTTTGTACAGAAATTCGAGTGTTAGTAATAATCGGTGTGCCGTTGCAAATATCAGGATGAATAGTTATTCGCTGTTTCATAATGATTTTTACCTTTTTATAGACCTAGTGTTAAGTAGCTAATAGCAATGGCAAACATATCAATTTCTCAAAGATAAAAAGGCTTACTTGCCATAGACAGAGGAAGACTTAGAAGAAGATGTCCAAGCAATTGGTAATCGCAACAAGTATGAAGCTGATTAATTTATCTAATACTGTTCAAAGTCTTAAAAACACATCTTTCTGGGCATCTGATAGTTTATTTCAAAAGTTGTTAGATAAGCATTGTTAAAATATATTTAGCTAAGTGATAATATCAGAACTGTTCAAGTATACATTAAGGGTAGTAGTTTTTCGTAAAACTCCAAAATCATGAATAAACCTTTACTAGCCTTAATCGTTGCGGCTACAACTAGTTGCCCTTTGGTAAACGTGGCAGGAAACTATTCATTTGACTTACGCACAGAACAAGCTTCGTCTTGGTCTACATCTTCTCAACCAGGTTGTCGAAAAACTGGTAGTACTTATTGGCAAACGAAAGGGATCAAAATTAACTCCGACGGAATTATGGATGGACAGGGACAAAGTATCATATGGCCAAATGACCCACCAAGAGGTGGATATCACGGGAGTGGTCTATTTGGAGGACGGGTAGAACCAGGTACTGAACCGATGCAGTGGGTTGCAAGTGCTGGAGACGTTGAAATGAAAGGCACTTGGCGTAAAGGACAACTTTCTGGTGAATTTGTCCAACGCTTTATTGAAAACGGCAAAGAAATTGAATGTCGCGGCAAAGTTAGTGGGTTTAAAAAAAGCAAATAGGAGTCAATTAATCATGTTTAATTTTCGATTTATTTTTCAAAATATTGCGGCTTCTAGTATTTTTTTGTTAGGGACAATATTTCCAGGGAATGCTGTCGAAGTTTTCGGCGAAATTAATAATCCTTTTGCTAAAGTTTCTGGAGTTCACAAACAAAAATTAAATTTACAATCTGTCCAATTAGCTCAAGCGGATAAAAATCAATCTGTGACAGTCTTTGGTAGGACGAATTGCCCCATTACTCAACTATTGATGAAGGAATTAAAATCAAAGAAAATTCCTTATACCTTCAAAAGTGTTGATCTTAAAGCAACGGATGAAGAAATTGCTCAATTATCTTTTGAAAATAATATTAATTTGCCCAGTAGCTACCGTTTGCCAGCCGTAGAAGTTAATAACACAATTATGATTTCATCTAATGGCGTAAGGATTGATCAGGTGTTAGCAGAATTATCTAGATCCCCTAAATCGTCTCAATCTGCTATCCAAAATTCCAAAGTCAACCCTGTCATTATTTACACAAAGCAAGATGATAACTACTCGCAGAAAATAATAAAAGGCTTGCAAAGAAGGGGAATTACTTTCTCTGTCAAAGATCTAAAATATCCTGCAATAGAAAAAGAATTTTGGGCTTTACTAAAACAAAATAATTACGGGTTAAAAAAAGTAGACATACCTGTACTTTCTGTTAATAATCAGACGATGATATACCCGAATTTTCAAGAGATTTTAGCAAAATGATCTCAGAATTAACTTGGAGTTAACGGACATGAACAATTTCTCTATTTTAATATTGATAATAGTATGGTTCACATTGCTGCGATCTTCTCCAACCCTAGCATCTGGTTTTGTTTATTATCGAGAGGTAAAATCTAATAATCTTTTACAATGTTCTACTAATCAGCAAATTGAAATCAATAGAGGTGGGGGAGATGCTTCTCATGTTGGCGCTGGTCACTTATTGATTTGTTTAGATGGCGATCGCCAGGCCAAGTGGATCATTTACTCGTATTTGACTTGTCAATCCTCAAACACAAGATCCCAAAATTGTCCAATGTCTAACTATTTAATTCCTGGTAATCGAGCTAATCAATCTCAAGATAATTCCTATATTTTTAAGCCATCAAAAACTGGCATTGGATTCAACTGTAAAACTGTGAAAAATGAAGATAAATATGGATCAATTTCCTATAAATGGTCTTGTGAAAAATATACTGCAAAGCAAAATTTAACGATAAAAACTAAAGGAAGCGATCGGCTGCAAGGAACTCGTGACCTTTTTCAGAAATACGGAAAAATCCCAGATATATTTCAATTAGATACATCCTCAGATAATCCTAGTTGTAAACAATCAGATTCTTGCTCAGAGGATTATTCTGAATTAGGAGACAGTAAAGAAAATCCTGATCCTAGAATTTATACTGACTGTCGAGGTGACGCTAAATTTTGTAATTATTACTATAATCTTTCTCCATAAAGAGTCAATTTTTACAAAGTCATAACAATCCAAACATGGGGTAAATCAACATGGCATCAAATACATCTCCCTCCGATTTAAGTGAAAAATATCAACTAACGTTTATCACAGGAGAAGCTAAAGGAACAACAACTTGGTCAGAAACCCATGTGAGTGGTTCTGGTTATTCCCATGTTTATCAAGGAAGTGGTAGTGGATCAATGCACGTTTCCTCAAAAGTTAATACTCGTCATCGCTTTTATTTAATTGCTGATAATGGTGGTGAAGTAGAAATGGATACGACAGGTCTCGATTTTAATGTTCGGGATAGTCATCGTGTAACTGGAGTATGGTATCGAGAGCTAAGTGACAAAGAAAATAAGCTAATTTTTCTCTATAATTACAACACAGGAATTAAAGTTATTCCTAAAAATTATCGTTCACTGTTAGAGGTTAATAAAAGTAATCCTAAAGTAGTTGCTGCTTGTCTTTTAGCGGTTTGTGAATTAATCTTAATACCCTTATCTTTTGTGATTGCTTCACTAGTTGTTAGACCACTGATTTTTCTCTTATCTTTTGATTTGCAGATTCCTGTAATATCGTGGTTATTAATGGCAATTATAGCTTTAATTAGTTTGGGAATAACAGCTACTATTGCCTTTCTTGCCTCTAGATTTATTTGGTATAAGATAATTCAATATTTGATCAACTCAAAAAGAAATCATAACGAAGTATGTGAATGGATAACTAATAGTATTGATAATCATATCAACACTGAAATCAGCCGTGTGAATCAGAATCACCCAGAATGATATTTAATTTATTGAAGCTTCACTAATGCACAATCATGAAACTTGTGGAAAAATAGAAATATAAAATTCTCTCTACTATGACAATTATGAACGCCATAGAACTATTTCCTACCCTGCGAAATTTAACTCGTGCAGATTTAGCTTTTGAGGTACATTCAAGAAAAGAATAATGCAAAGTCTAAACATCAATCAAACTATCACCGCTTGGTCATCCATTGGCGAAAATGTTTTTGTTCCACATACAGTAGAGGAATATGAACAATTGGTTAATATACTTGATACCCTCATTGATCAAATTGGTGGAGATGAAACTCATCCTCTCGCATCTCTTATGGAAGTCATTGGTGCATTAATTGAAAACTATGAAAATGAACATATTCCTGAATTATTGTGATCTATAAAAATATGCTAGAAAAAGTAATACTTCATAATTTTAAAAGCCATAAATTTACAGAAATCAATTTCGATAATTCCCGATTACATGGACTTGTAGGAAAAAACAGTGCTGGTAAAACAACCCTTCTCCAAGCATTGCATAATCTAAATAAACTAGCTTGTGCATCATTTGCAAAGATATTTAAAGATGAAAATTCACCTCAATTCATTACAACAATTGGGGAAAAAGATATGTCAGTTACTGGCTACGTTCAACCCAGGCTTAAAAATCTCTTACTCTATTTGCAATACTCATCTTACCCCTGTTGCTATAATCAAGACAAACTTGCAAACATCCTGATATGATAGCCATTCCCCAACAACCAGCAAAAATGACCATTGAGGAATATCTCGCATGGGAACTTGACCAGGATATTCGCTATGAATACATCAACGGCGAAGTCTTCGCCATGACTGGTGGTACAATTCCCCATAATGATATTGCTCTTAATCTTTACAGACCTCTATATTCTCATCTGCGTTCTAAAGGTTGTCGAGTCAATGTATCAGATGTAAAAGTCCAAATTACCCCTAAAAGCCCATACTTTTATCCGGATCTTATCGTCAGTTGTCACCCTGATGATATCAATGCCCGTAAATTTATTCAAAATCCCAAATTAATTGTCGAAGTTCTTTCCCCTGGTACAAGCAGTAAAGATAGAGGTGAAAAATTTAGATATTATTTAACCATGCCCACTTTACAAGAATATATCTTGATTGATTCTGAAAAAATCTCCGTTGAACGTTACTGTCGAGGAGAAGGAAGAATGTGGCTTTATTATCCTTACACAACTGGAGACATGATCACCTTATCAAGTATTGAATTTGAATTTCCGATAGAAATGCTTTATGAAAATGTGGCATTGGAAACAGAAACATAAAAGCACGGATTCCCAAAAATCAGACTGATGTAAACTAAAATTTTAGATTCTTATTACAATTATGGCAAAGCGTAAAAAAAGCAATCTCCAATGGATTAAAGAAACCCTAGAATTAGACCCAAATCATCACTGGGAAGGGCCTGATGATTATAAAATTTTTGTGGCAGGGAGGGGGGCAGTTCGCTTTAATGTTCCCCAGAGTTGGGTGTTTGAGCCAAAAGAAAAATCATTCAAGTTCATGGATAAAAAACCACCTAATGATGATTGTTGTTTAGAGGTATCTTACAATCATCTACCCCCGAATGACTGGACTTTATTTCCCCTCAAACACACTTTAAAAAAAATCATGGAAGATGATAAACGTGATGTCATTGAAAGAGGAGAAGTCATTCAAGTCAAGCGACAAACTGCAAAAATTATGTGGTGTCAAATCAAATTTATTGACACTCAAGCCGAACCCAGGGAAGCATTTTCAAGAACTTGTGTTGCTTTAGGTTCTAATATTCAATGTTTGATTACCTTTGATTATTGGGCAGATCAAGCAGAACAATTAACACCTATTTGGGATGAAGTTATGCGTAGTTTAACACTAGGATTATATATTCGTGATCCTAGAACTGGTTTAGCTTATCCTGACTAAATTTGTAGCCATGAGTACAAATTGGGTATTGCCAGTAAAATTAAGCCATAACGCGATTGAATAACCCCTGGAAATAACAGTCATTTTTGGCGGATAAAAACCCTGATTTAAGCCAAAAGTAAGCTACTATTTTCTATTCATGCTTAAAAGCCTTGCTGTACAAGGAATAGAAATAGAAGCAAATTATCTACCCTGGTTAGAGTATAATTTCTTCGGTCCTACCAAGATTGCTGCATCTTTACGCGAAATCGCTTCTAAGTTTGACTCCAAGATCCAAGAAAACGCTGAGAAGGTAATCGCTAAATACCAACCCACAATGGATGCGATCGTTGCTAAGTATCGCCCCCGTTTGGAAGGTAAGACTGTTGCAATGATGGTTGGTGGTCTACGTCCTCGTCACGTTGTTCCCGCTTTCCAAGATTTAGGAATGAAGATGATTGGTACTGGTTATGAGTTCGCTCATAATGACGACTATAAACGTACTACTCACTACATTGAAAACGGAACTATCGTTTATGACGACGTTACCGCTTACGAATTTGAAGAATTCATCAAAGCATTGAAGCCAGACTTAGTTGCTTCTGGTGTGAAAGAGAAGTATGTCTTCCAAAAGATGGGTCTTCCTTTCCGTCAAATGCACTCTTGGGATTACTCCGGTCCTTACCACGGTTACGACGGATTCGCAATCTTCGCTCGTGACATGGATTTAGCTCTCAACAGCCCAACCTGGGGATTAATCGGCGCTCCCTGGAACAAGTCTGCAAAGAAAACAGCTAAGGCTAAAGCTTCCGTCTAGACAACAGAGTAGGGGCAACCCTGCCCGTACAGGGATAAGCCTGGGGCAAAAACCCCAGGGGGGAGTAGGGAATTCAAGATTCAAAATTAAAAATTCTAAGTTTTGAATTTTGCATTCTGAATTTTGAGCCACATTCCCCACTCTCCACCAATAACGGGTGGTAAAGCCCTACCTCTACCAACCACGAATTATCTCAAACACAACACACAGCAAGCTTGGAGAACTAGAAATGCCTCAGAATCCAGAAAATATTAAGGACCACGTTGAGCTATTCCATCAGCCAGAATACCAACAATTATTCCAAAACAAGAGAGAATTTGAAAACGGTCACACCCCCGAAGAAGTTCAACGGGTTGCAGAATGGACAAAGACCTGGGAATATCGTGAAAAGAACTTCGCTCGTGAAGCTTTGACCGTTAACCCCGCTAAAGGTTGTCAGCCTTTAGGTGCTATGTTCGCTGCTGTGGGTTTTGAAGGCACTCTTCCCTTTGTTCAAGGTTCTCAAGGTTGCGTTGCTTACTTCCGTACACACTTAACCCGTCACTATAAAGAACCATTCTCCGGCGTTTCTTCTTCCATGACTGAAGACGCTGCGGTGTTCGGTGGTCTGCAAAACATGATTGATGGTTTGGCAAACTCTTACGCTTTGTACAAACCCAAAATGATTGCAGTTTGCACCACCTGTATGGCAGAAGTTATCGGTGATGACTTAGGTGCATTCATCACCAACGCTAAGAACGCTGGTTCTGTTCCTCAAGATTTACCTGTACCTTTTGCTCACACTCCTAGCTTCGTAGGTTCCCACATCACTGGTTACGACAACATGATGAAGGGGATTCTTTCTGCCCTAACCGCAGGTAAGAAAACAGCCAAGAGCAATGGTAAAATCAACTTCATTCCTGGTTTTGATACCTACGTAGAAAACAACCGTGAAGTTAAGCGCATCGCTAACTTGATGGGTATTGACTACACCCTGTTATCTGATAACAGTGATTATGTTGACGCACCTAACGATGGTGAATTCAATATGTACCCCGGTGGTACAAAGCTAGAAGATGCAGCAGATTCTATCAACGCTAAGGCTACTGTTGCTCTCCAAGCTTACTCCTTGAGCAAGACCCGTGAATACATCGCTAAGGAATGGAAGCAAGAAGTAGCAGTTTGTCGTCCTTGGGGTATCAAGGGAACTGACGAATTCTTGATGAAACTCAGCGAATTGACTGGTAAAGCTATTCCTGAAGAATTGGAAATTGAACGCGGTCGTGCAGTTGACGCGATGACCGACTCCCATGCTTGGGTTCACGGTAAGCGTTTCGCTATCTACGGTGATCCTGACCTAGTTTACAGCGTAGTTAGCTTCATGTTGGAATTAGGTGCTGAACCTGTACACATTTTGGTTCACAACACCAACGACACATTTGAAAAAGAACTGCAAGCACTGTTAGATTCTAGCGAATTCGGTAAGGGCGCTAAAATCTGGGGTGGTAAAGACTTGTGGCACTTACGTTCCTTGTTGTTCACCGAACCCGTAGACCTGTTAATTGGTAACTCCTACGGTAAGTACCTGTGGCGTGATTGTGGTGTACCTTTAGTAAGAATTGGTTATCCTATCATGGATCGTCACCACTACCACCGTTATGCAACCGTCGGTTACAAGGGTGTAATTAACTTGTTGAACTGGGTTGTTAACACAATCTTTGAAGAAATCGATCGCACCACCAATGTTCCTGGTAAGACCGATATTTCTTACGACTTAGTTCGTTAAGATTGTCATTGGTCAGTAGTCAGTAGCAAATCATGAAAACTGACTTCTGACTACTAGCAAAAGAACAAAGAATAAATGGGGATTGGGAAATAAGACCCAATTCCCTATTCCAATAATTCATAACAGGAGTCAGGAGTCAGAATAACTTAATTCACCTTCTGCTTTTGTGTCCTTTGGGTCTTTTGCGGTTCTTCATAAATATTCAGTGCAGCATCAGGTAGAACAGGTATGAATCTAGGTGTGAAGGTTAAAAAGCTGGCTGCTGAAAGCTAACCCTAAATCTTTTCTTAATTGTAGTTATCTGAGGTTTGTCTTATGGCATCTATTCCTCACTCTCATCCCCACAGTAACTATCATCCACCTAACTATAAAAATCCCGGTTCATTCGATATTCTCAGTCCGCTAAGGCGCTTGGTAAATGGCATCCAAATCAAAAATCCTCGCCTTGCTCATCAGATTTGTCAAGTAATTCCTTGTTGCTGTCCCTTTGAGCGAGATATTAATTTATTTGGGCGCACTTTCCATATTCCAGCAATTTGCCAAATCAATCCCTTGTATAACGAGGTTGTGGCTTTAAGATTTCGGGCTTTGTCATATCTTGTTGATGAATGTGGCGAAGATGTGACTAAATACATTTGCTAGATATTAACTCTGAATCATTACTCATTACTACTCAATCATTGGTTATTGTCCCTAGTTTTAAATATAAAAACAATGACAAATACCAGAAGCAATGTTAAGAAAATTCAGTTACAGATAAATACATATCTTTTCTCAAAAAATATCTATGTAAATATTATATAAAGCAGATTTTTGCAGTAATTACTTACAAATAAGTCATAATTCCATTCACAAATTCCATCAACGCGAGAATAGATATGAAAACCACCCAAGGTAAAATTAACGAACTGCTTAGTGAGTCAGGATGCGAACATAATCAGAAAAAACAAGGAGAAAAGAAAAACAAATCTTGTACACAACAAGCGCAG
This sequence comes from Sphaerospermopsis aphanizomenoides BCCUSP55, assembly GCF_001586785.1. Taxonomy (GTDB): domain Bacteria; phylum Cyanobacteriota; class Cyanobacteriia; order Cyanobacteriales; family Nostocaceae; genus Sphaerospermopsis_A; species Sphaerospermopsis_A aphanizomenoides_A. The sequence continues at coordinate 18,728 of NZ_LUFH02000075.1, forward strand.
CCAGGAGCGGCTCAAGGGGGTTGTGCTTTTGATGGTGCAATGATTGCATTAGTACCTATTACTGATGCTGCGCATTTGGTACATGGCCCTATTGCTTGTGCTGGTAACTCTTGGGGAAGTCGTGGTAGCTTGTCTTCTGGTCCAATGCTTTATAAGACTGGTTTTACCACTGATGTTGGTGAAAATGATGTCATTTTCGGTGGTGAAAAGAAACTCTATAAAGCAATTTTAGAGGTTCACGAACGTTACAAACCAGCAGCAGTTTTTGTTTATGCTACCTGTGTCACTGCTTTAATTGGTGATGATATGGAAGCAGTTTGTAAAGTAGCTAAAGAAAAAATTGGGATTCCTGTAATTCCTGTCATTGCTCCGGGATTTATTGGTAGTAAAAACCTAGGTAATCGCTTTGGTGGTGAAGCATTACTAGATTATGTAGTTGGCACTGCTGAACCTGAATATACTACACCTTATGATATTAATTTGATTGGTGAGTACAATATTGCAGGTGAAATGTGGGGCGTTTTGCCTTTATTTGAAAAATTAGGTATTCGCGTTTTATCAAAAATTACCGGCGATGCTCGCTATCAAGAAATTTGTCATGCTCACCGTGCCAAATTAAATGTAATGATTTGCTCACGGGCGCTGTTAAATATGGCGCGAAAGATGGAGGAACGTTATGGTATTCCTTATCTGGAAGAGTCTTTTTATGGTATTGATGATATTAACCGTTGCTTGCGAAATGTAGCTGCTAAATTAGGTGATGCTGACTTACAAGCACGGACTGAAAAATTAATTGCTGATGAAACTGCGGCTTTAGATATTGCCTTAGCTCCCTATCGAGAACGCCTCAAAGGTAAACGGGTTGTTTTATATACTGGCGGTGTGAAAAGTTGGTCAATTATTTCCGCTGCCAAGGATTTAGGAATTGAAGTTGTTGCCACCAGTACCAGAAAAAGTACAGAAGAAGATAAAGCCAAAATCAAGAAATTATTGGGCAATGATGGCATCATGTTAGAAAAAGGTAATGCCCAAGAATTACTGAAATTAGTAAGAGACACCAAAGCTGATATGTTAATAGCTGGTGGTCGAAATCAATACACAGCTTTAAAAGCTAGAATTCCCTTTTTAGATATTAACCAAGAACGTCATCATCCCTATGCAGGTTATGAGGGAATGGTAGAAATGGCAAGAGAATTGTATGAGGCTTTGTACAGTCCTATTTGGGAACAAATTCGTAAGCCAGCACCTTGGGAGTAAATTATAAATTGATCATTGATAATTGATAATGAAAAATTATTAATTGTCAATTGTCAATTGTCAATTATAAATTATTGAGATTATATTTATGGCACTTGTAACTGTTCCCAATAAGTCTGTTGCTGTTAATCCTCTCAAACAAAGTCAAGCTTTAGGTGCTTCTTTGGCTTTTTTGGGTTTGAAAGGAACTATGCCTTTGTTTCATGGTTCTCAAGGTTGTACTGCTTTTGCTAAAGTTGTATTAGTACGCCATTTTCGGGAAGCAATTCCTTTAGCTACTACAGCAATGACAGAAGTTACTACCATTTTGGGTGGTGAGGAAAATGTCGAACAAGCAATTCTCACTTTAGTAGAAAAAGCCAAACCAGAAATTATTGGTTTGTGTACCACAGGACTAACTGAAACTAGGGGTGATGATATTGAACGTTTCTTGAAAGATATTCGGGAACGTCATCCAGAACTTGCCCATTTAGGAATTATCTTTGCTCCCACTCCTGATTTTAAAGGTGCGTTGCAAGATGGTTTTGCGGTTGCTGTAGAAAGTATTGTGAAAGAACTTCCTAAAGCTGGAGGAATTAAACCTGAACAAATTACGATTTTGGCAGGTTCAGCTTTCACTCCTGGAGATGTACAAGAAATTCGAGAGATGGTGACATCTTTCGGACTAGAACCGATTTTTGTTCCTGACTTGGGTGCTTCCTTAGATGGTCATTTGGAAGATGATTATAGTGCAGTAACAGTTAGCGGTACAACTCTTAAACAATTACGTTCTTTAGGTAGTTCTGCTTTCACTTTAGCTTTAGGTGAAAGTATGCGCGGTGCAGCAAAAATTCTGCAAGAACGTTTTGGCACAGATTACGAAATATTTAAAGATGTGACGGGTTTAGAACCTGTAGATGAGTTTCTACAAGCGTTATCGGTTTTGAGTGGTAATCCCGTACCGGAAAAATATCGCCGTCAACGTCGTCAATTGCAAGATGCAATGTTAGATACTCACTTTTATTTTGGTGCAAAACGGGTATCTTTAGCTTTAGAACCAGATTTACTTTGGTCGATGGTGCAGTTTTTACAGTCGATGGGAGCGCAAATTCATGCTGCTGTCACGACAACTCGTTCTCCTTTATTAGAACATCTCCCCATTAAAAATGTCACCATTGGCGATTTAGAAGATTTTGAAGAATTAGCAGTAGGTTCTGATTTATTGATTGGTAATTCTAATGTGAATACCATCGCCAAACGTCTTGTAATTCCCCTCTATCGGTTAGGAATTCCTATCTATGACCGTTTAGGAAATGGCTTATTTACTAAAGTAGGCTATCGCGGCACTATGGAACTTTTATTTGGCATCGGAAACCTATTCATAGAACATGAAGAGTCGTTAATGATGAAGCAATGGTCTTCAGTAATTAATAGGTAATAGGTGACAGGTGACAGGTGACAGGTGACAGTAAAAAATTAATCAGTTTCTACCTTTTGCCTATTCCCTATTCCCTATTCCCTATTCCCTATTCCCTTTTTTCATTGACAAAGGACAAATGAAAGTGAAAATTGCTTTTACGACCACAGACAGAATTCATATTAATGCTCACTTTGGCTGGGCTAAAGAAATTGATGTTTATGAAATTTCAGATACAGGATATGAATTCCTAGAAACTCTGAAATTTGATGGCGACCTCAAAGAAGATGGTAACGAAGATAAAATTACCCCTAAACTTGAGGCATTAAAAGATTGTACAATAGTTTATGTGGTCGCCATTGGTGGTAGTGCAGCGGCTCGTTTAATTAAGCATGGGGTGACTCCAGTCAAGGCCAAGTCAGAAGAAGAAAAGATTGAAGAAATCTTGACTAAGTTAGTCCAAACCCTCAAAGGTAATCCTCCTCCTTGGTTGCGGAAAGCTTTACAAAAACCCACATCTAACTTTGCAGATGAAGTTGAAAACGAAGCAGCGGTATGAGTGAAAATAATAGTGTGAACGGAAACGCTACAAGTACAGTAATTACTTCACCTTTTCTGAAGACATTAGTTCTACAAATCCGCGCCAGTGATAGCTATGGCTTTTACCGGAGTTGGTCGGATGAGTTGATTCTTAAACCTTATATTGTCACCAAACAAAAGAAACGGGAAATTTCCGTTGAAGGTGAAGTAGATCCAGCAACTATTTCTCGAATTAATGCTTTTTTTCGGGCTATAGCCGCCAGCATTGAAAAAGAAACCGGACTAATTTCTAATGTGGTAATTGAATTAGGTCATGAGGGTTTTGGCTGGGCTTTAGTTTTTTCTGGTCGGTTATTGTTAACTGTAAAAACCTTACGCGATGCTCATCGCTTTGGTTTTGACTCCCTTGAAAAGTTAGCTGAAGAGGGAGAAAAGTTTGTTGAAAAAGGGATTGATTTAGCTAAACGCTTCCCCGAAGTAGGTCAGTTGTAATTTGAGGTGACAGGTGACAGGTGATAGGTGACAGAGAAGAAGAAAAGGAGCAGGGAGCAGGGGAGAATAATACTTTCTGGCTCTTGCCTTCTGCCTTTTGCCTCTTGCCTCTTGCCTCTTGCCTCTTGCCTATTCCCTATTCCCTATTCCCTGATTACTAATGACTATTGACGAACTGAAAACTACCATTAAAAAGCTAAATAGTAAAGCAGGTCAAATGAAAATGGATCTGCATGATTTAGCTGAGGGATTACCAACGGATTACAAAAAACTTATGGATGTTGCGGCTGAGACTTATGAAATCTACCAACAGTTAGATGAACTCAAGCAACAACTAAAAAAAATGGAGAACGCTAAATGAGTGGAACATTGGAAGAATTCAAAAAAATCGTAGATGCAGAAGCTTATTTTCAGTTTTTTAATCTGCCTTACGACCAACATTTTGTGAATGTCAATCGTCTGCATATATTGAAGAAGTTTTCTCAATATATGTATGAAATTGATGAAAAATTTCCTAACTTGAGTGAAACAGAAAAATTAACTCAATATTGTTTGGCTTTGCAAAAGGCTTATCAAGTTTTTATGGAATCAACACCCCATGAACAAAAGTTGTTCAAGGTGTTTAATGACAAGCCAAAAAATGTAGTCACGCTGACAGAAATCACTTCTGATTAGGAGGTATAAATTGATCAACCTAACGCCTACCGAATTAGAACGCTATAGTCGCCAAATGATGCTCCCTAATTTTGGCGAAGTAGCTCAGAAACGCCTAAAATCAGCGACGGTTCTGGTTACGGGTGTGGGGGGATTAGGCGGTACGGCGGCGCTTTACCTAGCAGTAGCAGGCGTTGGGCGGCTAATCCTAGTCCGGGGTGGTGACTTACGAATGGATGATATGAATCGTCAAGTTTTGATGACTGACGATTGGGTGGGAAAACCAAGAGTATTTAAAGCTAAGGAAACTCTGGCAGGGATTAATCCTGATGTGCAGATTGAAGCAATTCATGATTATATTACCTCAGAAAATGTAGACTCTTTGGTGCAGTCTGCTGATATGGCTTTGGACTGCGCCCATAATTTTACGGAGCGCAATTTGTTAAATGAAGCCTGTGTGCGCTGGCGTAAACCAATGGTAGAGGCGGCAATGGATGGGATGGAGGCTTACCTGACGACGATTATTCCGGGTGTAACTCCTTGTTTATCCTGTCTGTTTCCAGAAAAGCCTGATTGGGATCGGCGCGGTTTTTCAGTTCTCGGTGCTGTATCTGGAACATTGGCTTGTTTAACAGCATTAGAAGCGATCAAACTAATTACTGGTTTTAGTCAACCTTTGTTATCTCAATTGTTAACAATTGACTTGAACCGAATGGAGTTTGCTAAACGTCGTTCTCAACGCGATCGCAATTGTCCGGTATGCGGTAATACTGCACCTTGGAGATATTCCCAATCCCAATCTCTGACAGTTTGAAATCCCACCAAAAAATAAATAACCCACATCTATTCAATCAGAATAATCGCTACAGAACAGGAAACAAAATGACTGTTACTTTAACAGAAAAGGCAGAATTTCGTCTGCGGGCATTTTTAAGAGGTTCCGCTTCCGAAGAAAATAACGCTACCAAAGGTGTCCGCATCTCCGTCAAAGATGGTGGTTGCAGTGGCTATGAGTATGGAATTGAAATTACCAGTAAGCCTCAACCAGATGATGTAGTAACTCAACAAGGAAATGTGTTGGTTTATGTGGACGCTAAAAGTGCGCCGTTATTAGAAGGTGTGGTAATTGATTTTGTTGAGGGAGTAATGGATAGCGGCTTTAAGTTTTCCAATCCCAATGCAACTGATACCTGTGGTTGTGGCAAGTCTTTTAAAGCAGGTGATTGTTCACCAAATGGTGTACCTTGCAGCTAAAAAAATTTGGAACTTAGGAAAAAATAAATATAGAAACTTTCCTAAGTTCTATTCTGCTACTTACAACTTTACAAGTTTACCGTAGACATACTCCACATCTTTTTTGTGTACGGTAGGGAGCATTTCCCCACCCTAAAAGGGGAGACTTAACGAATTTACCACAATAATTCTATTCACGTTTGAGGAGAACCGGAAAATGGCTACCTATCAAGTAAGATTGATCAACAAAAAAGAAAACCTCGACACCACCATTGAAATCGACGAAGATACTACTATTCTCGATGGTGCAGAAGAAGCTGGTATTGAATTACCTTTCTCTTGCCACGCTGGTTCTTGTTCTAGCTGTGTAGGTAAAGTTGTAGAAGGCGAAATTAACCAAGACGATCAAAACTTCTTGGATGATGATCAAATTTCTAAGGGTTTTGCTTTATTGTGCGTTACATATCCTCGCTCTAATTGTACAATCAAAACCCACCAAGAAGCTTACCTTCCTTAATACAACATTAGGGTTTAGCATTGCTAAAACCCTACTGCCAATTTAACCATGATGGAGGATGTTAATCATCTTTCATCATGACAATTTTTACATTTAATTATCTTTAATTATTATCTGGCAATGTTTACTCCTTTTAGTGTGATGGGTTGCTCTTTAGAATTGCTAAAACCTGGGGAGCAGGGAATTGGCACTGTCTGTAAAACTCAGGATGAAATAATTAGGAAAAAACTGATATCAATGGGTATAAAAACAGGAACTAATATTATTGTTGAACAGCAATTTCCTACTTTTGTAATTAAGGCTGGTAATATTCCCCTGACTATAGATAGGGAAGTAGCACGGGCTATTTATGTGCGTGTGATTGAGGGGTAAATTATCCAATATTTTGAAAAGCAGAAAATTAAGTTTTATTGAAATTGTGATTATACAGACATAGAACATGTATACTTGATACAAGTATTCCAGGTGATGCAATCAAAATAAGATGTCTTTATTCACCAATTTACTCAACCTCTATTCATCAGGAAATAAACCTGTTGAAGATTTTTTTACAGAAATAATTGCTTATTGTTTTTCTCTTCCTAATGATATTTTTCTCTACTGGTTAAAGCAATCTTCCCTTCCTGGTAGGTTTTTCGCACTGCTAAACCCCTCCAATTCGACTCTTCCTATTTCACCCCCCCTAGAATATAAAAAACTAGAACTCCCTTCGCAGCATAGCAGACTTGATATTGTAGTTGATTTGGTAAATGAACTGACTACAGATTTAATATTTATTGAATGTAAAATTGGTTTTGGAGAAATTAACGGACAATTAAAGAGATACGCTGAGATTTTAAATGAGCAGCAAGCAAGTAATAAATATTTATTGTATATAGGACTGGTATTTGATTTTTGAAATTATCTGTGTAGAGAGGGAACTCTTAACAGAGATTAAGAAGGAATATTCAGACATTTTCTTCAATAACCAACATTATATCCCTTATCTGGTATGCCTTTTCGGATTTTATCAGTACAATTTAGCATATTAGGTACTGAAGAACCGATTTTTCTTGGAAAGGTTTAGCTGTAGAAAACAGTCCAGAAGAAGAAGAAAATAGTTTTTCTTAATTACCAGTTCTCCTATCTCACAAACCAATCATCATCTAAAACCTGCTCTAAAAAACCAATGGGATTGATCAGCAAGATATCTAAGGCAAGTTTTGATCTATCGCTTGCTTCTTTTCTTGCTTCTTTATAACATTCTTCAAAAATTTCTAAAATATAAGGTTTAAAAATTTCTTAAAAAAATAACGAATCTTATTTTTATTCAAAAAATCATATTTTTTTAATGGAAATAACCTAATTGTATCGCTATTAGCTTCAATAATAAATCGTAATATCCAATATCTAAAACATGAAATATAATTTTTTGCTTTTGTAATCCACTTAACAATTTTTTAATCAGATTTATGGTCAAAAATGGGTCGATCTTTATAAATCATTCATAATTCAACCTAATCAGAGTGATAATATATAAGTAAGCTAAATTGTTGGTAGTGAACCTAAACCTCAACAAAAAGCGATTACATAGTTAGCACAAACATTCTTACTTGATTCCTGGTTAAGTTCAACCAAAGGTAAAAGTAAGAAAGCTAGATAAACATATAGATGAACTGCGTAAATCTTATTGCCAAAATCACCGAAAGCATTAAAATCTCTAAGATTTTTAATACTTAGGTTAGGAATATTTTCATGGAAGTAATTGCTTTTTAGCCAGTACAGATACCGCCTCTTATTCAATTTTTTATTGATTAAGGTGCAAGCTACAGGAGTAAAGTTTAGGCAAAATTACAGCAGTTTAGAAGTAATTCACTGATTCGCTCAACCGAATTTAAGGAGCAGGAATTATGAGAGCCAAACAAATTATGACTCAAGATGTTGCTACTATTCGCGGTTCCGCAACCGTAGCAGAAGCAGTCAAACTAATGAGGCTCAAAGAACTGCGAGCTTTGGTTGTCGAACCTCGTCACAGTGGTGATGCTTACGGTATGATTACCGAGATGGATATTGTAGGCAAAGTTGCTGCTTTTGGCAGAGATCCCGAACGGATTCATGTCTACGAGGTGATGACTAAACCTTGCGTGGTTGTCAATCCTGATCTCGATGTTGAATATGTAGCGCGGTTATTTGCTAATACTGGTGTGTGGCGTGCGCCAGTTATCCAAGGTGAATTATTAGGCATTATCTCTGTCACCGATATTCTCACCAAGGGTAACTTTGTCGATAAACCAAAATTAAAATTCCTACGCAAAGAGATACAAAAAGCTATCTCTGAAGCCCGCTCAATTGCTGCTAACTATGGCGCAGATTCTAAACGCGCAATTGAAGCTTGGGATATAGTAGACGAACTCGAAGCAGAAGCCACTTTTTATGGTGTACCAAAACCAGGCAAATCTGCTAGAAAGATGTTTTCTGAAGAAGCGCAATTACAACCAGTTGCTGTTGGATAGTAGTTTTATCACGTAATACCTTGTCTCTGCCAGGGTGATAGATAAAATTTCTCTTAGCCCCCCTTGAATGGGGGGTTAGAGAAATCTAATAGCTGGCAACATCCTCCATGATTGGTATTGCAATTGTTCAACAGCTACTGTTGGTTTTTCAGAATTCAAATAGTGTTTTTTAAATATGGTGGGCTTTGCTCACCATTATGTTTTTAGTTGGTCAGCATTCAGCTATCAGCTATCAGCTTTTTCTGTCTTGTAAATTCTTTCTGAAGTTATTTTCCCAGCCATAATTATGAGTCAAGTAAGTCAGGCAAATTTGAGTGCAACAACTAGCCATTGGTTAATCGCCAATGGTTACAACGCTGAAGATTTAAATCAGCGTGGTGAAAACGGTGATACAGCTTTAATGAAAGCCACTAGACAGGGTGTATTACCAGTGGTGAAAGAACTCATAGATGCAGGTGCGGATATCAATGCCACAAACAATGATCACAATAATGCTTTGTGGTTTGCTTGTTTTGGCAATCATTACGATTTAATCAATTTGTTGCTAGAAGCCAACATAGATATTAACAATCAAAATGATAACGGTGCAACTGTCCTGATGTATGGTGCATCTGCTGGAAAGACAGAAGTAGTGAGATTGCTATTACAACATAATCCTAACATGAATTTACAGAATTTGGACGATTATAAAGCAATTGACTTTGCTAGTAACATTGAAGTTTTAAGGTTGCTGAAAAATGCCACACAGTAACCTTTCTTTTAACGCCTATCATCAGGCTACCAAGCATTCTTACCTATCGGTACAGATGAATCCCAATTATGTGGATGCATCAACTCAACCCCGCGCTTTTAAAATTTATCCAAAATTTTATCGGCGGGTGAAATTAAATGGCAATAATCCCACTCATGCTTTTATCAAGTTAACAAGCGCCATCACTTTTGAGAATATTTATAAAGGTGAACCCTATCAATTACGGGTAAATCCATCAGCCGGGGCGTTATATCCAACGGAAGTTTATGTCCAAATGCGTGGTGTTGAGGGATTTCTAAATGGCATTTACCATCTCGAAATTGAGAATGATTGTCTGACATTGATTTATGAATTAATTGATGATGGTTTGGAAAGTTATGTTATACCCAATAAAAGTATCAATGGCTTCATTTTTTTAGTTAGTTGTGTTTATTATAGGTCTAGCTGGAAATATCAAGACAGGAGCATTAGATATTGTTTGTTGGATAGCGGACACCATTTAGGTGCGATCGCAGCTTCAGCATATCTTCATGAAAAAAACATCCAATTAATCTTTGACTTTGATAAACTCTCTCTCAATGCTGATTTAGGATTTGAGAATAAGGAGTTTATTAGTAGTTGTATGATATCGGGAGAGGCGCAAGAAAAATCAGTCAGACGCTTAAGATTAAGTATTCCTTTTGTCTGTGGTACTGACTATTTTCAAGCTCATCCATTCCTCGAAGATGCCTATCAAGCAACTTCTGTGCAACCCAGTCACCAGCAACCTCTTGAACATCCTCAATTTAATTTTGACCGAAAACGGTTTCTTGAGAACGTTTGGAATAGGCGTTCTATTCGACGTTTTCAAAAGCAGTCTATTTCTCAAGAAATTTATTGGCAAATTTTACAGGATGTTCAGAAACCCATCCCAACTGAAAATATTGAAGCAGTAGAAATTTACTCGGTGGTGCATCGTGTTGAAGGAATGTTACCCGGTTTATATATTGGTGGAAATCTCATAAAGGCGGGTGACTTTAGCGAAAAATCAGGCTACTTGTGCATTAACCAGGCGCTGGCTAGAGATGGCGCTGTAACTTTGTTTTTTGTGTCCGATTATTTGAGTTATCAAACTGCTATGCAAATTGCAGGTTTGATCGGACAGAGAGTGTATCTATTTAGCAATTATTGGGGAATAGATTGTAGTGGTATTGGTGCTTTTTATGATGATGAAGCCCAAGAGTTTCTAGGAACCAATAAGGATGTGCTTTACGTAATGGCAATTGGTAAATAAAATAGGACAATCAAGAGAAATGGCCAGAAGAGAATCTGAATTCCACGCTGATGATAAGCATCATCTTCAACCCACATCAGCTGATATCATCCTGCAACAACAGCTAGAATATTCTATTAGTCGGTACTTTTATGAAGGGTGCGATCGCATCATTCAAAATCTATTGTCTCATTGTCGTTGGTATGTCACCACCCATGCTAGTGCTATGACATTAGTGATCGAATGTCCAGACCAAGTGACAAACTGGCGAATCTTGCAAAAAATCGTGCCAATGGCCAGCTTACTTTATAGCATTGTCAGCAGTGCAAAAATTCGCGTTTGTCCTCCAGAAGCTAATGCTGTACCATTTGAAATGAGAGTAGATGAACTCTCGGTTTACCGGGACATGGCATAGTTGGATTTTGGATTTTAGATTTTGGATTTTGGATTTGAGATTGTTAATTCTAAGCATTCAGCTATCAGCTTTCAGCAGTCAGCTTTGTAGCAATGACATCAAAAATCATGAGATGATAATTTGCTCTTTGTTCAAATATTCTGACTCCTGACTTCTGACTCCTGACTTCTGAGAATTAAGCCATAACATTCTGGTTGATAATCGTGATTAGTTCTGCCAAAACTAAATCAGCAGAATGTTGAACAGCCGGACTTAAATCTAGTCCAAAATCAAGATTTCCAGCTTCAATTAAATATACAGTCACATCTTGAGGAAAATCATCTTGAAAGATTTTTCTCCCCGCAGCTAAGGCATGATCCCAACGAAAATCATGCAAATTATAACTAGGTTCTGGTAGTGCTTCTAATTCTTTCCCTGGGACTTTAAATATAGCACCTGCTTCGGAATCTGTGCAACTAGCATCAAGAATTATTAATCTTTTACTTCCTCTCGCTTGAAACATCACGTCCATTCCCGCAGTACCACAATCAAAAACGCGGACATTGGGGTGAGAATTTTGAGCGAGATATTGCTGTAAACGTTGGGCGATGATTACGCCTACAGCATCGTCATTACGATTGAGATTTCCACAACCAATGATAGTTAACATTTTTGGAGTCTGGGATATTTATAATAACACGAATATTATTAACTTGGCACAAAAAATTAAAATTTACGGAAATTCTGACAACATTTATAATCATTAACTTTATAGTGACTATAGCAGTCATAAGTCAGTGACAAAAATTTGTTTTTAAGCATTCAGCCGTCAGCCGTCAGCCATCAGCAAGAAAGAAGAAAGAAGAAAGACATCAATACTTGTAACTTTCTCTCATTAACACTGATGGGATTTGACAACATTCTGCTCATTTTATGACAAACCTATCTAACTGTAGGTAAAAGCTGATTACTGATTACTGATAGCTGAATACTTACATTTGTTTTAATTGTCTCTGCGTCTATCTGTAGTAATTAGTAAACAATAATTCTCACAGATTAGACAGAATTGCATTATGTTAGTAGTTCGTGATACAGAAATAAAAGGTAGAGGTGTTTTTGCTCAGAAGGATTTTGAGCCAGGAGAAGTAATTGATATTGCTAGTGTAATTGTAATTCCTAAGCAGCAAGTAAAGTTAATTACTCATACAGTATTATGTAATTATTATTTCGGTTGGCATGGAGAAAGTGGTGCGATCGCTTTAGGGTATGCTTCACTTTTTAATCATTCTTATCAGCCTAATGCGCTGTATGTGAAAAAGTTTGATGAACAGATAATAGAGATTATTGCTTATAAATATATTCGGGAAGGCGAGGAAATTACTATTAACTATAATGGTAAGGTTGATGATTTAACGCCTATTTGGTTTGATGTGGTGGAGTGAGTCTCACGCAGAGGCGCAAAGGCGCAAAGAGAGAATGAACTAAATAACGTGAAACCCAAGATTTACATCTTTGGCGTTGATTTGCAACTACCTCAGCCAACCTACAAATCTTATTTAATTGCTTTTTTTCAATCTTTCAGCATCTCTTTTAGTCCAAAAATCATCTCGTGCGGCTTGTTCCTCAAGCAGTTTCTTCTGTTTAATTTCCTGTAAATTACCTTCAAGATGAGCGACTATTGATTTTTCAATCTCTAGATATTTGATACTACGAACAGTATGCACAGGTTGAACCAGTTGTACTAAAGCAGCACCAAATTTTGTGACTCTAATTTCTTGTGTTTGTCCTGAATATCTTTTACCACTTTTGATATACCAAGCAAACATTTCGCAATTATTAGAATGTATATTGTATTCACCAAATAAATCAGCGTATTCATGAACACGCTTTAATTCCTCTTCGGTGAGTTCTACAGTTCCGTGCCATTCAACTCCAGCAGGACCCCAACCAACAGAATTATTAAAATTTCCATCTTCACTCAGGTAATAATGACGAGCAATTCCTAATGTAGAATCAATTGCCATACTGTAAATACTCACCATAATTATATTGTTTTCACTATGTTGTTTCTTT